>JAQGMO010000121.1 GCA_028292315.1 Herminiimonas sp. | reverse complement strand
ATGGAACGCATGGTTGACCTGGCGCGCCGCCGTGGAGCCCATATCCCGTTTTCCAGCAACACCGCTTACGTCAATACCATACCGGCCCATCTGGGCGAACATTCGCCGGGCAACCTGGAATATGAAGAGCGCCTGCGTTCCTGGATGCGCTGGAATGCGATGGCGATGGTGGTCAAGGCCAACCGCTCGGATGGCGATCTCGGCGGTCATATATCGAGCTTCGCATCGCTGGCCAACATGCTGGGCATCGGCTTCAACCATTTCTGGCATGCGCCGACCGAAGATCATGGCGGCGACCTGCTGTATATCCAGGGCCATTCCTCGCCCGGGATTTACGCCCGTGCTTTCCTCGAAGGCCGGCTGAGTGAAGAGCAGATGCTGAACTTCCGCCGCGAAGTCGACGGCAAGGGCCTGTCATCCTATCCGCATCCGAAATTGATGCCGGAGTTCTGGCAATTCCCGACCGTCTCGATGGGCCTTGGGCCGCTGATGGCGATTTACCAGGCGCGCTTTCTAAAGTACCTGCATGCGCGCGGTATCGCTAAGACCGACAATCGCAAGGTATGGGTATTTTGCGGCGACGGTGAAATGGACGAGCCCGAATCGATGGGTGCGATCGGCATGGCCGGGCGCGAAATGCTCGATAACCTGGTAATGGTGGTTAACTGTAATCTGCAGCGCCTTGACGGACCGGTTCGCGGCAACGGCAAGATCATCCAGGAACTGGAAGCCGATTTCCGCGGCGCCGGCTGGAACGTGGTCAAAGTCATCTGGGGTCCGGGCTGGGACGATTTGCTGGCGCGCGACAAGGAAGGCATCCTGCAGCGCGTCATGATGGAAACCGTCGACGGCGAGTACCAGAATTACAAGGCCAAGGATGGCGCATACGTGCGCAAGCATTTCTTCGGCAAGCATCCGAAGCTGCTGGAAATGGTCGCCAACATGACCGATGGCGACATCTGGCGCCTGACCCGCGGCGGCCATGACCCGCATAAGATTTACGCCGGCTTCAAGGTCGCGCAGGAGCACAAGGGCCAGCCGACCGTATTGCTGGTCAAGACCGTCAAGGGATTCGGCATGGGCAAATCGGGTGAGGCGCGCAATACCGCCCACCAGACCAAGAAGCTCGATGACGAGGCGATACGCGAAATGCGCGACCGTTTTGCGATTCCGATTCCCGACGACCAGTTAGCGGAAGTGCCGTTCTTCAAGCCGTCCGACGATTCGCCTGAAATGATATACCTGCACGAGCGCCGCAAAGCGCTCGGCGGCTACCTGCCGCAACGCCGCGTCAAGGCGGAAGAAACCTTGCCGGTGCCGGATCTTGAGGCATTCAAGGCAGTGCTCGACCCGACCGCGGAAGGCCGCGAGATTTCGACCACCCAGGCCTATGTGCGCATCATGTCGATCCTGCTGCGTGATCAAAACCTCGGCAAACGCGTGGTGCCGATCCTGGTCGACGAAGCGCGCACCTTTGGCATGGAAGGCCTGTTCCGCCAGATCGGCATCTTCAATCAGCAGGGACAGTTGTATGAACCGGTCGACAAGGACCAGGTCAGCTACTATCGTGAAGACAAGGCTGGCCAGATCCTGCAGGAAGGGATCAACGAAGCGGGCGCGATGAGTTCATGGATCGCGGCAGCGACGTCGTACTCGACCAATAACCGGGTCATGATTCCGTTTTACACCTTTTACTCGATGTTCGGCCTGCAACGGATCGGCGATCTGGCGTGGGCGGCGGGCGACATGCGCGCGCGCGGCTTCCTGCTCGGCGGCACGGCTGGCCGCACCACGCTCAATGGCGAAGGCCTGCAGCATGAAGACGGGCACAGCCACGTGCTGGCGTCGACCATTCCGAATTGCATGCCTTACGATCCGACCTTTGCCCACGAAGTCGCCGTCATTATTCAGGATGGCCTGAAGCGTATGATTGAACGTCAGGAAGATGTGTTTTATTACATCACGCTGATGAATGAAAATTATAGCCAGCCGGGAATCCAGCCGGGGCAGGAAGAGAATATCCTCAAGGGACTCTACCTGTTCCAGTCGAGTGAACAGCAGACCAGGCACCGGGTCCAGTTGATGGGTTCCGGCACGATTCTGCGCGAAGTCATCGCCGCGGCCGATTTGCTAAGGGATGACTGGGGCATTGCCGCCGATGTCTGGTCGGCGCCATCGTTCACGCTGCTGGCGCGGGATGGCCAGGACGTGGAGCGCTGGAACATGCTGCATCCGTCGGAGCCGCCGCGGGTGGCGCACGTCACGCAGTCGCTGCAGGGCACGGCCGGTCCGATTGTGGTTGCCACCGACTACATGCGCACATTCGCCGAGCAGGTTCGCGCATTCATGCCGAAGAACCGCAGCTACAAGGTGCTCGGCACCGACGGTTTTGGCCGCTCCGATACCCGCGCGAAACTGCGTGAGTTTTTCGAAGTGAATCGTCATTTCGTCACGGTTGCCGCACTCAAGGCGCTGGCGGACGAAGGCCTGATTTCGGCATCGGTCGTCAAACAGGCGATCGACAAGTACGGGATCAATCCGAATAAACCGAATCCGGTTACGCTATAACTCACACTAACAAATTCCCTCCTCTTCATGGGGCGGGGCTTTGGATTCAGCCGGTTTGATGGTCGACGACCAAAAAACCGGCCGCTCCGTGGCCTCGTCACGGCGGGCAGGGGAACGAACGGAGCGAACACTATGAGTACTCTGGAAGTCAAAGTCCCGGATATCGGTGATTTCAAGGAAGTGGAAGTCATTGAGTTACTGGTCAAGCCCGGCGACACCATCGCCGCCGATCAGTCGCTGATCACGGTCGAGTCCGACAAGGCCAGCATGGAAATTCCATCCAGCCACGCCGGCGTGGTCAAGGAATTGAAAGTCAAGATCGGGGACAAGGTTGCGGAAGGTTCGCTGTTGCTCGTTCTGGAAACCGAGGGCGCGGCGGCTCCGGCGCAGGCTGCGCCAGCTTCTGCGCAAGCAGCTCCAGCTCCAGCTCCAGCCCAGGCTTCGGCCGCGGCTCCTGCTCAAGCTTCAACTTCGGCTCCGGCGCAGGCCGCGGCCCCATCCCCGTCTCCGGCTCTGAGCCTGGTTGAATCAACCAAGCCGGGGCCGTCCAACGAGGAAGCCGGCGGCAAGCCGCATGCATCGCCATCAATACGCAAGTTTGCGCGCGAACTCGGTGTCGACCTGGTGCGCGTGACAGGATCCGGTCCGAAGGGCCGTATCACGCATGAAGACGTACAAAATTATGTGAAATCCGTCATCGCCGGTTCGGCCGTGCCAACCGCGGTGCCGACCGCGAAAGGCGGCGCCGGTCTTGAGCTGCTGCCATGGCCATCGCTTGATTTCTCGAAATTCGGTCCTACCGAATTGCTGCCACTATCGCGGATCAAAAAAATCAGCGGTCCGAACCTGCATCGCAACTGGGTCATGATTCCGCATGTGACGCAGTTCGACGAGGCCGACGTCACAGAACTGGAAGAATTCCGCAAGACCTCGAACGCGGCGATGGCGAAATCGGGCGTCAAGCTGACCATGCTGGCATTCGTCATCAAGGCCAGTGTCGCCGCCTTGAAAAAATTCCCTGCGTTTAACGCATCGCTGGATGCCAAGGGGGAGAACCTCATCCTGAAACAGTATTACCACGTCGGTTTCGCGGCAGACACGCCGAACGGACTGGTGGTGCCGGTCATCAAGGATGCGGACAAAAAAGGAATTTCGCAAATCGCGCAGGAAATGGGCGACCTATCGGCGCAGGCGCGCGAAGGCAAGCTCAAGCCGGCCGACATGCAAGGCGCAAGCTTCACCATCTCTTCGCTCGGCGGCATCGGCGGCACCGCTTTCACGCCCATCATCAATGCGCCGGAGGTGGCGATCCTGGGCTTGTCCAAGTCCGCATTCAAGCCGGTCTGGGACGGCAAGCAATTCGTCCCGCGCCTGATGATGCCGATGTCGCTGTCATATGATCATCGCGTGATCGACGGCGCGATGGGAGCGCGCTTCTCGGTCTATCTGACCGAGGTGCTGGCGGATATGCGGAAGACTCTGTTGTAGATTCCCGAATTTCGGAAACGGCGCGCAGTCGGTCCGGCCGGCGGGACAGTTGAGTGCCGCTACATTTTCCCGCTTTGCGGCCGGCACCGCGGCCTGACTTTTCTAGTGGAGACCAACAATGACCACCTGCGTTGTCGTCAAGAAGAATAACGAAATCGCCATTGCATCGGATTCGCTCGTTACCTTCGGCGACACCCGCCTGTCCAATGCCTACGAGGCGAACGACAAGATTTTCAAGGTCGGCGATTCCTACATTACGCTGGCCGGCACGGCGGCCCACTTTCCGGTGATGCGCAAGTTGCTTACCGAGATGGCGGACCAGTGCAAGCTCGGCAGCCGGGACGAAGTGTTCGAAACTTATACGCAGGTGCATAACATATTGAAGGAAAAATATTTCCTCAATACGAAAGAAGACGAGGACGATCCGTATGAGTCGTCGCAGATCACTTCGCTGATTGCCAACCCGAGCGGTATTTTCGGCGTGTATTCGTATCGGGAAGTGTTCAGTTTTGACCGCTTCTGGGGTATCGGCAGCGGCAGGAATTTTGCGTTGGGTGCGATGTATGCGGTCTATGACCAAGCGCGTAGCGCCCGCGAGATAGCGGAAATCGGTGTGCAGGCCGGAGCGGAATTCGACAAGAGTTCGTCGGGGCCATTCCGGATTTTCAGTTTTGCAGTGAATAATTCATAAACCCTGGACGGGGCGCCGCATGCCGCGGCGTTCCGGCCTTATCCCGGTTCCCGGTCCCGGCCATTGGCCTGATCGGGGCAGGGGAGCGGACGGAGCTATAGCTATGACAGGTGTGACAGAAATCAAAGTCCCGGATATCGGCGATTTCAAGGAAGTGGAAGTCATTGAAGTGCTGGTCAAGCCCGGCGACAGGATTGCGGTCGACCAATCGCTGATCACGGTCGAATCCGACAAGGCCAGCATGGAAATTCCGTCCAGCCAGGCCGGCGTGGTCAAGGAATTGAAAGTCAAAATCGGTGACAAGGTCGCGGAAGGTTCGCTGCTGCTGTTGCTTGAAACCGAGGGCGCCACCGCCACAGCGCCGGCGCCGGCCGCTGCACCGGCTTCCGCTCCCGCAGCGGCGCCCGCGCCTGCCGTAGCCAGCTTTTCAGGCAAGGCCGATATCGAATGCGACACGCTGGTTCTGGGGGCCGGCCCTGGCGGCTATACCGCCGCATTCCGGGCGGCCGACCTCGGTCAGAAGGTGGTGCTGGTGGAACGTTACCCGTCACTTGGCGGTGTCTGCCTCAACGTCGGCTGTATTCCATCCAAAGCCCTGCTGCACGCGGCAAAGGTGGTTACCGAAGCGGAAGAGATGTCGCATTTCGGCATCAAGATGGGGAATCCGGAGATCGATATCGATGCATTGCGCGGTTGGAAGGAAAGCGTCGTCAAGAAGCTGACCGGTGGCCTGTCCGGGCTTGCCAAGGCGCGCAAAGTGCAGGTCGTGGAAGGCAAGGGCGCATTCTCGTCGCCCAATACGCTGACGGTCGAGACCAAAGAGGGCGCCAAGGTAGTCGCATTCAAGAACGCGATCATCGCGGCTGGATCTTCGGTCGCCCGGATTCCCGGATTTCCTTACGACGACCCGCGCGTGACTGATTCGACCGGCGCGCTCGAACTGCGTCAGATTCCAAAAAAGATGTTGGTAATCGGTGGTGGAATCATTGGCCTGGAAATGGCCTGCGTGTACGACGCGCTCGGCAGCAAAATCACGGTGGTCGAATTTGCCGACGGCTTGATTCCTGCGGCCGACCGCGACGTGGTGAAGCCCTTGCACAAGCGCATCGAAAAGCGCTATGAAGCGATTTACCTGAAGACCAAGGTCACGAAACTTGAAGCGCGCGCGGACGGCATGCTGGCGACTTTCGAAGGCGAAAACGCCCCGAATGAGCCGCAGTTGTACGATATGGTGCTGATGGCGGTGGGCCGGCGGCCGAACGGAAAGGATATCGCGGCGGAGAAAGCCGGTGTGGTCGTCAACGAACGCGGCTTCATCCCGGTCGATAAGCAGCAGCGTACCAATGTTGCCAATATCTTTGCCATCGGCGATATCTGCGGCGATCCGATGCTGGCGCATAAGGCGACCAATGAAGCGAAGGTGGCGGCCGAAGTGATCGCCGGCCACAAGGTCCAGTTCGACGCCATGACGATTCCTTCGGTTGCGTATACAGATCCGGAAATCGCATGGATGGGCGTGACCGAGACAGAAGCAAAGGAGAAGGGCATTCCCTTCGAAAAATCCAGTTTCCCATGGGCAGCGTCCGGCCGCGCACTGGCGATGGGGCGTGACGACGGCCTGACCAAGCTGTTATGGGACCCGGTTACCAAGCGCATCATCGGAGCCGGTATCGTCGGTGTGAATGCAGGCGAATTATTGGCCGAGACAGTGCTCGCGATGGAAATGGGCGCCGATCTGGAAGACTTGGCGCTGACGGTGCATGCGCACCCGACCTTGTCGGAAACGCCGATGTTTGCGGCCGAGATGGGCTTGGGGGTAATTACCGATCTCTATGTGCCGAAGAAGAAGTAAGGTGCGTCAGACAGGGCGGCAATAAGTATCACTCAATCACCGGATGGCGCGTACTTGTGTTTCCATCCGGCGTGGCCGCATATACCGGAATGGTTTCCGGGATATCCAGCCACGCCGGACACACGCCACACGAAACGATGCGCCGGCCTCCCGCCTGTTTAATGCCCGAGCTTCCTCAAGGTCTCCGACAGCATCGAAATCATTTGATCGATCTCCTCGGTCGTGACATTCAGCGCCGGCATGAAACGCAGCAAATCCGTACGCGGCGAGTTCAGCAGCAAGCCGACCGGCCCCATCTCGCGCGCCAGTTCGACGATTTGCGGGCCGATTTCCTTGCCCAGTTTCAGCGCCCGCAGCAGTCCTTCACCGCGCTCGCCCTGCAAGCCGTGACGGTCGCTCAAGTTCAGCAGTTCGGCGCTGAGATAGGCCCCCTTATCCTGCACCGATTTCATGAAGCCCGGCTTGAGCAATTCATCCAGCACCGCGGCGCCTACCGCCGTCATCAGTGGATTGCCGTTATAGGTGCCGCCCTGGTCACCCGGTTCAAAACAGGCGATTTCTTCACGGCACAGCATGGCGGCCAGCGGCACGCCGGCGCCTATGCCTTTGCCAAGCGTCATGATGTCCGGCGTCGTATCCGACAACTGGTAGGCAAATAATTCGCCAGTGCGTCCCATCCCGGTTTGCACTTCGTCGACGATCAGCAGCAAGCCATGTTTTTGAGTCAGCTCGCGCAAGCCTTTCATGAATTCGCGCGTGGCCGGAATCACGCCGCCTTCGCCCTGCACCGGCTCCAGCATGACGGCCACGGTCCGGTCGGTCAGCAGGCTTTCAACGCTGCCGAGATCGTTCAATGTCGCCTTGGGAAAGCCGGGCACCTGCGGCGCAAAGATCGTGTCCCAGCCGGTCTTGCCGCTGGCCGACATGGTTGCCAGCGTGCGGCCGTGGAAACTATGGTCGAAAGTGATGATTTCGTAACGGTTTTCACCCTTGCTGTTCTTGTTTAATTTGCCCCATTTGCGCGCCAGTTTGATCGCGCCTTCATTGGCTTCGGCGCCGCTATTGGCAAAAAAGACGCGATCGAAGCAGGAATTCTCCACCAGCATCGATGCCAGCCGGATCGACGGCTCGTTATAGAAAGCCGGCGAAGGGTTGATCAATTTTTTGGCCTGGACGGCTAGCGCATCCTGCACGCATTGCGGTGAATGGCCGAGACAGTTGACAGCCCATCCCTGCAGATAATCGAGATAACGTTTGCCATTATGGTCAGTGAGCCACATGCCATCGCCTTCGGTAAAGACTAGCGGCGGCCGGTTGGTAATCGTAAGCAGGGCATTGGTGTCGTACTCGCTGAATTCCATTTCGGAAGCTCCTGATAAAAAACCGTTCAAAAAAAAAGCCACAGGGATTGCCTGTGGCTGAGCGAAAGACAAATGCTTACACGCAGGGCATCCCGGGCTGAGGCAGGCGGGAACGGCGTCGCAAGAGTTTGGCAGTCGTATTCATGCTGGACATCTTAAGTCGTTTTCCCGGGTGCGTCAAATACAGCGTCTTGCGGACGCCCTTACAGGCCGATCCCGAGCCTGCGATGCTCAGTGTACTTTCGCAGGCGCCTCAGCCGGCGGCCAGGTCCGCTTCGCTGGTGAATGCATCGGCAAAAAATTCATCTTCAGGCAGTTTGCATAGCGCGACGAAATCCTGTTTTGCCGAATCGACCATCACCGGGGCGCCGCATGCATATACCTGGTACGCCGACAGGTCCGGCAAATCTTCCATGACAGCCCGATGCACGAAACCGGTCCGTCCGCTCCAGTTATCTTGCGGATGGGCGTCGGAAATCACGGGCACATACCTGAAGTTCGGCAGCGTGCGCGCCCATTCCTCGCATTGCCGATGCATGTACAGGTCCTGCGGACGGCGGCCGCCCCAGTATAAGACCATGGAACGTCCGGTGTTTTTCAGAGTCGCTTCCTCGATGATCGCCTTGATCGGCGCAAAGCCGGTGCCGGATGCCAGCAGTACCATCGGTTTGCCGGAATCTTCGCGCAGGAAGAAACTGCCGAGAGGGCCTTCGAAGCGCAGGATGTCGCGCACTTTCATGGTGTTGAAGACATGGTCGGTAAATACGCCGCCCGGCATATGACGGATATGCAAGCTCAATTGCTCGCCGATGTGCGGCGCACTGGCCATACTGTAGCTGCGCCGTTTACCGTCCTTCAGCAGGAATTCGATGTACTGGCCAGCCCGGTATTGCATGCGCTCAGTTGCCGGTAGCTGCAGGGAAATAATCATCACATCGTCGGTCACCTTGTCGAGCGCGGCGACGCGCGTCGGCATTTTTCTGATCGGGATGTCGCCCAGGCCCAATACTTCGCGCGCTTCGATCGCGATATCCGAATGCGGTATCGCGCAACAGAACAAGGAATAACCATTTCGTTCCTCGGCTACCGACAACGCCTTTTCCTGGTGCGCGCCATGCGTCACTTCCCCGGACAGAAGTTTGCCCTTGCATGTGCCGCAAGCGCCATTCTTGCAGCCGTAGGGCAATCCGACACCGGCGCGGATCGCCGCGGTCAGCACGGTTTCGCCTTCGTCGCACTCGAATTGCCGCCCGCTAGGCTGAACAGTTACTTGGAAAGTCATACAATCCTGATGATGAAAGATATAGTCGGTAAAACAATCACTGGAAAATTCAATAAGCCGCGTCTTTTGATCGTCGGCTGCGGCGACGTCGGCATGCGCTTATTGTCCCTGGTGCGCGACCGGTTTCGCGTATTCGCCGTTACCAGCCAGCCCGCGCGCCATGCCGAACTGCGAGCCGCCGGGGCCATACCGGTCGCCGCCGACCTCGACCATCCGGCCAGCCTGGCGCGCCTGGCATGCCTCGCACCCGCGATCGTGCACCTGGCGCCGCCGCAATCGGATGGCGCCGGGGACAGGCGTACCCGCAACCTGACAGCCATTTTACCCGACGGGGCCACGCTCGTTTATGTCAGCACGACAGGCGTTTATGGAAATTGCAACGGCGCATGTTTCGACGAGACACATCCTGTCAATCCGCAGAATCCACGCGCCCGGCGCCGGGTCGATGCCGAGCGATTATTACGGGGATGGGCCCGGCGCGCCCATGGCAGGCTGGCGATCCTGCGCGTGCCGGGAATTTATGCGGCCGATCGCTTGCCGCTCGAGCGGCTGGTAAAGGGTACTCCGGCTTTGCTGCCTGCCGAGGATGTTTACACGAATCATATTCATGCCGACGATCTCGCGCGCCTGATTGCGCTGGCGCTGTTCCGTGCGGCGCCCGGACGCGTCTACCACGCGGTCGATGATTCGGATTTACTGATGGGCGACTATTTCGATGCGGTCGCGGATACGTTTGAACTGCCGCGGCCGCCACGGCTGGCGCGCGCGGCACTGAAGGACGCGGTATCGCCGATGTTGTATTCATTTATGTCGGAGTCGCGCCGCCTCGACAATGCGCGCATGAAAGCCGAGCTCGGAATACGCTTGCGTTACCCGCAAGTACGGGATGGCCTGGCAGCTGCCCGCAGCGCACATCCTACGATGTCAGCGCCGAGGTCACTTTCAACACCTCTTCGAGCGTAGTCACGCCCTCGGCAATCTTGAGCGCGCCGGCGATCCGCAACGGCTTCATGCCGTCGGCCACGCTTTGTCTGCGCAATGCATGAATATCGGTTTCCGGCTGGATCATCCGTGAAAAACTCTGCGACACGCTCAGCAATTCATAGAGCCCGGTGCGCCCGCGAAAACCGGTCTGGCGGCATTCCGGACAGCCGACCGGGCGATAGACCGCGTGCGGCTTTTCGATTTTCCATTCTTCGACAAGGTTGTTCCAGATGTCGTCGTCGACCGTGGCGCCCGGCGACTTGCAATGGACGCACAGCGTGCGCACCAGTCGCTGCGCCAGGATGCCGATCAGCGTCGCCTCGAGGAGGTAGTAGGGTACCCCCAGTTCCAGCAGCCGCATCACGGCGGAGGGGGCATCATTGGTATGCAGCGTCGACAATACCAGGTGACCGGTCAGGGCGGCCTGAATCGCCATCTCGGCGGTTTCCAGGTCGCGAATTTCACCGACCATGATGATGTCGGGATCCTGCCGCATCAGCGCCCGCACGCCTTCGGCGAATGTCAGGTCGATGCCGTGCTGGATCTGCATCTGGTTGAACGATGCTTCCACCATTTCGATCGGGTCTTCGACCGTGCAGACATTCACCTCGGACGTGGCAAGCGTCTTGAGCGTAGTATAGAGCGTGGTGGTTTTACCGGAGCCGGTCGGGCCGGTCACCAGGATGATGCCGTGCGGCCGGTTCGTCAGGCCATCCCAGCGCGCCGCATCATCGTGCGGAAAACCCAGGTCGGGCAGGGTTTTGACGACGACGTCCGGATCGAAAATCCGCATCACCAGTTTTTCGCCGAACGCAGTCGGTAAAGTCGACAGGCGCAATTCGGTTTCCTGTCCGGCCGCGGTGCGGGTCTTGATGCGCCCATCCTGCGGGCGGCGCTTTTCAATCACGTCCATGCGTCCCAGCAGCTTGATGCGCGCCGTCATCGCAATCAGCACCACCGCCGGCACCTGGTAAACCTGGTGCAGCACGCCGTCGATGCGGAAGCGCACCGCGCCCATGTCGCGCTTCGGCTCAAGGTGAATATCGGAGGCGCGCTGTTCGAAAGCGTATTGCCACAGCCAGTCGACGATGTTGATGATGTGCTGGTCGTTGGCGTCGACCTGCTTGCTCGATTTGCCCAACTCGACCAGCTGCTCGAAATTATTGCGCAGGTTGAGATCCTGGCCGCTTGACTTGTTGGCGCTCTTGATCGATTTCGCCAACGCAAAGAATTGGGAAATATATTGCGCAATGTCGAGCGGATTGGCGACCACGAGCCGGATATTGCGCCGGGTGATCTTGGCGATCTCGGCTTGCCATTCCGTTTGCAGCGGTTCGGCTGTGGCAATGACCAGTTCAGTCGTCGTCAATTCGACCGGCAGGATGTTGAAGCGCGCGGCGTAGGTGGCGGACATGACGTCGGCAACCCGGGTGAAATCGATCTTCAGCGGATCGATCCGGAAAAACGGCACTTGCACCTTGCCGGCCACCCATTCGGTCAGCCAGTCCAGCGTGAGCAGCTTGTGCGGCGGCGCCGGCGAATGCAGCTTGCATTGCGCCACCGCGACGAGCGGATGCATCGACGTCGAGCTGCCTTTGAGGATGCCACGCGCCTGGTTGTAGAGCACCTTGGCATCCTCGTTGCCGAGAATTTTATCGGCCAGCAGCCAGGTGAAGATCATTTGAAGGTCAATCGCTTTCGGAACGGTTTTATTCATGACGATCGGCTGGCTCACGTTTCAGGGATGGGGCGAAGTGCTGGGCGGGCTTATGGGTAACAGGCTAACGGGCGGCTTGCCATGCCTTGATGCCGTTGACCCACGATTTGGCCGGCAGCCCGGTCGTTTCAGTGATGCGGGCCGCCAGTTCATACAGCGTGGGAAAGTCGAGCTCGGGCGCGGTCCTGAAGCCGATCGCGACGACGTTTCCGTCATGGACTTCAGGCAGGCAGATCACCTCATCGAACGCAAAGCGCATCGCCTTCAGGTTTTTTGCATAGCTGGGATGGTCGCCGAACAGGTTGACCGTGGCGATGCCGTCGGGCGTCAGGCAGGCGGCGCAGGCGGCATAGAATTCAGGCGTATCGAGCACCGGGCCGCGCGCGGTCGCGTCATACAGATCGATTTGCAGCGCGTCGATCGTCCCGTGATGGCCGTGATCGTTGACAAAATCATGGGCATCCATTTCGATGACGGACAGGCGGCCGTCGTCGGGCGGAAGTTTGAACATCGATTCGCAAATGGCAATGACCGATGGATTCAGCTCGATCGCGGTGACGCGGGCGCTTGGAAACCGGCGATAGCAAAATTTTGTCAGCGCGCCGGTTCCGAGGCCCAGTTGCACGACATGCCGAAGCTGGTCGTTGAACAGCATCCAGGCCATCATCTGCTGCGCATATTCCAGTTCAATCCAGTCCGGTTTTCGCAGCCGCATGGCACCTTGGACCCATTCGGTACCGAAGTGAAGAAAGCGTACGCCTTGCTGTTCCGATAGCGTGACCGGTGCGAATTTCGGCTTGCGTGAAGGACGGGCGCTGGCGGGTGCGCCGCGCGAACCGCGCAGAGACTCTTCTTTTTCAATCGATTTACGTTTGATGAGCATTGGGAATTATCCAGTGGCGCCATGCTAAAGCGCAAATTTTTATGCCGGCGACTGTTGTGCATTTGCTGGTGCGGAAGGGTAATGCCGGCCTGGCGCGTTCCGATCCGGCCGGGCGATATGTAGAGCAGCATGCCGGATTCAGAAACTTCTGCCGCTATTGTCGCATGAGACGCAGGCAACAGGGCATGGGCGGGCCACCTGGCATCCGTGGCGCGGCACCGGAGCCAGCCTTGCATTATTGAATTTCACAAAAAGTATATTGATAAACCATACTAATGGTAAACTAATTGCGACAAACGGTCGGTGAACGAATTATTTTTGTGCGCAATAAAAACCCGTTTCGTCTGGTTTTACCGCCTGATATTGTCAGAAAGAATACTTTTATCGCACAGTAGACTGCATCTTTGAAAGAGAGGCAACAGTGGAAACGCCATTCGATACTGCGCATGCTTCCCGGCCCGCGAAACGCAATTTTTTCATTAATGCAATTCTGATCGTGCTTGCCAGCGCCGGCTGTAATACGGGAACGGGAGTGGAGGACCCGGCACCGCCCCCTTCCTATGCAGCCGTATTGCGGCCGCAGATCGAGGCCGTCCTGGCGGATACGCTCACCTCCGGCGCGGTCGTCCTGGTGCGCTCGCCACAGGGCGACTGGACCGAAGCGTTCGGCACCAGGGCCCGTGGCAGCAAAGATCCGGTGCGGGTCACGGACCATTTTCGGGTTGGCAGCATCACCAAGACATGGACCGGAACGGTCATCCTCCAGCTGGTCGAGGAAGGCCGCATCAGCCTTGCGGACCCGGTATCCCGATTTTTGCCCGACGTCCCGAATGGCGCCGGCATCACGATCGAGCATCTGCTGACGATGCGCAGCGGGTTGTTCAACTATTCGACGGATCTTGCGTTCAACCAGAGCCTCGATTCGAATCCCGGCAAAACCTTCACCATCGAGGAGTTACTGAGGATCGCGTATTCCCATCCGGTTTATTTTGCACCGGGACAAGCCTATAGATACTCGAACACGAACACGCTGCTGCTCGGCCGGATCATCGAGAAACTGACCAGCATGCGCGCTGAAGAGGCGTTCAGGACAAGGCTTTTTGCGCCGCTCGGCCTGAACGACACGCTGATGCCGCCGCTCGACAATACCGCGCTTCCCGAGCCTTTCGCGCGCGGTTACCAGTTCGGCACCAATGTCGAGACGATCGACACAAGCGTGCTGTCGCAGGCGCGGCGCAATGCGGCGTACGCCGGGAAACTGCTGCCGATGGATGCGACCGAATGGAGTACTTCGTGGGGCTGGACCGCGGGGATGGGCATTTCGACTGCGGGCGAGCTCGCGATCTATGCCAGGAGGCTGGTCGCCGGCGGATACCTGGACGCCAGCCTGCAGGCAAAACGCCTCGCCAGCTGCACTTCGACCGATCCTTCGAACCCGGACGCCGCAGGCTATTGCTGGGGCCTGGCGAAGTTCGGTTCGTATTACGGGCATACCGGCGAGATTCCCGGCTATAACACGTTCATGGGCCACGACCCTGTGACCGGAACCACGATCGTGACCTGGGCCGCGCTTCCGTCCGGACCCGATGGCCGGCCGCCCGCGATCGAGATGGCGCGGATTATTATGAACGGCGTCGGGAGGTAAGTGCCCGCATCAGGGAAGGCGCGGCGGGAAAGCGGCGGCGCAGGCCTGCCCCGTCAGAAAATCCTGGAACCGATCCATGGTTGCAGCTTGCGCCAGGCGTTCACTTTTTCGGAATAGGCGAGCGTATAGGCCGGGCTGCTCGAAGGAAGCTTGATGATCCCGTATCTTTCCGCTTCCTGTCCAAGCGCTTTCAGGCCAAGCCGCGCAGCGGTGCCGCCGTTGAAGGCGATTGCTTTAAGGTAAGGCAAGCTGTTCGCCAGTTCGACCAGGTCATTGTGGGCGTGGTTGCGGATTCTGCTGTCGAGACTGCCTTCACGATGGGCTTCGGCAATCACATCCCATAAGCCCACCCGGTGCGCCAGCAGCGCCTTCAGACGCTCGTCGTATTCCAGCGACTGCAGGTCGGTCCCGATTACTTCACCCATCAGCAGCCAGAACCGGTTTTGCGGATGCGCATAATACCGGCTGTGCGCGAGCGACATCTCGCCGGGAAGGCTGCCCAGTACCAGGAGCCGGACCTGGTCATTGATGACCGGAGCGAAGCTGCGTTTGCGAGTCATGCCGGTTCTTTCCTTTTCAGACGTGCGCCATCCGGTCGCAGCGAAAAATACGTTTGCCGCGGCATGGCGGCAATGATATTTATCGCAAACAGCGCTACACTGTTTTAAAAAGGATGGTCTCAAATTAATACCCATGGAGGAGAACACCATGCACCACGCCGCGACCCGGGCTATCGACAGGCTGATCGCCGTATACGCCGAAAGCCATCAGCATCCCGCCAACGAATTCATTCATTGCATATGCGTGCCGGCGATCGCATTCTCGCTGCTCGGCCTGCTATGGGCCATGCATCCGCTGACGGCGCTTGCCCTGACGCTGGCGTCGCTTGTATATTACTTTATCTTGTCGACCTCGTTTGCGATCGGGATGGTCCTGATGTCAGGGGCAATGCTGGCCGTGTTGTTCATCATGCCGCCGGCGAGAATTTTGCCGGCATCGATCGCCATCTTCGTGATCGCATGGATCGGGCAGTTCATCGGCCATAAAATTGAGGGGAAAAAACCGTCATTCTTCGACGACCTGCGCTTCCTGCTGATCGGACCGTTGTTTGTGCTCGGAATTCTTTATCGGCGCTTTCATATTGCTTACTGAGCAGCATCGGCAGGCAAGCCAATTTTGCGCACTTCCTGTCCAACAGCAAGATACTTGTAAATCAATTCACTTGTAATATAGAACCATTTGTCTTTTTCTTTCTCTAAATTCCGAATTTTCAAATAAAAGAGGGGTTATGGGATCGTTCGACAAAGCGGCGACTGCCTCCCCATTGACTTTATCGAGTGCACTGAATCAAAGTGAACAGGTAAAACATAAAGTCGAGGAATGCGCTCAAAAGCTTTCTTCAGTCAACGCCGTGTTGAAGGAAGAGGTGATCGAACATTTACCTTTGGAAAGAATTGAAGTCGCGCTGAGCCAAAGCGAAGAAGTAGAGGATAAGGTGCAGGAATGCGCCGCAGATCTCGCCTCGGTTAACCAGGCCTTGATCCGGGAAATTGCCGAGAGAAAATTTCTTGAAGGGGAGCTTGCCAGAAGCAGGCTGGACGAACGCAAGGCGCGCCATCTTGCGTTTCATGACAGGATTACCGGTTTGCCGAATCGGGAATTGTTCCTCGACCGTCTCAATACTGCGGTGGCGCAGGCCGAGCGCCATGGGCGCGGCATCGGATTGCTCTTTATCGACATCGATGACTTCAAGATGATCAACGATTGTTACGGCCATGCGATCGGTGACGAGGTATTGCGCACTGTGGCCAAGCGCCTGACAGCGCTGCTGCGTACCGAAGATACGGTTGGCAGGTATGGTGGAAATGAATTCCTGTGCCTGCTGTTGGAAGTGCGCGATGAAAACTATGCGGCCCGCATCGCGGAAAAGATTATCGCCAGCCTGTCGCAGCCATGCGTTATCGGCGGTTTACAGCTGAGCATCATCCCTGCCATCGGGATCACGCTTTATCCGGACGATGGCAAGAATGCGGAAGTGCTGGTTAATAACTCCGATGTCGCGATGTATGTGGCGAAGCAAAACAACAGGATGATCAAAAGCGGGAAGGGCTACTCGTTTTTCAGCCAAATCGGCAAGTAAAGCATGAGCGGTATTCGAGCACCTGAACACCGCTCCGGCAAACGTGGAACCTTCACGGCGGAAGGTCCCGATTTCCACCGGTTCAGCGAGTTATTTTCCCGCCATCCCCAACAGCATCTCATTAAGCCGTTTCACGAATCCGGCCGGATCATTCAAGGTGCCACCTTCGGCCAGCATGGCCTGGTCGAACAGGATATGGGCCCAGTCGGAAAATTTGGCTTCTTCATATTTCAGGCGCTGCACCAAAGGATGATCGGGATTGATCTCGAGGATAGGCTTTGATTCCGGCGTATTCTGGCCAGCCGCTTTCAGCATGCGCAACAAATTGCCCGATAACTCATTCTCGTCCGCCACCAGACAGGCCGGCGAATCGGTCAGGCGGTAAGATACCCGCACATCCTTGGATTTATCGGCCAGGACCGTCTTCATTTTTTCGATCAGGTCCTTGTACTGCGCTTCGACTTCTTCGTGCTGCTTTTTCTCGGCTTCATCTTCCAGTTTGCCCAGGTCGAGGTCACCTTTCGCAACCGATACCAATTCCTTGCCATCGTATTCGGTCAGGAAGGACAACATCCACTCATCGACGCGGTCGGTCAGCAACAGCACTTCCAAACCCTTCTTGCGGAAAATTTCAAGGTGCGGACTATTCTTCGCCGCCAGGTAGGCGTCGGCGGTGACATAGAAAATTTTGTCCTGTCCTTCCTTCATGCGGCTGACATAGTCTTTCAATGAAACCGTTTGCGCGTCGCTGTCATTGAGGGTCGAAGCAAAACGCAGCAGCCCGGCGATGCGCTCCTTGTTGGTCGCGTCCTCGCCCACTCCTTCCTTCAGAACCTGGCCGAACTCTTTCCAGAATGTCGAATACTTGTCTTTCTTTTCCTGCTCTTCGCTCTCTGCCAGATCTTCCAGCATCGACAGCACGCGCTTGGTCGAACCTTCCCGGATCACGCGCACGTCGCGCGATTCCTGCAGCAGTTCACGCGACACGTTCAGCGGCAGGTCGTTTGAATCGATCACGCCTTTCACGAAGCGCAGGTAGACCGGCATCAGCTGCTCCGCGTCGTCCATGATGAACACGCGCTTGACATACAGGCGGATGCCGCCGCGCTTGTTGCGGTCCCACAGGTCGAACGGCGCATGCGCCGGAATGTATAGCAGTTGCGTATATTCGCTGCGGCCTTCAACCCGGTTATGGGTAAAGGTCAGCGGTTCCTGGAAGTCATGCGAAACATGCTTGTAGAATTCGGCATACTGTTCGGGCGTGATTTCCGATTTGTTTCGGGCCCAGAGCGCGCTCGCCTGGTTCACGGTTTCCAGTTCGTCGGTAACGACGGTTTCCTTCTTCTCTTCGCTCCATTCTTCCTTCTTCATCAGGATCGGCAGCGAGATGTGGTCGGAGTATTTGCGGATGATCGACTTGAGCTTCCAGGACGACAGGAATTCATCTTCGCCTTCACGCAGGTGCAGGATGATGTCGGTGCCGCGCGTTGCCTTTGTAATTTCCTCGACGCTGAAGTCGCCTTCGCCGGCGGATTCCCAGCGCACCCCTTTGGCCGGCGCCTTGCCGGCGCGGCGCGATTCGACGGTGATCCGGTCAGCCACGATGAATGCGGAATAGAAGCCGACGCCGAACTGGCCGATCAGCGCGGCGTCTTTTTGCTGGTCGCCCGACAGCCTGGAAAAGAATTCCTTGGTGCCGGATTTGGCGATCGTACCGAGATGTTCGATCGCTTCCTCGCGGCTCATCCCGATGCCATTATCCGAAATAGTGATGGTGCGCGCCGCCTTGTCGAATTCTATCCTGATCTTCAGGTCGGGGTCGTTTTCAAACAGCTGCTCTTCATTGATCGCTTCGAAGCGCAGCTTGTCGGCGGCGTCGGACGCATTTGAAATCAGCTCGCGCAGGAAAATTTCCTTGTTGGAGTAGAGCGAGTGGATCATCAGATGCAGGAGTTGTTTGACTTCTGCCTGGAAACCTAAGGTTTGCTTTTCGGATACGGCCATTTTTTACCTCTGAAGTGAAAGGGAAAACTCTATCGTTCCGGGCAATTCATCAGCATGCCCTTATTAACGAAGGTTGCGCATTTACATGGGGATGCTAAATCCGATTTCAAGGCTTTTCGGTTTTTCGCCGGCCCGCAGCGCCGGCCGCCTGTTCGAGGAAACGCCAGACCCCGGGATCCGACATCGTCGCCACATTGATCCGCATGCGCGTCGACGGCAACTGGTTCGGCGAGAACAGGCTGCCCGGCGCCAGGAGAAACCCCTGTTCCATCGCCTGTTCGGCCAGCAGGTTGGTATCGCAGCCGGTATCGGCCCAGACAAACATCCCGGCCGGCGTGGCGGATTCGACGGTCATTCCGATGCGCTCGAGCTGGCGGATCGTATTTTCGCGCACGCGCTCGAGTTTGCCGCGCAGGCGGTCGGCGTGCTTGCGGAAATGGCCTTCGGACAGAATCCTGTGGACGATGCGTTCGCCGATTTCAGTCGTGGTCAGGGTTGACAGCATCTTGCGGTCGGACAGGCGCTTGATCAGGTCCGGCGCGGCGGCGATATAGCCTACCCGCAGGTTGGCAGCGAGCGTCTTCGAGTATCCGCCGAGGTAAATGACCCGGTTCAGCTGGTCGAGGGCGGCGATGCGGGTGGCCGGCTGTACCGCGGCGCCCGGGTGCAGGTCGCAATAGATATCGTCTTCCACGATCATGAAATCATGCTGTTCCGCGATCTTCAATACCTGGAACGCCTTGGCTGCCGACAGTGAGGTCGAGGTCGGGTTATGCAATACCGAGTTGATTACATAGAGCCTGGGCTGGTGCAATGCGGCCAGCTCGGCCAGCATGGCGACATCGGGGCCGTCGGACAGGCGCGGAATGCCTACCACCTTCGCGCCCACCGCTGCAAAGGAACCGAACATTAAAAACCATGCGGGGTCGTCGACGAATACCGTATCGCCCGGTTGCAGAAAATGGCGCGCGACCAGGTCGAGGCCCTGCGTCACGCCGGCGGTGGTGAGTATCTGCTCGGGCGCGGCCGCGATTTCCATTTCGGCCAGCCTGAGTTGCACCTGCTGGCGCAAAGGAAGAAACCCCTGCGGATTGCCATACTGTAGCAAGGGGTTCGGGTTTTCGCGGCTGACCGCCCGCATGGCATTGGCCACCAGGTTGCCGTCCAGCCAATCGCTGGGAAGCAAGCCGGAGCCAGGCATCTTTTGCGGCGGCAGTTGCCGGAACATATTACGTATCAGCCAGACTATATCCATTTGCTGCGGCGCTTCCGCGCTGCTGCCATGGTTGCCATGGTTGCCATGATGGCCGCCGCCGTTGGCAATGATTGGCGCACGATCGCGCACATAAAATCCGGACCCGCGGCGCGATTCAAGAAGACCCATTGCAACCAGGCGATCATATGCTTCCACCACCGTAAAGCGCGATACCCCATGCAGGTCGGCCAGCTCACGTATCGACGGCATCCTCGCGCCGGTACGCAATAACTTGTCATCGATACGCACTTCGATTGAACGCACGATTTGCTGCACCAGCGAGCTGCCGGCGTCGCGCGAGAGCCGCAATTGCAGCGCGGAAGCCTTGCGCGGAATAGCTGTATTGGTCATTTTACCGTGACACCAGGTCAGATTATTTAATGAATTGTACCGGTACTGTATTGGTCATGTCGAGTACGATGCGCACTATGCATCGCATGGTATTTTGCCGGTGCCGGGTATCGGGTGAGGGAATTGTGCCGGCCATCGGCGCGGGTCTTGCCATCGAGCGGGGATGACAATCAGACACTGAATCAGGCGCTGACATTTCGTCATTGCAAAGAATTGGCAGCGTTAAGAGTAAAATCAGCAGTTCATTCCATGGTCGTTGCGGCGCAGGCTGAAATGGCAAAATTTTCCGGAGCAGAGCATGTCCATTTACGAAAAACTCAAGGCCCTCAATATTGAATTGCCGGCAGTGGCCATACCGGCCGCCGCCTATGTCCCATTTGTGCAGACCGGGAACACGGTTTTCGTGTCGGGCCATATCGCGAAGAAGGATGGCAAGGCGTGGGTCGGCAAGCTTGGGCAAACCATGAGCACTGCCGAGGGCAAGGATGCCGCGCGCGCGATCGCGATCGATTTGATGGGAACCCTGCAGAACGCGTGCGATGGCGACCTCAGCCGTGTCCGGCGTATCGTGAAGGCGATGTGCCTGGTCAATGCCACTGCCGATTTTACCGAGGCGCACCTGGTGGCGAATGGCGCATCCGAATTGATCAATGAAGTCTTTGGCGAGCAGGGCCGGCATGCACGTTCGGCTTTCGCCGTGGCGCAGATACCGATGGGCGCCTGCGTTGAAATCGAACTGGTGGTCGAAGTCGCCTGAAATGAAGTCGCCTGAAAAATTTTTTCCAATCTTGAGCGCAGCATGAAAATAGAAAATCCCAATCCGATCCAGTGGCGTTTCTCGGAACGCGCGGAGCAATTACAAAGTTCGGCGATTCGCGAAATCCTCAAGGTCACGATGCGCCCCGAAGTGATTTCATTCGCCGGCGGATTGCCATCGCCGCTTACCTTTCCAGTCGAGCGCATGCGCGCGGCCTACGATACCGTACTGTCGCGCCATGGGCGGATCGCCTTGCAATACGGCCCCAGCGATGGTTATGCGCCGCTGAGGGAATGGATTGCAGATTCATTGTCGATCAATGGAGCGACCATCGTGCCGGAACAGGTGCTGATGCTGTCCGGGTCGCAGCAGGGGCTGGACTTGCTGGGCAAGGTCCTGATCGACGAGGGCAGCAGAGTATTGGTGGAAACGCCGAGCTACCTCGGGGCGCTGCAGGCTTTTTCACTGTATCGGCCCGAGTTCGTATCGGTGCCGACCGATGAGTCGGGGCTGGTGCCGGAGGCGGTCGCCTCGATCGGGCGCGGCGCGCGCATGCTGTACTCATTGCCAAACTTTCAAAATCCGACCGGACGCAGCATGACGCTGGAACGCCGCGTCGGCCTGGTCGAAACCTGCGCGCGGCTCGGCTTGCCGCTGATCGAGGACGACCCTTATGGCGCACTCAGTTATCGCCGCGAGCCATTGCCGAAAATGCTGACCATGAATCCGAACGGCGTGATTTATATGGGATCGTTTTCCAAGGTTCTTACGCCGGGAATACGGCTGGGTTACCTGGTGGCGCCGGTGCCGCTGACGGCCAAGCTGGAGCAGGCCAAGCAGGCGGCCGACCTGCATACTGCGCAACTGACGCAGATGGTGGTGCATGAAGTAGTGCGGGACGGTTTCCTGGAAGGCCATATTCCAACCATACGGGCGCTGTATGCCGATCAGTGCGAAGCAATGCTGTCGGCGCTGAGCGAGTTCTTCCCGGCGGGCGCGACCTGGACCAGGCCTGAAGGCGGCATGTTCATCTGGGTGACGCTGCCCAAGCACATCGACACCATGCAGCTGCTTGAGGAAGCCGTGGAGCGGCACGTGGCATTTGTGCCGGGAGCGCCGTTTTATGCGAATACGCCGGAATCGAATACCATGCGCCTCAGTTTCGTGACGGTGCCGCCGGAAAAAATCCGCGAAGGCATAGCGACGCTGGGCCGACTGATCGCATCAAAACTCTGACGAGGCGCGCATGCTCGCTCTCAGGCCGAACTGTGAATGCTGCGACCGCGACCTGCCGGCCGATTCGCTGGATGCGATGATGTGCACATTCGAATGCACATTTTGCAGCGCCTGCGCCACGGGCGTCCTGCAGAACGTCTGCCCGAACTGCGGCGGTGAACTGGTGCGGCGGCCGGTGCGGCCGGCCGAGAAGCGATTGACTTATCCGGCGTCGGCCGAGCGGGTGTTCAAGCCGCTGACCGGGGAACGGATGAAAAAGCATGCTGATTACGTGGAGCGGTATCGCGGGGTGGATCCTGCAAAACGGTGAGCGCTCGATGTATCGCTCGCTGGTCCGAACCTCCCGGCGTCAAGGCGGCGCCACCGCTCCCGATTGGAGCAATAACGGGTAGACTTAGGGGCCTGCGCAACAGAAGGACAGCGGCTGCAACGCGCGAGAAACCGGTCAATTTTGGCATCACCTCCGGCGCCCAGGGGGCCACCCTGGGCTTGTCGGTGTTGCCAGATTGTCCTCGGATTTCGCACGTTTCGCTTCGCTGGCCCCTGCCGCGCAGCCCCCTAAAAATAAACCTACAAAGGAGACCCTGCCATGGCTCGAATCCCTTATGCGGACGCCGCCAATCCGGAAATCGCTAACCTGGTCGATCGAATCAAGTCCGAACGCGGCGGCAAGCTGATCAATTTGTACGGCATGCTGCTGCACAGTCCACCGGTTGCGGAGGGTTGGCGCGCCTTCCTGACGGCGATCCGCCAGCAATGCAATCTATCGGGCCGCATTCGCGAGCTGGTTATCCTGCGCATTGCCGTGATCAACGGCGCCGATTATGAATTCACGCAGCATATCCCGTATGCCTTGAAGGAAGGCATCAGCCAGGCGCAGCTTGACGGGTTGCGCGAGGGACGCAGCGAAGGCTTTGGCGAACTGGAGCACGCGGTGCTGGCATACACCGATTCAATGACACGCGATATCCATGTCCCGGATGCTGTTTTCGAAGCGGTTCGGCGGCACTTTGATGAACGTGAACTGGTTGAACTGACCGCCACGGTAGCGGCTTACAACCTCGTGTCGCGGTTTCTTGAAGCGTTTCAGATTGATCACGATTAAAGATGCGCGCGCGATGATCCGCACGGATCGTCAGGCTGCCTTGATTCACCCGCCCGCCGCCGCACGATTCATGCAGGAATGATAAACCGGCCAGGTGCGCGCAAGTGCCCGCACGAGCGTGTGCCGAACCGGACTTTTACCCGATTGCGCCCAATACCTCCCATAGCAGCTTCAGGCCGGTCACAAAAAGCGCCGCATGAATTACGCGGTAAAACGTTTTTCCGTCAATGCGCACCAGCACCTTGAGTCCGAGAAAGTAGCCGACCAGGCCGGCCGGCAATAAAATCAGCGTGGCGTTCAGGTTCGTGGCATTGAACAGTCCGAGCCAGATAAAAGGCCCTAACTTGATGAAATTGATGCAGGCAAAAAATACCGTTGCAGTGCCCGCAAACAAGATGCGGTCCAGCTTTTGCGGTGCCATATAGATCAGGAAGGGCGGCCCGCCTGCGTTGGCAATGAAGCTGGTGAAACCGGAAAACGTACCCAAAATGCCGCCCTTGACCGGGTCCGGCTGTTTCGGCTGCGGCTGGTGTTTTGACAGCACAGTCTGCTGCAGCACAAAGGCCAGGCACATTATGCCGAGCATCCCACGCAGCAATGTGTCGCTGGTGATGCGGAATGTCAGGGCGCCGAGCGCGACGCCGAGCACCGCGCCGGGCAGCATGATTTTAATATTGCGCCAGTCGACCGAGTTGCGAAACACCCAGAGCCCGATCAGATCAGCCAGAATCAGCATCGGCAGCATGATGGCGGCCGCCTTGGCGGGCGAGATCACCAGCGCCAGGAGCGGCACTGAAAGCAGCGACACCGAACCGCCAAAACCGCTTTTGGAAACGCCGATCAATACCGCAGCCGGAATAGCGGCGGCAAAGAAGGCCGGATGGAGCTCGCCGGTCATGCCGCGGCCGCTGGATTCACGCGTGGGGGGAGTTTGCAATCATTTCAATGGCGCCGGTCCCGGTCGAACGCATGATCGCTTCCAGCGCCGCCACATTTGCCAGCATTTCCTCCGGCTTCACGGGATAGGGCGCGACGCCGCGAACCGCGTTTGCAAACGCGTCGAGGTTTGCGCGCACGGCAGGGTGGGGCGGCATGAAATGCGTCTCGCGGTCTTTTCCACGCAGGCAGGTGGTGATATCCCATCCGGTTGGGTGCTCGGGATGGGTGCGGTCACGAATTTCAATCCATCCCTGCGAGCCGTATACACAAAAGCGTCCTTCGAAAGGCGTGGCGAGTATCGCGCTGATCATGGCGTTTGCGCCGCCGGGAAATGCCAGCATGATGCCGAGCGTGTCGCCATTTGAAAAATTGCTGCCGAGCGTGCCGAGCCTTGCCCAAACCATGCTGGCCGGGCCGAGCACGGCAATTGCCAGGTCGACCAGGTGAATGCCGGTGGCCGAGAGCGGGCCGACCGGGGCCGACTCCTTGGAAAGCCGCCAGTTATCGGGCGGCAGGGAAAAGAACTTGTCCTGGCTGAAATTGCCTTCGATTTGCAGAATGGTGCCGAGGTCGCCTGCGGCGATACGTTTGCGCAAGTCGATCATGGCGGGTTCGAAGCGGCGCTCATGTCCAATACCCAGTACCACATTTGCTAAACGGCAGGCTTGCACCGATTCCACCGCATCCTGGTACGACAGGCAGAGCGGTTTTTCGCAAAACACATGTTTGCCGGCGCGAGCGGCTGCGCCGATCTGCGCCGCGTGCAGCTTATGCGGCGTACATAGCACCACCGCCTCGATCGCAGGGTCGGCCAGCGCTTCCTCGAAATGGCCGGCTACCTCGAAATCCTTGTACGCGCCTGCCTGCTGCGCGCTCTCGCGTACGGCTGCATCCGGTTCGACTACCATCTTCACTTTGACGAGCTCACTCGATTGAAGGGTCTCGGTAATGATCTTGCCCCACCAGCCATAGCCGATCACTGCCATCCGCACTGCTTGATTGTTCATCCTGCCTGTCTCCCCATATGGTTGTATTTCGCGCCAGCCCGGCCTTGGGTTCCGGGGCTGTTTTAGCGGCCGCCCGATACGTCGATAAGGGCGCCGTGTATATAGGAAGCGGCAGGCGATGCCAGCCAGAGCGCCGTCTCGGCCACTTCCGAAGCTGCGCCAGGGCGGCCGATCGGCACCGTGGCGCCGAGCGTGGCGATCGCTTCCCGGCCGCCATGCGCGTCATGGATATCGGTCGCGATCAAGCCGGGACGAACGGCGTTAACGCGAACCCCGTCGCGTGCCACTTCCTTTGCAAGGGCCAGGGTGAAGCTGTCCAGCGCTCCCTTGGATGCGGCGTAAGCGACTTCTTTCGGAAGTCCGCCATGTCGCGCGGCGGCCGAAGACAGGTTGACTATCGCGCCGCCTTTGCCGCCGTACCGGGTCGACATGCGCTTTACCGCTTCTCCCGCGCAGTAAAACGACCCGTAGACATTAACGGCAAAAATTTGCTGCAGCGCGGCCGGGTCCAGGTCTTCGACCAGCCGGGGATCGCCGATGATGCCGGCATTATTCATCAGTACGTCAACCGTACCGAGACGACTATCCACTTCCTGGAACAGATGAACCGCCTCTTCCTTGCGCGAGACGTCGGCCCGCACCGCGATCGCCTTGCCGCCAGCTTGCGTAATCTGGTCCACCATGGCATCGGCTATCGCCGCGTTGCGCGCATAATTGATACATACTGAAAAGTCACGCTGCGCAGCCAGTTGAGCGATGGCTGCGCCGATTCCGCGGCTTGCTCCGGTTACGATCATTACTTTGGACATTCTGTTTCTCCTTGGGCCGGCAGGTCATTCAGAATGATAGTTCAAATCGTCAATAGGGGCCGCGGACGCACAGCTTACGTCCTGCTTGCGCTGTCATGCCCAAGGTCCGGCGTGCGGTCGTGGCGCGCCATT
This sequence comes from Herminiimonas sp., assembly GCA_028292315.1. Taxonomy (GTDB): domain Bacteria; phylum Pseudomonadota; class Gammaproteobacteria; order Burkholderiales; family Burkholderiaceae_D; genus JAQGMO01. The sequence goes on along the minus strand of JAQGMO010000121.1, from coordinate 46,049 downwards.
TCTTCCATAACCGCGCAAACCGAAGCGGTATCCTGCGCACCGCGGCCTTGCGCCATGGCTGCGGTATAAATCGACGAGGAGGCGGCCAACAGCGGGGTAGGGCATTTCAGGTTAGTGGCGAACTCCGAAATGATCTTCATGTCCTTTTGCCACACTTCAATTTTCATGGTGGGCGGCTCATATTCCCCGGCAACCATCTGCGGTCCCCTAACAGAAAACATGCGCGAACCACCGGCACCTTCGCCCACCACCTTGTAGATCATTTCCGGATCGAGGCCGGCTTTCATGCCGAGCACAAATGCTTCGGCGGCTGCGACGTTATGTACAGCGACCAGCAGATTGGCGACGAATTTCATCTTGCTGCCGTCGCCGAATTCACCGACATGGTAATGCGAACGCGCAAAACCGTTAAACACCGGAATGCACCGTTCTATCGCAGCCTGTTCGCCGCTTGCGTATACCGTCAAATCTTTCGTCACGGCTTGTGCGCCTGTGCCGCTGAGAGGGCAGTCGATCACGGTGAGCGACGGCTTGGCCAGGTCGTGAATGCGTTGCTTGTCGGCTATGGGAAAGGTGCTGGATTCAATTAAAATCAGGCCGGAACGGCCCGCCGACAGAATGCCATCGTCGCCGGCCACGACCTGGTCCAGGGCTGCCACGCTGGGCAGCAGGCTGATCATGATATCGGCCTTTTCGGCGACCTCGCGCGCCGACCCCGCGGCTTCGCCGCCCTTTTCGCAAAAGGCCGTGACACGCTCGCGAGATACATCGAATCCGACTACACGGAAGCCGCCCTTCAGCAAATTTGCCGAGATCGCTGAACCCATGATTCCCAGGCCGAGCACGCCGACCACCGGATTATTTTCTGCATTCATGGCGCATTTCCCAGGTTGGATGAATAACGTTCCCGGCTTCCGGCGGCCTTGAAGGCCGAATCCGGAAAGGCGGAAAATTCACAATGAGTTCACATCGAAGCGGCGTTTTTTACTTATTGAGCTATAGATAAATAAAGTGTAGAGTAGATTTGTCGCGAAAGTCAAACGGATTTAAGGCGGCAACAAGCGGTGCTTTGTAACTTTAATCTCATAAATAAAAAATGGAGACATCATGTTCAAGCGCGTCACTGCTATCCTCTCGCTATTCGCCACAGTGTCCGGTTTGACGCTGTTTCCATCAACAGTTAATGCGCAAACCTATCCTTCCCGCCCGGTGCGCCTGATTGCGACCTACCCGCCAGGCGGCAGTTCCGACTTGATGGCCCGTATCCTGGCGCAGAAATTGAGCGAACAGTGGGGACAACCGGTAGTGGTCGAAAACAAGCCGGGCGCGGCCGGCTCGATGGGCATGGAGTATGCCGCGCGTCTGCCCCCCGACGGTTATTCCTTCGTGATAGGCAATCTGGGGCCGGCCGCGGTCAACCCGTTGCTGACTAAAGTGCCGTATGACATGAACCGGGACTTCATCCCGGTATCGCTGATAGCGACCGGGCCGAACATCCTGGTGGTCAAGGCCGACTCGCCGTACAAGAGCTTGCAGGACTTGGTCAGCGCGGCGCGCGCCAAACCCGGCACCATCAACTATGGCACCAGCGGGCCCGGCAGCATGTCGCATCTTGCGACTGAAATGCTGAAGCGCGAAGGGCGTATGCAAATCGAACATATCCCCTACAAAGGCGGGGTTCTTGCGGTTCAGGACCTGCTGGGCGGACATGTTCAAATGGTGATTTCCGATTCCCTGCCGGTTGCGCAATACATCCGTTCCGGCAGACTGCGCGCACTCGCGTTAACCAGCGCCACGCGCTCATCGCTGTGGCCGGACATTCCTACCTTTGAAGAAGGCGGCATACAGGGACTGGTTGCGAATAACTGGTGGGGCGTCTATCTGCCGGCCGGCACGCCGAAAGCGGTCGCCGATAAATTTCAGGCTGACCTCGCCAAGGTAATGGTTAACGCTGAACTGAAGGAAAAGTTCCAGGGCCTCGGCGTGGAAGCAATGGCTTCCAGCCAGGCGGATTTCCGCAGCTTCCTGAATGCTGAAACCGCAAAATATGGCAAGCTGATCAGTGAAAACGGCATTCGCGGCGAATGAACGCCGCCGCAGGGTCCATCAGCCGCCGGTTCCCCGCGCTTGATTCAGCCACCATACCGGCAACTGGGTGCCGTCCGCGTCGCCCAGTCCATTTTGCGACGCTTCATCAAAACTTTTTAGCGCAGCGCTCGTCACCGGCAGTTCCCATCCGAGCGCACGCGCCTCTTCCTGCATCGTGCGCATATCCTTGCGGATGGAGTCGACGTTGAAGGTCGCGCTGCCCAGCTTGTTTCCCGCAAGAGCCGAGGCTATGGTTGCAGCGCGTAATTTCAGCATGGCGGGGGCGCCCGAAGTGTCGGAAAAAATATCCAGCAGGCGTGCCGGGTCGATATTGAGGGACGAGGCCAGCGACAGCGCCTCGCCGAAGGATTGATAGAAGACCAGGAGCGGCAGGTTGATCGCAAGCTTCAGGCTCGCGCCGGCGCCGGACGGACCAACATGCTCGACACGGCGGCACATCTGTTCCAGCAGCGGCCGCGCGCGCGCCACGTCCGCGTCGGCGCCGCCGACCAGGCCGAACAGCTTGCCGTCGCGGGCAGGCCCGACGCTGCCGCCTACCGGGCAATCAATTATTGCTCCGCCGCGCGCCGCGATTTTTGCGCCTAGGGCGATTTGTGTTTCGGGCCGAACGGTGCTCATTTCAATGAATAGCTTGCCGTGCAGAGGTGCGCCCGGAAAGACGTCGACATCGCCATACGTGTTCTCTATCGCACTGGCGTCGGTCAGGATCGAAATGATGACGTCGCTGTGTTTCACCACTTCCGCGGGCGAGGCCACGGCCCGGGCGCCGCGTTCCTGCAAGGCAGCGGTCTTTTCTAAAGTGCGGTTCCAGACGGTCAGCGTATGTCCGCAGTCAAGCAGGCGCTGGCCGATCGCCGCGCCCATCCGGCCGGTGCCGATAATCCCGATATTCATGCGGTCTCCTGTCGTTATGGTCGGCGCAAATTTATGCTTCCGGCTTGTTCCTCAAGCAAAACAAAATCGTTGACACGGACTTTCTTATCTATCAGCATACATTAAACTGATCGCTAGATAAATAACAAATAAAAGCACAGGAGACGCAAGATGACGGAGCTGCATTGAGCTGCGATCGGCGAGCCGCGCCCGCAAGTCAGCACAGAAAGCCATGCGCTGCTCGCCATGGATAGCGGTCTCATGATCAGTTGCGTATGCCGGCCCTGGGCGAGGTATGAAGCGACCCGGCGTATTTCATCCAACGCCATTTTTAATCCAACCGATCGGGATATCCATGCTCTACACTTGCGCGCCTGAATGTATTGATCCACGCCATAATCACGGACCACGGACTTCGGCGGCCGATAAGACTGCCCGGATGGCCAGGGCCGTCAGTTCGCGCACGGTCGCGGCAAAACCGGTGCGCCCGGTCGCGCGCGATGCGCGCGGCAAGGCCAAGGTGGTGGACATTCATTGCCACTACCTGAACCCTGAAATCAGTGCCAAAACCACTGACCTCAGGCCTGCCGACTACGATCCGACCACCATATTTGCCAACGAGCTGACACGCGAAACCAATGTCAGGCAGATGAAGGATCGGGCGCCCAAGCTGATCGACATTGACCAGCGCATCAGGGACATGGACAGAATGGGCGTCGACATCCAGGCGGTTTGCCCGGCGCCTTACCAGTTTTTCTACTTCACCGAACCGGACGTTGGCGCCGGTCTGGCGCGCGATGTGAATGAAGGCATTGCCAAGCTGGTAGCCGCGCATCCGGATCGTCTGGCAGGACTTGGATCGGTGCCGTTGCAAAATGCGGAGCTGGCAATCCGTGAGCTCGAGTATGCCACCAAGGTCCTGGGATTGCGCGGCATCGAGATCAATACCAATGTCAACGGCATGAATCTCACTGATCCGCGACTGGGTCTGGAAAAATTTTTTGCCAAGGCAAATGAACTCGGCACGGTGATTTTCATGCATCCGCTCGGCTATACCGAAGCCAGCCGCATGACCAATCACTATTTTAATAACGTCATCGGCAATCCACTTGACACTACAGTCGCCGTCAGTCACCTGATCTTCGACGGGGTTGTTGCGCGCCATCCCAAGATCAAGTTCATTGCGGCGCACGGCGGCGGCTTCATCGCCAATTACTGGGCGCGCATGGACCATGCGTGGCGCGTACGTCCCGATTGCCGCACGGTGATCAAGCGCGCGCCCTCTACCTATCTCGAGAAATTTTATTTCGATACGATTACGTTCGATCCCGAGATGCTCAAGCGCCTCATCGACCGGTTCGGCGCCGATCATGTGCTGCTCGGCACCGACTATCCTTACGACATGGGCGAAGATGATCCGCGCGGCCTGCTCGCGCAAGTCAAGCGTCTTTCGAAAGCCGATCGCCAGCAGATCGAAGGTTTGAACGCGATGAAGCTATTGAAGATCAAGGCGCCTCGTTAGGGTCCCCGCGTATCAGCAGTTCGCCGCGCTGACGTAATGGATTCAGCGCAGGCTTCTAGAGGTTTTCGTTAATCGAACGAGAGCGTAACGGCGGTCTCTTTCATGACGGCTTCAGGCGTGCGATAACGTTCCGCCATCTCCCGCTCGTGTTCCGTGCGTTGCTGGGCCTGCATGTACGCGCCCAGATGACGCGCATGGGTTACGATCCGCGCGCCGCCCGGCTTCCGCGTAACATCGTAGCGCTTCAGCCCTTGATCAATGTCGAATTCATTCAACAGGTCGGTGAGGGCAACCGCATCGTCTGCCGCTTTTGTCACGCCCATACCGCAGTGAGGACGTGCCACGAATGCTGAGTCGCCTAGCAGAACAACTCGTCCGAATACCAGGCTTGGCGATTCAAGATCATGGATCGGCTGGAAGAACGGCTGCGCCGTCCGGGCAATTATTTCGGCAAACTGGGGACACAGAATCGCGTCTGCGGCGGCACGCATCTCCGCCATCACGGATGCCCTGATCAGAGGCGGTGGAATGCCATTTTCATGGACCTTGCCGCTTTCGTCGGTGCATAGGCGCGCAAGCTCCGTGTCATCCGCCGGGCGGTACCAGACGAAATTGAATCTGCGCCGTCCCGGCTCCATGGCGTTATTCGCGCCGGCTACCGGATAGCCCAACATTTGTTCATGAGGGGGCAGGCAAAACCCGAAGTGCGGAAACAGCGTCTGATGGGTGTGCGGCGACAACTCGCATTCTTCGACAAGTCCGCGCCACGCGACATATCCGGCATATTGGGGTTTGGTTTCGGGCGCAAACTGGGCGCGCACCGTGGAGCGGATCCCGTCGGCGCCGATCAGCAAATCTGCTTCTTCGACCGATCCATCGGCAAACCTTGCGATCACCCGGCCTGGTTCCTGGTCCACCGAGACCAAATGCTTTCCGCTTGTGTAACGCTGGGCGGGGAGGGCCTGCTTCAACAGGAAATAAAGCCGGCCCCACGCAGTCAGAATCTGGGGATAATCATACCGTCCCACAGCTTCGCCGGACCGGTCCAGCGTCACCCGCGACATTACCTGGACACCGATCCCTTCGTCGACCGGGATGCCGATTTTCTCGAGCGTCTGAAATAATGCCGGGTGGGTCACGATGCCCGCGCCGCGTCCCGCCAGCTCGTCTGCAACCCGTTCGAATATTTGCACGTCCCACCCGGCCCGGTGCAGCAGGTTAGCCGCAAACAAACCACCTAAAGAACCGCCGATTACCAAGACACGCTTCATTGACTTCCTATAAAATTTTTGCCTGATCCAGGTTCGCCGCCTCGGCGGCGGGATAGTTCAGCTCGATTGTGACGTCGCTGGGGTCGATAACGAAGAGCTGATGCAAACCGACCGACGGAACCGTTCTTTCTGTAAAAGGTATGTTCATGGCCGATAGCCTGGCCCGCATCTCTTTGAGCCCGTCGGCCAGGAATGCAATATGATCGACCGTGCCGGTGCCCTTCAGCCTATCAAGCGACTTGTCGCCAAGGTAATCGATGAGTCCCTGGGGATCGTTCGGGTCGATGCCGATGATATGAACCGTGCCGAAATCCGTTTCATCGCCTCCCATGTAAAGCCAGAGTCCGGGAAATTTGAACTCCGGCCGATAACCTTCCCTGAAGCCAAGCACCCTGGTATAGAAATGGCGCGACGCCTCCAGATCGGTGGTGCGAATCGAATAATGTCCAAGTTTGCGAATTCCCATTTTGCTCCTCGATGCGGACAGGACTCATTCGACTGTAATTGATCAATCGGTAAATGGCAAGTTTCGGGCGACCTGGTTGGCCAGCCGCGGCGGCTGCGCGTGCTCGCCCACGGAGTATCCTTATAGCGAAAATTGTTTGGTCCGAGGCTGAAGACCTCAGGGCAACCGGATTGTGGCCGGCCTTCTACGCCTTGCCGGCCGGCTTGGCTTTTCGGCGCGCCGTGGCGGTACGGGTGGACGGCCGCGACAGTAGGCTCGGGTAGGTGCTCGGCACTCCCGCAAGAAAATTATCGACAGTCAGCGCAACATTGGACATGAAATCGACATTGATGCTGGACCCGAAGACGAAGTGACGAACCGCATAATAAAACAAGCCGCCATGCAGGCTCCATGCAAATTCGATTTCCTCGTGCGACACCGCGGCGGCGCTCTTTTTAATACCGCAGTAGCGGCGCAGTTCGATGCAAAGCGCGCTCAGGAACTCGGTCTCGATCAGTTCAAGATAGCGTTTATTGATGCCGGTGTCCGCAAGCCCCGCATACATGTAGAGCCGGATCCACTCGGGTTGATAAGTAACGGCTGCATATTGCCGATAGAACTCAATAAGACGCTCGCGCAGCGGCACTTTGCCATCCTGGATCAACCTGACCCATTGCGGATTCCACCGGCCGAGAAAAACCTGTTCGAAAACACGGTCGATCAATACTTGTTTGGATGGAAAATAGCGGTATAGAAGCGGCTGGGTAATACCCAGGCGGCGCGACAATTCACGGGTTTGTCCAGAAAATCCGACGTCGGAAAAGAATGCTATCGCCCCTTCAAGGATATACTTTTCCCGTTGCTCGGGCAGCATGCGCAAGGCCACGGGAGCAAGTTCGGTTTCCGCCGCAACCTTGGACGAGCGCGGAGCGGCAGGCGATTTCTTAGGCAATTGGAAAGGTCTATGAATGATAAGCCGTAAATTATATCTCCCAATCACCCGGCCCGGCGCGCCAAGCGCTATCGGTGAATTTTTTCGCGACACCCCGGATTGCAATATGTGGCACCGGACCAGGCGGATTACCGTGCGGCGACTGCTCCCACTGCCGCAAACAGCCCATTGATCGCCGCTGCGTTGATGTTGCGCGTGATAAACACCAGCCGCGTGCCGGTGTCGTCGCTGGGCCAGCGATCCAGCGGTACCGGCGGATGAAAGATATGCTGCACGCATTGCACCACCACCGGTTCGCCCGCGACATTGACGATGCCCTTTACCCGCAGCAGATCCGGCCCGCGCATCGACGTCAGCAATTCCATCGCGCCGGAAAATGCCTCCCAGGTGAATGGCGTATCGAAGCGCAGCGAGAGCGTGCTCACCCGCGGGTCATGCCGGGGCCTGATTTGCTCGCCCAGATAGCGTTCGGGCGGGTCGCCGCGCGCCACCAGGTTCTCGCCCAGAAAGCGCAGCGTGGCGGCGCCGGCTTTCGCACTGGCTAAACCCAGGCCGGTCAGTTCGGACGGATTGATCTCTCCCATCGAGACCTGTGCGACGTCGGCCAGGTGGTTGATGGCGCGGATGCCGGCCGTCAGGCCGGTAATGTCGTCCGGCGTTGCCAGGTCGCACTTGGTGAGCAGAAGGCGGTCAGCCAAGGCGATTTGCTTTTCCGCTTCGGGCTGCTGCGCGATCTGCCCCAGACCATTGACAGCATCGACCAGCGTCACTACGCCGTCAAGCCGGTATTGCGCCGCGAGCATGGTGTCGCTCAGCAGTGTCTGTATCACCGGAGCCGGGTCGGCGAGGCCGGTGGTTTCCACAATCACCCGGTCAAAGTCCGGAACCTGGCCCGCGCGCCGCTGGCCAAACAGCTCGCGCAGCGTATCCTGCAGATCGGTGCGCACGGTACAGCACAAACAGCCGTTGGCGAGCAGGGTGACGTTCTCGGACGACATGGCTACCAAATCATGGTCGATGCCTATTTCACCGACCTCGTTAATGACAACCGCGGCCCGGTCCATGTCGGGATGTTTCAGCAGGCGGCTGATCAGGGTTGTTTTGCCGCTGCCGAGGAACCCGGTAATCAAGGTCACGGGTATTTTGCCGGCAAGCGGATCACGTTCGCTATGCATGAGGCCGACGATCAAATGTTCATTTCGAGGATATACAGGCCGCCGGTAAAGCGATCCACGGTGTAGACGATACGCCGGTCGTCGACATACACGTCGTTCAATTGCACCGCGCCGGCGGGCGAGAGTTTGGGCGCGCCGGGAACGTAATAAGCGATTTCCTGCACCTGGTACGGATTGCTGGTGTCATACACACGCACCCCGGCATTGAAAAATGTGCCGATAATGATCGTATCGGAACGGAAGGACACCGGTCCCGGCATGTTCTCGTGCACATTGTGTGCGCCGAAGCGGCCACCGCGCTTGGCAAATGCGTCGTACGGCGGCGCCGGGAAAGTCCCGATCGGCACCGGATTGGCTTCGCTGCGCGCATCCAGCATCCATACCAGTTTGGGCCAGTCGGCGCCGCCGTCTTGCACGCACTCGTCCGTGACGACCCACAGGCCGCGGTTGAACAAGGGCAGCACGGTATGCGTGAAACCGTTGAAAGGCGGCGAATGGTTCCACTTCGACACGACCTTGATATTCGACATGTCGCCGATGTCGAGCACCACCGCGCCGCCATCGATATAACCGACGAACGCGCGGTCGGGGCATTCGGGAAACACATTGGTGTTGTGGGTTCGAAAGCCGGTGTCGAATTGCGGCGCGAGGCGTGGCGGCGGTGGCGCTTCATCGCCTTCGCGCGTGCCCGGCAACCACCAGCGTCCGGCTTCCACCGGCTTCGATGGATTGGCGACATCGATAATGCGGTAGAACTGATCGTCGAGCGGGTTGCGCGGCTGGAAATCCGGCGCGCCGGAAGCCATGTGAACATAACGGCCGTCGACGAACCAGAGCGCATGCACGCCGCGCGAATAAGGTCCGGAGCAGTCGAAGTGTGAAATCAGGCGCGGCGTTTCCGGCTCGCTGACGTCGAATAAATCCATGCCGGCCGGCTGCATGTTCACCGCGCTGGTCTGATAAGCCACCGCCATGATATCGCCCACCACATCGAGCGAATTGGAGCGCATTTTCATGTGGGGCAGCTCAGTCTGCACGACCAGGCGCGGATTGCGCGGATCGGTGACATCGACGCCGGAAAAATTCTTGGGCGCCGATTCATGAGCTAGCCAAAGTATGCGGCGGCCATCCCTGGTCTGCTGCATCGAGATGCCTTCGCCCAACCCCCCGAAGCCGGCCAGTTCATGATGCGCAAGCAGTTTCATGTTCAGCGCCAGGGTTTGTTCCGGACGCGCAGCCTGATGGGAGGTCGCGAATTTATTCATGAAAGGATCCCTTAATTAGCAAGCGATTATTAGTATGGTCACCGAGCGGGGTCGCTGTGTCAAGCGACAATTATCCCGTCAAGTTTTCGACAACATTCTTGCAAATAGAAATGCATTACATTAAAGTGATCGAACGATTTTTTACCGGGAGTGGTTCATGAAGCTGGGAATGTTTATGATGCCGTTGCATCCGCCGAGCCGCCTCCTGGTAGAAACACTGCGGGAAGACCGTGAAGCGGTGCTACTCGCGGATCGTCTCGGCTTTTGCGAAGCGTTCGTTGGCGAACATGTGACCGATGCGGCAGAACCGATTTCCTCATGCGTGGCATTCCTGGCCAGCCTCGCCTATGAAACAAAGTCCATTCACCTTGGCACCGGCACGGTAAACCTGCCGAACACGCATCCGGCGATGGTGGCCGCACAGGTGGCAATGCTCGATCATATGCTGGAAGGGCGGTTCGTTTTCGGCATCAGTCCGGGTGGTCTGATGTCGGACGTTGAAGTCTTCGGCAATCTGGGCAAGGACCGCACCGAGATGCTGGTCGAATCGATGGACATGATTCTCGACATCTGGGAGAAGGATCCGCCGTACGACCTGATTGGCAAGTATTGGACCGTGTCGACCGCGAAGACCATGATTGACGAGATCGGCCAGGGCCGTATCGCCAAGCCATTTCAGCGTCCGCATCCACCGATTGCCGTAACGGCGGTCGCCCCGTTTTCCAAGGGCGTGACGGAAGCCGCCAAGCGCGGCTGGCATCCGATCTCGGCAAATTTCCTGCTTCCGAAGTGGGTGGCCAGCCACTGGCCAAAATATGTCGAGGGCTGTAATGCCGTCGATCTGCCGGCCAGTCCTGAACACTGGCGGGTTGCGAAAAGTATTTTCGTGGCCGACAACGATCGTGACGCCAGGGAGTATGGCAAAGGCTTGAACGGGCCCTATGCATTCTATTTCAAGCAGTTGATGCGCAAGCTCATCGGCAGCAACGGACGCTCCAACCTGTTCAAGCCCGATCAATCCATGCCGGATTCGGAAATTACCCTGGAATATGCGCTGGATCAGCTCGTGATAGCGGGCACCGTGAGCGAAGTGGTCGACCGGCTGCTGGCGTTCCGCGACCAGATAGGGGACTTTGGCACGCTCCTGTATGCGTGTCATGACTGGATCGACCCGATGCTTGGCAAGCGCTCCATGGAGCTCATGGCGACGGAGGTCATCCCGCGCGTCAATCAGGCGCTCGGCCGTTGACCATCGGGCGTTGGCGCAGGCGCAGACCTGCCCGAATATTTTCTTCAAGCTGAAAGAACGGCCAGCCGGGCGCCATCGCTGCAAGGCGCCCGGCTGGTTGCCGCTGCGGCCCTGCGGCCGGCGGCAATCCCGCCTGGTTTATTTTGCCGGGATGATTGGCAAGGTAATGTAATTATCGTGCCCGGCGCCAAAGTGTAGCGTGTTCTTTCCGCCGAAAATCGACATCGGACGATCTTCGGGATCGTCATGCACGAACGGACCGCAGCCTTTCATCGGATTCTTCATGTTCGACAGCGTGGCGGCTGGGCCGTCCCACTCATAGTCCTTGCCGCGAATGGTCATCGCGATGCGATAGCCGGGAGGAACCACGATACAGGTCGGCCAGATCTCGATGTCGAGTCCCACTACCTGTCCCGGGGCGAGGGGCTGCAATTCATCATGCGTATAGTAAGGACGATACGGCAGGCTCAGCTTAGGGTCCATCTTGCGGTGCGATGCGCGCAGCCATCCCTGGCCGATCGGCGTATGCGGGTCGAGCGCGCCATGGAACACCACTTCCTTGCCCTGCGGGTCGAACACCCGCAGCACTGCAAAGATGTCGAGGTCGGTCGTGCCTGACGAGACGCTCAGTTTCAATACCGACGGGCCGGTGATTTCAGTTTCTTTTTCGAGCGGGGCCGACATGAATGTCACGCCGTCTCCCATCGCCTCATAATCCAGTTTCTGTTGTCCGCCGGAGGGTGGCGTGGTGGTCAGGACAAGGTTGGTCGGATCGAGGTAAAACCTGGTCCACTGCGCGCGCGCGATCGGCCACTCGTTTTCGGTGCGCACGACGAACTTGTCGACATGGCGCACCTGCAATTGCACGGCGGGCTGTTTGTCCCAGCCATTGTCTTCACCCTTCAGGAAATAATTGAAGAAACGTTTTTGCAGGCCGACGCCGTAGTCGGTATAGAACTCGGCCCAGTGCGCGCCGCCGTGGACTTCCAGCCATTTCCGGCTGGACGCCGAGCGCATGTATCCTTCGATATTGCCGCGCAGGTGCAGGCCCTGGCCGCCCCAGTTGGCCGCCGACAGGAAAGGGACGGTGATTTTCGAGAAATCGGGAGAGCGCTCGCGATAGTAGGGGCCATCCAGCGGATTGTCGAGAAACTCCTGCCACATGTTGACGCGGTTCTTCGCCAGCTCCTCATCCGGCAAGGTCTCCGGACCGCAAACCAGTTCGCCGGTGACCACGCTTTTCGCGCCGCGGTCGCCGCGTCCATGCTGCACTGTCTTGACCTGCATGTCATGCCAGTTCTTTGCAAACACACTAAGGATGCCGCCATGATGGCTGGCTTCGCGGTAGCGGTCGCTATTGCCTTCCCATGCGCAAAACGCAGCCAGGTGAGGCGGCTGCAATGCCGCCGCGCGCCATGAGTTGATCGCATAATATGAAATGCCGTTCATGCCGACCTTGCCATCGGACCATGGTTGCACGCCAGCCCACTCGATACATTCGTAGATGTCCTGCGTTTCGATTGGCGAATGCTGGTTGGCCACGCCCGGCGAGCGCCCGGCGCCGCGTGAATCGACGCGCACGCACGCATAGCCATCCGGCACCCATTTTTCAGGGTCCACCACTTCCCAGCTCTGGTACTTGTTGGACGAGCCTTCCGCAACATCCGGGTACTCCTTGATCATCAGGTCCCACGCGGTCTTATAGCCCTCCTGGAATGACAGCCCCTTGCCGTATGGACCGTAGCTCAGCAGCACCGGGAATTTGCCGTCGGTGTCCGGGCGGAACACGTCACACCGCAGCACCGTTCCGTCGGTCATCGGAATCGGCATATCCCAGTCGATGCGCATGCCGTCGCGTACTTCACTTTTGTGTTGATCGTTGTTCTGTAAAACTGCGTTCATATTGTTTCCTTTGTATTCTTGAACAGGTGGGAAAATCGCCAGTGGACCTTACTCGGCCTTGATGTTCTTTTCAGCGATAACCTTGCTCCATACCGCCTTCTCCGCATTAACGTCATTGACCAGCTGCTCGGGGCTGCTGCCGATAAGTTCGGACCCGCCCTTGATCTCGCGGTCCTTGACGTCCGGCAGATTTACGATGCGGACCACTTCGGCGTTCAGCTTGGTCTTGATCGCATCAGGCATGCCTTTGGGACCAAATAATCCCTGCCAGATGTAGGCTTCGACACTTGGAACGCCTTGTTCAGCGACCGTCGGCACATCAGGAACGGCGGGAGATCGTTTCGGCGCCGTAATCGCCAGGCCGCGCAGTTTGCCGGCCTGGACCAGGGGCTGCGAAAACCCGACGGAGTCGCACATGAAGTCGACTTCACCGGCGGCCAGCGCCGCCTGTGCCGGCGCGGCCCCCTTGTAGGCGATATGGACCGTATTGATGCCTGCCGCAATGTTGATCAGCTCGCAGGCAAGGTGGCCGCCGCTGCCGATGCCGACGCTGGAGTAGTTCAGCTTGCCGGGCTGCGCCTTGGCGAGCGCCACGAATTCCTTCAGGCTTTTGGCCGGCACCTTATTCGCGACCAGAAAATACATCGGATAACGCAGCACCATGGTGATCGGGGTGAAATCGGCGACCGGATCAAACGAGGCCGGCTTGTGCAGCAACGGTCCGATGACATGCGCGCTGTTCGAGGTAAAGAGCAAGGTATAACCGTCGGGCGCCGCGTCCTTTACGATGCCGCTGCCGATCAGTCCCGTGGCGCCGGGTTTGTTCTCGACGATGACGGGCTGGCCCCATGCCTCGCTCAGCTTTTGCCCTATCACGCGCGCATAGAGGTCGGTAGGTCCGCCGGCCGCGAAGGGGACGACAAATTTTATCGGCTTGCTGGGATAGTTTTGCGAAAAAGCCGCGCTGCTGGCCATCACGAAGCCGACCGTAATCATCGAGTAAATGCTTTTACGGGTGATTGATTTGCGAATTGCACTCATTGATGTCTCCGATTCAATGAAAATAAAAGAACAAACTTTCTATTTTTTTTAACCACTATTTCCGGAATGCTGCGTCCGGCGCTATATGCTGATGGGCAGTTCCACGCCGATCCCGCCCGCTCTTGCCAGGGCGAGCAGCCTGGCGCCCACAATCAAGTCCTGAACCGCCAGACCATGCGATTCATAGCAGGTGATCTGGTCGTCCGCGGCGCGGGCCGGCGCACGGCCAATGATGACGTCGCCCAGTTCACTGATCTGGCCCCAACCGAGTTTTCCTTTTTCGAGCAGCGGAAGCAGGTCGCCGCATTCCTTTTCCGCGACCGCCCGGCTATCCGTGACGATCAGGGAGCAGCGTTCAAGCGCGGTTTCATCGATTTCCCTGCGGCTCAGCGCGTTGGCGCCGGCGGCATTGATATGGGCGCCGGGCTTCAGCCATGCACCCTCGAACAGCGGTGTGTCGGAACTGGTAATCGTGGTGATGATGTCACTGTCGCGCACGGTCTCTTCAGCGCTCGCCGCCGCGCGCACGGTCACGCCGAACCGGGCCGACATCTCGTGGCAGAAGGTGGCAAGCTTGTCCTTGTTGCGTGAAAATACCTTTACTTCCTTGATGGGACGGACTTGGCAGACCGCCTCGATCTGGCCTACCGCCTGGCGTCCGCTGCCGAATACGCCGAGTACGCTGGCATGCCGGGTAGCGAGATATTTGGTGGCAACCCCACTGGCGGCACCGGTGCGCATCATGCCAAGCAGGCGCGCTTCCAGAATGCCATTGAGACGACCGTCGCCGGCGTCGTATACATGGAGCAGAAACCGCACAACGCCCTTGCTGACGGTATACACCTTGTAGCCGATCGCCTGGTGGCTCGGCACTTGGCCTTGCAACAGATGCTGGGTGGTGGATCTCGACCGCACACGCTCCCTGGGCATATTGACGGCTTCACCGCGGGCCACTTCGGCCATGACGGTTTCCACCGCCTCGATTGCCATTGGCATTGTAAGCAGCGACTTAATATCTTGTTCGGTCAGGAACAGGGCCATGATGCGAAGCGTCTCCATTATTATTAGCCGCCGCGCCGATAGCCAGATGCATGTCGCAGCGGACGACCGGTGGCTAGCCTCTGACTATAAAGCCATGCCATTGCCGCGAGAAATACCAAATGCTGAGTAGCGTTATACAATAATGTTATCGCTGGCCAGCGATCCAAATCAATTCGGCATGAACATCAACCAGGCTTTCCGGCGGACTGATACCACGCCGATGAGTAATAAAAGACAGGCGACATAGGGCAAGAAAATGGATTTAGCTCAGTTGAAATACTTCATCCGTGTAGCCGAGATGCGAAGTTTCAGCAAGGCGGCCGACTCCTTGCATGTCGCGCAGCCAGCGATTACGCGTCAAATACACTTGCTCGAGGAGGAGCTGGGCGTACAGCTGCTGCATCGGCACAGCCGCGGTTCCGAGCCCACAGAAGCAGGGGAGTTGCTGAAAGTCGGCGCGGAAGCCGTTCTGCGTCTGGCGGAGCAGGTCCGCGGAGAAGTCATTTCACGCGCGTTGGTGCCTACCGGCACGGTACGCCTTGGATTCCCGCCGTCGGTGGGAAACCTGCTGATCGGCTCGACAGTCAGTCACTATCGCGAGCGCTACCCCGACGTCATGATCAGTCTGGTTGAAGGTTACAACCAGATATTGCAGGAGTGGATGCTGGCGGATCGCATCGATCTGGCGATCATGACCCGGTTCGAAGGGCATCCGCTGCTTGAATCGAGTCCGCTTTATGATGAAAGCTTATGGCTTTTGGGACCGCGGGAAAAGCAGGGTCCGCAGCGTCGCAACTTCACGATCGGCGACCTGGTGGCGCGGCCTCTTATTCAGACCAGCCATGAAAATACGCTGCGCATCATGCTGGAGCGAGCATCGAAATTACACGGATTCGCGCTGAATATCGTGATCCAGGCTGAAGCGCTGTCAGTCATCAAGGACCTGGTTCGGCGCGGGGTCGGTTACCACGTCTCTCCCTACTCGGCAGTGGTCGGCGATGTGGAACGCGGGGATTTTTCCGGAGGGCCGATACGCGATCTGTCGATTTCACGCTTCCTGGTCTATCGCAATGACCGGCCCGTGACCCGCGCGGTCAGTGAAATGAGCAAATTGATTGTCGAAGAACTCCGGAAGGCGGCCGTCATCGCCGGGCCATTGATCCGGGTTGCTCCGTCGATTATCAGTGACAACGCCACTGATCACTGATGAGCTCCATTCCTGAAACCGAATTCTTTACTCAAATATACAACATGTGTTCCCGCGCATCGGACGGGCGCGTATGACGCTGCCGGAGTACGGCTGACGAGGCATGCCGCCCACGCCGGAAGACACTGCGGCGTCTATCCGGCAATACGGCAATACTGCAGACTCAGGTATTCGCCAGCAATCTGGCCGGCTTGATCTTCGACTCGAGCGCTTTCCCCTTGCGCGCGCGTTTGCCGATATGGGGCGCCAGGGTGGAGGCCGACAAGGACAGTTCCTGCGGCTTGGCGCCGCGGCCCATGCCTTGCACGGTGACACCGCGCTGGCTGATCGCCTGCGCCCCCAGCAGTTTCTCCCCTTTGTCCAGTTCCATCAGGATCACGCCGCGTCCGCCGCCCGACAAGGTCTTCATCTCGTCCAGGCCGAACACCAGCAAGCGTGCCTTTTCCGATAGGCAGGCAATCGCACTCGTCTTGGCCCCTACTTCGTGCGGCGCCAGCGGTTCATCGCCTTCATCCAGCGTCATGAACGACTTGCCGCCACGGCCGCGGCTGAGCATGTCGCCGGCCCGTGTGACGAAGCCATAGCCGGCGGTCGATGCAAGCAGCAGCGTCGTGTCGGGCGGACCCACGAAATAATGCAGGATGCGCGAACCGCTTGCCAGTTCCAGCAAGGTAGTGATCGGCACGCCGTCGCCGCGGGCGCCGGGCAGGGCAGCCACGGGGACCGAATAGACCCGGCCATTCGATCCGAATGCCAGCACATTATCGATCGTGCGGCATTCATAGGCGCCGTACAGGCTGTCGCCGGCCTTGAAGGTGAACTGGGTGGCGTCATGGCCATGGCCGCCGCGCGCGCGCACCCAGCCCTTTTGCGAAATCACGACGGTAACTGGTTCATCGATCACCTTCTGTTCAACCACGGCGCGTTCCGCAGCCTCGATCAGCGTGCGGCGCGCATCGCCGAACTGCTTGCCGTCGGTTTCGATTTCCCGGATCACCAGCCGTTTCATCGACGACGGATTTTCCAGCAGGTCATGGAGCTGTGACTTTTCCTTGCGCAACGTGTCCAGTTCCTGCTGGATCTTGATCGCTTCCAGCCGCGCCAACTGGCGCAGCCGGATTTCGAGAATGTCGTCGGCTTGCCGTTCCGACAGGCTGAATGCTTCCATCAAGGCCGATTTCGGTTCATCCGATTCGCGGATGATCTTGATCACCTTGTCGATATTCAGCAAAACCGCTACCCGGCCTTCGAGGATGTGGATGCGGTCGTCGACTTTTTGCAGCTTGAACTGCGTGCGCCGGGTGATCGTTGCGAACCGGAAGGCGATCCACTCGCGCAAGATGTCGCCCAGCCCCTTTTGTCGTGGTCGGCCGTCGCCGCCGATCATCACCAGGTTGATTGGCGCGCCGCTTTCCAGCGAAGTATGCGCGAGCAGCATATTGGTGAACTCGGTCTGATCCTGGTTTTTCGATTTTGGCTCGAACACCAGCCGCACCGGCGCATCGCGGCCTGATTCGTCGCGCACGGTGTCGAGCAGTGACAGCACCGTCTGCTTCAGCGCGAGCTGTTCCGGCGACAAGGCCTTCTTGCCCAGCCTGATTTTCGGATTGGTCAATTCTTCGATTTCTTCCAGCACCTTTTGCGATGATGTGCCGGGCGGCAGTTCGGTGACAACCGCCTGCCACTGGCCGCGCGCAAGGTCCTCGATTTTCCAGCGCGCCCGCACTTTCAGGCTGCCGCGGCCGCTCTCGTAAATTTCAGAGATGGCGGCGGATGCGGTAATGATCTGGCCGCCGCCCGGATAGTCCGGTCCCGGCATGATCTCCATCAGTTCGGCATGCGTCAGCTTCGGATTGCGGATCAGGGCGACCGCTGCCTGCGCGACTTCACGCAGGTTATGAGACGGAATTTCAGTCGCCAGGCCGACCGCGATGCCGGAGGCGCCATTCAGCAGGACGAACGGGAGGCGTGCCGGCAGGAGCTTGGGTTCCTCGGTCGAACCGTCATAGTTAGGCTGAAAATCCACCGTGCCCATGTCGATTTCATCGAGCAGCAGCTTCGCGATCGGGGTCAGGCGCGCTTCGGTATATCGCATCGCCGCCGCACCGTCGCCGTCGCGCGAGCCGAAATTGCCCTGGCCATCGATCAGCGGGTAGCGCAATGAAAAATCTTGTGCCATCCGCACCAGCGCGTCATACACCGACTGGTCGCCATGCGGATGCAGCTTGCCGAGCACATCGCCGACCACCGCAGCCGATTTGCGCGGCTTGGCGGCGGCATTCAGGCCGAGTTCACCCATTGCATAGAGAATGCGCCGCTGCACCGGTTTCTGGCCATCGCAGACATCGGGCAGGGCCCGTCCCTTGACCACGGAAATCGCGTAATCGAGGTAGGCCCGTTCAGCAAAGGTGGCGAGCGTCAGCGTTTCGCCGGGCTCGGCGGCAGGTTCATCAAACAGATTGGCTTGTTCAGTCATCGAAATTCAAAAAAATTATTGAGATGTTATCGGCGGCAGATTGCGCCGTCCCGGTATGGTCATGAAAACACGCCTGTTCTCCGAAGCCGTGCCGGACGGCACGCTGGCCCCGTTGCCGGCCTTCGGCGGTTTGTACAGCTGCTGAAACTGGGTAACCAGTTTCACATAGTTTTGCGTCTCCGCATAAGGCGGAATGGTATTCCTGTATTTTTGCACCGCGCCCTCGCCCGCATTGTACGAGGCGAGCACCAGGTGCGGCTGATTCGGGAACATCCTGTGCAAGTCGCGCAGGTAGCGCGCGCCGAGCCGGATATTAATCTTTGGATCGGTCAGCTTTTGCGCAACCGACTTTTTCTTATCCGATTGCAAGCCGTAGCGCTCGGCGGTGGCGGGCATCAACTGCATCAGTCCGACCGCGCCCTTGGGCGACACCGCCACCGGATTGAATCCGGATTCCGCCGCCATCACCGCTTTGAGCAGGGCCGGGTCGAGCGAGAATTCCTTTGCCGCTTCATGCAGCAGCGGTTCGTATTTTTTCAGGTTCGGATGATCGGACAGGTATTGACGCAACGCCGGCCTGAGGCCGGACGCCGCGTCTTGCCCGCCTTCCTTCGCGGGCGCGGTCAGCTGCGCCGAATCGAAAGACTGGTCGCCGCGCATGTACAACTGGTAGCGGTCGTCCAGCTTTTCAACCGAAAAATGCGCCGAGCCCTGTTCATCGATGTAGCCATAGATGTCGGCATGCGCGCATGCCGACGCCAGCCAAAGGCCGAGCGTAACGAGAAGAGGGCGCAGCCGCATCCGCATCAGATGTCGGCCTCTGCTTCGTTGCCATGCTCTTCGATCCAAAGCCGCCGTGCTGCGGCTTCCCCTTTTCCCATCAGCATATTGAAGCGGGCTTGCGATGCGATCAAGTCGTAATCGCCGAGCGCCACCGGCAGCAGGCGCCGCGTATCAGGGTTCATGGTGGTTTCCCACAGCTGTTCCGCATTCATTTCGCCGAGGCCCTTGAAGCGCGAAATGCTCCAGCCGTTTTGCTTGACACCGTCCTTGCGCAGCTTGTCTTCAATCGCTTCCAGCTCGCCGTCGTCCAGCGCATACAGTTTTTGCACCGGTTTCTTGCCGCGCGCCGGGGCATCGACACGGTATAACGGTGGGCGCGCGACGCAGATATGGCCCTTGTCGATCAGCTTGGGGAAATGCTTGAAGAACAAGGTCAGCAGCAGCACCTGGATATGCGAACCGTCAACGTCGGCATCCGACAGGATGCAGATGCGGCCGTAGCGTAAACCGGACAGGTCGGGCGTGTCGTTCGGTCCGTGCGGATCGACGCCGATCGCGACCGCGATATCATGGATTTCATTGTTGGCGAACAGGCGGTCGCGTTCGGTTTCCCATGAATTCAGCACCTTGCCGCGCAGCGGCAGGATGGCCTGGAATTCCTTGTCGCGGCCCATCTTGGCGGAGCCGCCGGCCGAATCGCCTTCCACCAGAAACAGTTCATTGCGTGTCGTGTCGTTCGACTCGCAGTCAGTGAGCTTGCCCGGCAACACCGCCACCCCGGACGATTTTTTCTTTTCCACCTTTTGCGCCGAGCGCAGGCGCGTCTGTGCCTGCCGGATCACCAGTTCCGCCAGCCGCTTGCCGTAATCGACGTGCTGATTGAGCCACAGTTCGAGCGGCGGCCGGCTGAAGCTCGATACCAGGCGCACCGCATCGCGCGAGTTCAGCCGTTCCTTGATCTGGCCCTGAAACTGCGGGTCCAGCACCTTGGCCGACAGCACGAAGGAAACGCGCGCAAACACGTCTTCCGGCAATAGTTTGACCCCCTTGGGCAGCAGCGAGTGCATTTCAACAAAGCTTTTCACCGCCCCGAACAAGCCTTCGCGCAGCCCCGATTCATGAGTTCCGCCGGCCGAGGTGGGAATCAGGTTGACATAGGATTCGCGGACCACATTGCCATCCTCGGTCCAGGCGACCACCCATTGCGCGCCTTCGCCCTCGGCGAAGCCATCGGCATCCGCGCCCGCATATTGCTCGCCTTCGAACAGTGGAATCACGGTTTCGGCGTTTGACGACTGCGCCAGCGATTCAGTCAGATAACCGCGCAGGCCCTGGTCGTATTGCCAAGTCTGGGTATCGCCATTCTTGGCATTGACCAGCGTGACCCGAACGCCGGGCAGCAATACTGCCTTGGAACGCAACAGGCGTTGCAGTTCCGCCTGCGGGATCACCGGCGAATCGAAGTATTTCGGATCGGGCCAGGCGGTAACGCGGGTGCCCGATTTTTTTTCATCCTTCGCCAGTGGACGCGATTTCAGTTTTTCCACGAGATCGCCGTTGCCGAAGGCAAGCTGATGTACGCCCCGGCCCTGGTCATCCTTGCGCCAGACCGTGATTTCCAGGCGGGACGACAAGGCATTCGTTACCGACACGCCGACTCCGTGCAAGCCGCCGGAAAACGCATAGGCGCCGCCGGCGCCCTTGTCGAATTTGCCGCCGGCATGCAGGCGGGTAAATACGATTTCGACCGTCGGCACCTTTTCTTCAGGATGCATGCCGACCGGAATGCCGCGCCCGTCGTCTTCGACGCTGACGCTGCCATCGGTATTCAGCGTGACCACGATATTTTTGCAATAGCCGCCGAGCGCTTCATCGGAGGCGTTGTCGATCACTTCCTGGATAATATGGAGCGGATTTTCTGTGCGCGTGTACATGCCCGGGCGCTGCTTGACAGGCTCGAGTCCCTTGAGCACGCGGATCGATGCTTCGCTGTACTCCGGTAGCGCGGATTTTTTAGTTGCCATTCAATAAGAACAATGTGGAAAGTTTGGTAAGGTGCGGGCCTGGTAAAACAAGCGGCAGGCGAAGTGTTCGGATTCTAATAAAATGCGGTTTTCTTGGCGAATTTCAATAGTTACTGTTGAAAATGGAACGAAAAGAACCCGTAAAGCGACCATTAAATTGCTGTTTCTGCATCCTCCCGGCTACTTAGCTTAAACCGATAGAACGATGCATGCTTAGCTAACCAGAAATATTAGCAGAATCGGTCACACCATAACTTCTCTAAACAAGGGCCGATTAATCTGGTGAAATGCGGCGACTGTCTTCAAGGCCGACCATGAGCAAACAAAATTTTGCACCTTTTGCGGTTCGATTCATTGGGTTTTCGCCTGCCCAAGCCGACATCATCGAGGATAATTTCCGGCGCCGCAATGGCACCGGCAAGCTTCGGTACGAACGCTTGCCACCCGATAATTTGCATGACCCGGACTTGTTTCTGGTTAATGCATTGAATACCGGCACCCCGGCGGCATTAGCCTGCCTTGGCGCAAGCCCGGCCCGCCCGGCCTTGTTGCTCGGCCCGGCCCAGGCTGAAGTAGCCCTCCCATGTTTTGCCGGCCGGCTCGATGCCGCTGCGCTATTGCATGAACTCGACAAGCTGATCTGGCAGCGCGCGGAAGTGTTGTCGCAACTACCCGCTTCCGATGTCGTTATCGTACCGGAACGGCGGCGGCCTGGAAGGCATGCGGTTCGGGCGATCGATGCGAAGGCGTTGCAGCAACTGCGACGCACGCCGATGCATGGCGGCGTGCTGGTGGTCGACCATGATCCGGCTTTCGGCAACCAGATAGCAGCCCGGCTGGGCCGGCGCAACGTGGTAGTGGAGCGGGCGCATGATGAAAAGACTGCGTGCACCTTGTGCGCGCATCACAAGATCGCGGTTGTGATCATCAATACCGATACGCCGCGTCTTGATCCATATCGCTTGTGTGCGCTGATCAAGGCGCAGCCAGGGGTGCTGGCGGCAGTCATTTTCCTGGTAGGTGAAACATTTATTTACGATCAGGAACAGGCGCGCCGCGCGGGATGTGATGGATTCCTGAACACACCACTGACTCCGGTGCATGTAACTTCGCTTTTAAAACGATTCATACCGCATCAGCGAACTGGCTGAGCCATTTGGTTACATAGCTGGCATCAAGCTCGCTTGTTGCCAGCTTCCCGGCCAAATGGCTATTTATCAGGAGAAAATTATTAAACCGACTCACGCAGACCTCCTTGGTGTTATCAGGACACAGAAGCCAGAAACCTGTTATTCCACGCCTGTTTCGCCATCAGCCGCCGTGCTAAAGCTGACTAGCCAGGACCGAACGTATTTTCCGTCGTTGCCTGACATGCCGAGCGACGTTTTGAATTTAATCATGGGCGCGACAAGCGATAACATGCAAACAGCACTCAAGGATGCCCTGGCCTATGTCAAGGAGTTCAATAAAAGATGGCTTCTGAACGAGATTTACGATTTCTCTGCCGCATTCAAAGACTTGGCAAGTATTTCAGCGGTCTGCAAGAAACTGCAGTGTTACGGAGATGTACTGCGTTGCGCCGACATTTTGGAAGTAAAGTACTGCATGGCCGGGAACGAGATACGTCGAATTCTCGCCGATCCTGCCGCCACTGTCGAACAACGCACGGACGACATAAAAAAAGTGCTTAGCCTGTATCAGGACATTGAATTGCCCATGGGCCTGTTTGAAGAGTCAAACGGGGATCAGGAAAACAGGCGCCAGGTAAGTACGCCGAGCATGAAACCGGCACTGGATGCCATGACGCAATGCAGGGATATGCGAACGCTCAGGTTCGATGCTTCGAAAGGCAATTCTTCCACGACGAATCACCTCAAGACTATTGTGCCAGCACAATTATCCAAGATCGCCGCGTCGAATCCTGAACTGGTGATGTACGTAAATGCGCAAGGTTACAGTTGCACCGAAGCTGAAGTAGTAGCGTTTTCCATTTTTTCAATAAAAAACCAGGCGATTGTTTCACTGAACCTGGGAAATTGCTCCATTACCGACGGGCTTGCCTCTTATTTATTCGATGAGTTCGCGTCGAACAGGTCCGTGACCACTCTGAACTTAAACCAAAATTATATTGGTGATCAGGGCGCTATCGCACTCGCGGCTGCCTTGACTGGGAATACGTCACTAAAGTCACTGGACATTGGAGAGAATTATATCGGCGATAGCGGATGGCGAGCGCTGGCGCCGGTGCTTGCAAATAATGGAACGCTGACGCATGCAAACTTGGCCGGCAGTATGAAGCATCCCTCGGCTGCCGCAGTTGGCAGCATCTTTGCGGCAAATACGACTCTCAAGGCTTTGGATTTGACAAAAAACCGGATGGAGGATCACATCGGTGCCACGATGATCGATTGCCTCGGCCACAACGATACACTAACGGCATTGAATCTGGCGTACGCGGCATTGGAACCCGCGGCACTTAACGCATTGGCGCACTATATTGAACACACTACGGCTCTTAAGTCACTCGACCTGTCCGGAACACCTAGAGAAACTTTGTTCGATTACGCAAGCAGTCAGGGACCCAAGGATAAACTCAAGGCTGCAGTTGCGGCACGGCACAGTGCAAGAATAAGCGCAGTCGTAGATATAATCAAAAGCAATAAAATTGAAACATTAAATTTAAAAGATATTTTTCCTTATGACTCAGACCGTACCGGCTTTAGTTCCATCGTTGATGCGCTGAGGGATAACGTCAGCCTTACCAAGCTGGACTTCCGCTATAACTGGATGTGTGACAATGAAGCAATTTCCTTGTCTGCTGCGGTGAAAGAACACCCATCCCTGGCGTCTCTGAATATTGATGGAAACGTATATATCTTCGAGGAAGGAAAGGTGGCACTGCAAGCGGCGAGTTCCCCAAAACTAACGATTCGCATTACAAAGGGCGGGGTCGACAGACCGGCTACGCAATTTTTCAGGACGGTCCGGCACACGAACGCTCCCGGCCCTGAAATGAATATGTCAGGGTCAGGAGCGATCGTTCGAAAACAGCATTGAGCCAGCTGGCTGCATAGCGTCACTTGCGCTGCGTCGCGACCTCGACGGGCCACGACCATCCGGTAGCTGGTCCGTCGCACGCCGATTATTTACTGCCCGGGGTTTGCCTGGTCTGTCGCTACTTATTGGCCTTTATGACGCGATTCAAGGTGTCCAGAAAATTTTTGTGCAGCGCATATTGTTTTCTGTCCAGGTTGCCGACCTTGCGTAAGTTGTGCAAAAAATTATTGAAACTGTAAAGCGTGTTTAAATCCTCTTTCTGAAAATAGTCGATAGCGGTAATTGCTTTCATTAAAGCCGTGCATGCTCCAAATATCTCATTGCTTGCGGTAATAATTTTTTCACTTACGGCCTTATTCAATGTGTGAACGATCGATCCTACTGTAACGATCCTATTTTCCTCCGCCTCACCGACAATCGATCTATCTGGCTCTTCCGTCACCATGTCGATCAATGACGCCGAACACAGGTGCACAATGGTGCCTCTCGCCAGGAATTTATCGCTGCGTGTCATGGGGCTGAAATCAAGGAATATGCTTACTTGTTCAAAACTTTTTCCTAACTGACGCACATTGATTGATAGCAAAGTCTTGTTGGTGACAGGCATGGCAACCCACTGCTGGATTCGAACCAGTGCCTGGTCATAGATCGGTTTGACAAGCATTTGGTCGTCGTTCTGATCCAACACGCCGTTTTTGATTGCACGGCTAATCCAGTTAAGAAAATTCAATAGTTCCCCGGGATGACTTTCGTCAAGTATTTGATGAAATTCCTTGCCTTCGAGGAGCAAATCGATGGTTATTTTTTTAAGTAACTCTCGGACATGGTTCTTTTCCGCATACCTGTTTTTCTCGTTTAGCGTGTTGAGCGTTCCTAAACCGTTGAAAATAGATTGCTTTTGCTCCACAGTGAGCTGCGAAAAAAAGTTTTTCTTATGATTTCCCGATACCGTTAAGGACGCGCAAAGTTCATCCAGGAAAGGAACAACCGTCTTTTCGAAATGGGTTTTCAGTGGTCCGTCTTCGAGAACACGGCAGTGGTTTCCGGGCCATTCCGTCATTGCTTCGAGCGATTTCATATACTCGAATATTTTTGCAATTTGTTTGCATTCCAGTTTGTTGCCACGTATCTCGGACCGAATATAACTGACTTCCTGATTGATACTGTAGATTGGTGAATCCGTCGATATCAGCCTCTTATCAACTACCGGCGCACATGTTCCAAGACTCGTTAAACTAGCATCTCCCAGAGCAGGCCACTTTATTCCAAGTTTATCCGGTTCAGCAGCCGGGGCTTGTGGGATTGGAAAGGACGGGCTTGGCTGCGCGCCTTTGGGCGAATGGCTT
Organism: Herminiimonas sp.; assembly: GCA_028292315.1. Taxonomy (GTDB): domain Bacteria; phylum Pseudomonadota; class Gammaproteobacteria; order Burkholderiales; family Burkholderiaceae_D; genus JAQGMO01. Next base: position 20,311 of record JAQGMO010000121.1, on the reverse strand, counting down.
TTCGCAGGCCGCCGGCTATCTCGCGGTGACGTCACGACTCGGTTCGCACTCTTGGCGGAACGGGCGGCAAAGAGATAGGGAGGCGCCATGCGAACGGTTTGGGGAAAATTGTACCCGGACGCGGCGGGTTGGATTGCAGCCGTTTGGCCCATGTTTGGAGGGGGTGGCATGTTCTGCGGCGGGGGTGTCGCGGGAAGCGCGGCAATCAGCGAGGTGCGCGGACGGAATTCGTTTGCCGTGGCACGCAAGCCTGGTGCCGGAGCGTTAAAATGAGCGTCCGCAGAGGGACGCGCTCGAACGGAGATCGTTGCTCCGTCTGATTGCAACGGTGGAAGTGCCGGCTGTTGCGAAGGTAACGCAAATCGGGGTTTGAATTCTTGAGCGTCGGGGTTGAGGCCTGTGACAGGCGACGGTACACAATTAAATTTTGAAGGGGTCATGAAGTCTGATAAGGATAAATTAAGAAATAAAAAATTAAGGTCTGTGAGCACATTCCAAATCCGCGTGGGTCAGCTAACGGGCGCCAGTTTTAATGGCCAAGTCGGCACCTGATCCGTGCATGCAGGGAAAATAGCCGGTACCTTCAAAGAGAGCGGGGGTATGCGGAAATTAATTTAGGAGTAACGAAGCTTTGCTAATTGATAACAAACATAAGTAACCCAACTTTCCGGAAAGGTTCCAATTTTTTATCAACGTGGGCCAGGAATTCGGGGCGGAATTCAAAAGGAATTCGCTGTGGAAAGAAATGTTTTATGAATAGGAAGGAAGAATGCAAAGCCGGAAAACGCGGGTCGCCTCGATCAGCTCAAGCGTGCTGCTTAAACGAGCCCGTTACTGCGTTGGCGAATCAGCGTTTAAAGTATTTGGCCTTTTAAACAATTCGGCTCTGCTTCGCGTTGATAGCATTAAGCCGGCCCTCTGGATAACAGGCCGGCCCAATGCGCATGATTTACTTGCTCAACAGGCGCATGCCCCGTTCCAGGCCATCGATCGTAAGCGGGAACATCCGGTTGCTCATTAGCTGGCGAATGACCGCGATCGACTGGCGGTACTGCCACAGCCCTTCGGGTTCCGGGTTAAGCCAGATGAATTTCGGAAAAGTGCTGGTAAAGCGCTGCAACCATGCTGCTCCCGCTTCTTCATTGTTATATTCCACAGATCCGCCCGGCTGCAGTATTTCATACGGGCTCATCGTCGCGTCGCCGACAAAGATCAGCTTGGTGTCGGGCGTGTACTTGCGCAGGATATCCCAGGTTGGAAAACGTTCCGCGTGGCGGCGCCGGTTATTCTTCCAGACATAGTCGTACACGCAGTTATGGAAGTAATAGAACTCCATGTTCTTGAATTCGGTTTTGGAGGCAGAAAACAATTCTTCGGTGCGGGCGATATGGTCGTCCATGGTGCCGCCTACATCCAGCAGCATCAATACCTTGATATTGTTCTTGCGCTCGGGCTGCATCTTGATATCGAGGTAACCGGCGTTGTTGGCGGTGGCGCGTATCGTATCATCGAGCGCCAGTTCCTCTTCCGCGCCTTCACGCGCAAACTTGCGCAGCCGCCTCAGGGCGACCTTGATGTTGCGGGTGCCGAGTTCGCGCTCGCCGTCATAGTCGCGATAGGCGCGTGATTCCCATACCTTGACCGCCGTACGGTTGCCGCCTTCGCCCCCGATGCGTATGCCTTCCGGATTATGACCGCCGTTACCAAAGGGCGATGTGCCGCCGGTGCCGATCCACTTGTTGCCGCCCTCATGACGTTCTTTTTGCTCAGCCAGCAATTCCTTGAGCCGGTCCATCAGCTTGTCATAGCCGAATTTTTCCAGCTTCGCCAATTGCTCCGGTGTCAGTTCGCGCTGCATGCGCTTCAACAGCCAGTCGAGCGGTATCTCGGGATTTTTTTCGAATACCGCGTTGATCCCCTTGAAATACAGGCCAAACGCCTTGTCGAACTTGTCGTAATGCGCTTCATCCTTCACCAGCGTAATGCGCGACAAGTAATAGAAATCGTCCACGGACGGCGGGATGACGCCCTTCTGCATCGCTTCCAGCAGGATCAGGAATTCCTTGATCGAGACTGGAATTTTGGCATCCTTGAGCGTAAAAAAGAAATCGATCAACATGGCAAATCTCAGCGTTCCAATTTATATTTCAAATGCCGCTTTACCGCCCGCTTGCCGCTTCAGCGGTTATTGCGCGACATGAATACCAGGCGCTCGAACAGATGCACGTCCTGCTCGTTTTTCAGCAGTGCGCCGTGCAATGGCGGCACCACGGTTTTGGCATCCTTGCTGCGCAGCGCCTCTGGTGAAATATCTTCGGCCAGCAGCAACTTCAGCCAGTCCAGCAATTCCGATGTCGATGGCTTCTTCTTCAATCCGGCCACTTCGCGCACTTCATAAAAGGTTTGCAGCGCCTGCGCCAGCAACTCTTTCTTGAGGGTGGGGAAGTGCACATTCACGATTTGCTGCATCGTGTCCTTGTCCGGGAATTTAATGTAATGGAAAAAACAGCGCCGTAAAAACGCATCCGGCAATTCCTTTTCATTATTCGAGGTGATGATCACCAGCGGACGATGTTTTGCCATGACCATTTCGCGGGTCTCGTACACATAGAATTCCATGCGGTCGAGTTCGCGCAGCAGATCGTTCGGAAATTCGATATCGGCCTTATCGATTTCATCGATCAGCAACACCACTTGTTCATCGGCGGTAAACGCTTGCCACAACACGCCCTTGACAATGTAGTTGTGAATGTCCTTGACCCGCTCGTCGCCGAGTTGTGAATCGCGCAGGCGCGATACAGCGTCGTATTCATACAACCCCTGCTGAGCCTTGGTCGTGGATTTGATATGCCACTGCATCAGCGGCATATCGAGAGCGGCAGCCACTTCTTCCGCCAGCATTGTCTTGCCGGTTCCCGGCTCACCCTTGATCAGCAGCGGGCGTTGCAGCGTCAATGCCGCATTGACCGCCAGTTTGAGATCGTCGGTGGCAACATAGCTTTGGGAACCTTTAAACCGGGTGTCTTGTCGCATGGTGTCTTGTCATCAGGAAGAAAAATAATTCAAGTATAAGCGAGAAAGAACTTGCAGGTATGCCGCTTCTGTTACGCTGCAATTCCGCACTTCCATGAAACCAATAATCTTTTCGCGTTGCAAATAATCGGTAATAAATGAAAATTTTCCTTCTGAGGGCCTGGGCCGTGTGGCGCCGGTTCCGCCGTGGCTCGCGCCACAATGCAAGCAATGCCCAATATGCGTCGCAGGTTGAGAGCCTGATGCGGCGCGCCAATCCGTTCGCATCATGGAATGAGCGCGCCAACTGGATGATCGATGTGGCGGATTGGTTGCGCCGCGAGCCACGCATTTCGCTGCTCGAGGAGAGCAGCTTGCGCCGGGTGCGGCACCAGCGCATGCGGTTCCTGCTGGACTGGCTGGATACCCATCGCGATGAGCGCCGGGTGGCGCAGACGACGATTCAAAAGACCTTGCGCGAAGCGGTCGGACCTGAACTGTTTTGCGCCACTGGCCTGCCGCGCGAGCCGGCATTTTTCAGTGAACTGTCGGAACGGATGGTCAAACTGGTGTTGCCCGGCGCGCTGGCTCAGCCCGAATTGTCGGCGCTGTTCACGGCCATGTTCCCGCAGCCGCATGACGCGGACTGGCTGTTCGGGCTCGATCACGCCACCCTGGAGCGGCTCTGGAAACTGGCGGCCGACGACACCATCGCGCACGCCTACCGCAAGCAGATCGATGAAGCCTTGTTATACCTGGTGACGGTAGTCGTCGCGACCGGCATCAGCCCGGATTTCCGGCAGCGGCTGGAACCAAAGCTGCCCTTGCAGGCGACGCCATTCATGTCGTTGCGGCGCGAACTGGAAAAATATTTGCTGACGCCGGGTCCGGATGAAGCCGCCCTGCGCAGCGTGCGGATGCTGATCGCGGTATGCCAGGCCCAGACCGATCGGATTTATGCGCACCTCGATGAATTCGGCGTCTCCGTCGGGCTGGTATATCACATCGAACGGATGCGCCTGCAACTGACCCGGATGGCGCGCCTGATCGACCTGCGGTCGGCAGCGCCGGAGTCCGCGCAAGGCATGGCGAAAATTCAGGCGCTGCTGGTTGACCTGATCAATGCTCATCACCAACGCTCATCGGTTCGGGGCCTGGTGAAACGCAGTTTCGCACTGCTGGCGCGCAAAATGGTGGAGCGCAATGCGAGCCACGGTGAAAAATATATTGCGCGCGACCGCGCTGAATATCGCTCTTTGCTGAAAGCCGCGTGCGGCGGCGGCCTGATCACGTCCTTCACGGTCCTGGGCAAGCTGACCCTGTCCGGCGCCGGGCTGGCGCGATTTTTCGAAGGCTTGTTCGCTTCACTGAATTACGCGGCCAGCTTCATGACAATTTCTGCGCTCGGCGCAGTGCTGGCGACCAAACAGCCGGCGGTGACGGCGACAGCGCTGGCGTCGAAAATGGTGGCGCTCGACACGGTCGACGGCTTGCGTGCGCTGCTGGCTGAGATTGCTTTGATACTGCGCTCGCAAGCTGCGGCCGTGTTCGGCAATCTGATGGCGGTCATTCCCGCCATGCTGGCCGCGGCGCTGGCATTCTTGCTTGTTTCCGGCGCGCCATTGATCGGCGCCGCCAAGGCGCATGCCACGCTGAATGACTTGTCGGTCGTCGGTGTCACGCCGCTGTTTGCCGCATTCACCGGCGTGCTGCTCTGGGGGTCCAGCCTGATCGCCGGCTTCGCCGACAACTGGTTTGCGTTGCGCCGGCTGCGCGAAGCGCTGACGCATCACCGGCGCCTGGTATATGCATTGGGCGCCGCGCGTGCCGAACGCTGGGCCAGTTGGCTTGAGCGGCACGTCGCCGACATTGCCGGCAACCTGACGCTTGCGCTGTTGCTCGGCATGACGCCGGTGCTTGCCCAGTTCTTCGGCGCGCCGCTCGATGTCAGGCATGTGACGCTGTCGACCGGGACGCTTGCCGCGGCGTCGGCCAGCCTTGGCTGGAGCGTGCTTGGCGAGCCGGCATTCTGGCTCGCCGTTGCCGGCATCCTCGTCATCGGCCTGCTGAATGTCGGCGTGGCGTTCGGCTGCGCGCTGACGCTCGCCCTGCATGCGCGCGATGTGCCGGCGCGCGTGCGGCGGGTAGTGCTGCGCGCGGTGATCCGGCGGTTTACGGCGTCGCCGCGTTCCTTCCTGTTTCCCGACAAGCAGGTGCTTCAAGCGGTACCGCCACCGGCCGATCCGCCTGTAGCTGACGTAAAACCGAAAGCGAGGAAACGGCGCCCTTGATTTAACGATGAGGGGACTTGGCGGGATGCAGTACGGATTCCCGCGAGCTGGAATGCGCAGATATTTCTTGTCGGGAAGTATGCAGCAAAGTGTTGGAAATCCGGGAACCGGCAGCGCTATTTCTTGAGCTAATTGTTGAAATTGAAATAGAATCGCCGCACGCCCGTCTGATCGCCTGACGCGGGTTAACTCGGGGAGTGTTCAATGTCAGCCGATATCGCGATGATGCTCACGGCCAGAACGCTCTGGACCGCCTTACTTGTTGCCGCGCCGGTTTTATTATTGGCGCTGGTGATCGGCTTGCTGATCAGCATAGTCCAGGTCGTTACCCAGGTACAGGAAATGTCGCTCACCTTTGTACCAAAGCTGCTCGGCACGGTCGCGATGCTGGCGTTCCTCGGCCCCTGGATGATGAAGCAGATCACGTCTTTCGCCAGTTGGGCGATCGGCTCGATTCCTTCCTATATTTGAACCGCGGTGCAACTGAGTCTCGCACCGGTCGTCGCCACCCTGCTGGTCGCGGTACGACTCGGTGTGGTGCTGTTCATGACACCGCTGCTGGGCAGCCTTGGGGTGCCGGCCCGCATCCGCTGGTTCATGACGCTGTCGCTGGCGGTCATGCTCACGCTATCGCTGGGGCTGGAACCGGCCGTCGACATCAGCAACGCGGCCGGCCTGGCGCTCGCCTTTGCCCACGAACTGTTATGGGGCGTATTGCTCGGATTCGGGCTGTTGTGCGCTTTCGCTGCCTTCCTGTTCGGCGGCCGCCTGCTGGATCTGCAAATCGGCTTGGGCGTGGCAAGTCTGCTCGATCCCTTGACGCGCGGCCAGACGCCGTTACTGGGACTGCTGCTGCAACTGGCCGGCGCCAGTTATTTTCTCGCGGTTGACGGTCACCATGCCGTCCTGCGCGTCTTGGCGCTGTCGTTGCGTTCGGCGCCGCCGGGAGTGAGTCCCGCGCACTTGCCGCTGGACGCGATCCTGGTCCAGTTCGGCCTGATGTTCAGCCTTGGCGTGGTGTTGGTCAGCGCCGCCATGATTTGCGTGTTCCTGGTCGATATCGGCATGAGCATCGCGGCGCGACTGCTTCCGCAGGCAAACATTTTTATCCTGTCGATGACAGTCAAGGTATTCGCAGGCATCGGCGTGCTGGCGCTATCCATTCCCGCTATGCAGCCGGTCATGTCGCGTATTTTCGCTACGGTATTTGACTACTGGGAAAGCGTACTGGTGCGATGAGATGAGCGATCAGGATCAGGAACAGCAACGCAATGAGCAGGCCACACCATTCAAGCTGGACCAGGCGCGCAGGAAAGGGTCGGTGCCGAAAGGCGCGGACCTTGGCTATTTTCTATCCTTGCTGGTGCTTGCCGCGGTATTGTATTTATGGGGAACGTCCCTGGTCGACAATACGCTGCGCCTGAGCGCGGCGTCGTTTTCGCGTGGCGCGGGCGTCGATTTTTCTGCCGGCGCGCCGATCCGGTGGATACTGAAAAACTTTGTCGCGCACCTGATGCTGTGGATGCCCTTGTTCGCGCTGCTTGTGGCGATCGGCGTCATCGGCAGCCTGGTGCAGACCGGGCCGGTGCTGAGCTTCACGCCGCTTAAGCCGGACTGGAGCCGGATCAGTCCGGCGCAAGGATTCAAGAAATTCCTTAGCGTGAAAATCGTTATCGAAACCGGCAAGAGCATCTTGAAAATTCTTGCGCTGGGATGGGTGCTGAGCGTCGTGCTGCGCGCGGCTCTCCCGTTGCTGGCCGGCTTGATGAATAGCGATATCCGGATGATTCCCGGCACCGTGCTGGACCTGGTAATCAAGTTGTTGCTGCGATGCCTGCTCGTCATGGTCCCGATCGTCGCGCTCGACCTGATTTTTTCGCGCCGCGAGTACCGGAAAAAAATGATGATGAGCCGGCGCGATATTCTTGATGAGCATAAGCAGCGCGAAGGCGATCCGCGCATCCGGTCGCGCCGAAAGGCCTTGCAAAACGAAGCGCGCAGCCGCAGCCAGTCGCTGCGCCGGGTAAAGGATGCCGACCTGCTGATTACCAATCCGACGCGCCTGGCAGTTGCGCTGAAATACGACCAGGCCGGCATGGGCGCCCCGGCAGTCATTGCAAAAGGGGCCGGTCAACTGGCGCGGCTGATGCGCGAAATGGCTTCCCGGCACGGCGTGCCGATTGTGCAAAACAAGCCGCTGGCCGCCGCATTATTCAAACGACTCGGTATCGATCAGCAGATTCCGGAAGAATTTTACGCCCGTATCGCGCGGCTGCTGGTGTGGGTAAATGCCATCCGCGCGCAGCGGCAATCGTTTTACAAGCGAGACCACTGATGCTGTCAGCCTTGAAAAAAAACCTGGGGGATCATTCGGACGCGGCGCTGGTGGTGCTGACGATCGGCATTCTGATCGTGCTGTTCACGCCGATACCGGCCCGGCTGCTCGATTTCCTGATCCTTGCCAATTTCAGCTTTGCATTGCTGATCCTGCTGCTGACCTTTTACACGGAAAAGCCGGTCCAGTTCTCGACCTTCCCGTCGTTGCTGCTGATCGCGACGCTGTTCCGGCTGTCGCTCAACATCGCCGCCACCCGCCTGATTCTTTCCAGCGCCGACGGCGGCCGCGTCATCAACACCGTAGGCGACTATGTCGTCGGCGGGAATTATGTGATCGGGCTGATCGTGTTTTTCATCTTGATCGTGGTGCAGTATGTGGTCATCACCAATGGCGCGCAGCGGGTGGCCGAGGTCGCCGCCCGCTTCACGCTGGACAGCATGCCCGGCCAGCAGATGAGCATCGACGCCGATCTCAACATGGGCTTCATCGACCAGGCCGAAGCGCAGCGGCGCCGCCGCAACCTGGAAAAGGAAGCAAGCTTCTACGGCTCGATGGATGGCGCCAGCAAGTTCGTCAAGGGCGATGCGATCGCCGGCATCGTGATCCTGCTGATCAATATCCTTGGCGGCTGGGCGATCGGGGTGCTCCAGCTCGGCATGAAGTGGGATGAAGCGCTGCGCGTATATACCTTGCTGACGGTCGGCGACGGCATCGTTACCCAGGTGCCGGCCCTCGTGATCGCGCTCGGGACCGGCATTATCGTGACGCGTTCCGCTGCCGATGAGCGGCTCAGCGCGGAAGTGTTCAGGCAGCTGTCGCTGTTCCCGAAAATACTGGGCATGATCATGATTGCGCTGCTGGTCATGATGCTATTGCCCGGCATGCCTGCATTTCCGATTATTTTACTGATGACCGGCTTTGGACTGGCCCTGGTGGTCACCATGCGCCGCAGGGAACAGCCGCCCTTGCCGGACGGGCCGCAGGCAGGCGATGCCCAGGAAGGCGACTTGTACGCGATACTGCCGGTCGACCCGGTTGAGGTGGGAATCGGCCGCGACCTGGCTTCGCTGCTGAACGGTGCGGACAAGCTGGCAGCCGACCGGATCGCCGCGATTCGCCGGCAACATGCCGTCGATGCCGGCTTTGTCCTGCCGAAGGTGACGCTGCGGGACGACCGCAAGCTTGGCGCCGGCATGTACGAGATCCGCATCTACGGCAATAGCGTCGCCGCCGGCGAACTGTTTCCTGAAAAAATACTGGCGATTCATCCGGGCCGTGAAGCGCGCCATCTGGATGGCATCGAGACCCGGGATCCGACCTATGGCTTGCCGGCGCGCTGGATACTGGAGGCGCAACGCGCCGACGCGCGCGCGGCCGGGTACACGCTGGTTGATCCGGCGACCGTATTCATTACGCATCTGACGGAAATCTTCAGGCAGCACGCGCCCGCGCTGTTAAGCCGGTCCGAAGTGGAGCGGATCGTCAATCATTTGCGCAAGAGCGAAGCCAGCCTGGTAGAGGAACTGGTGCCGGCTATCCTGTCCCTCGGTGAAGTGCAAAAGGTCTTGCAAAACCTGTTGCGGGAGACGGTATCGATACGCAATCTCGGGCTGATACTCGAAGTGCTGGCCGATGCGGCGCGCCACAACAAGGATGTGGAATCGCTGACCGAGCAGGTGCGGCAGCGGCTGGGCTCGACCATTTGCCAGGGCTTGATCGGCAAGGGCGGCGAACTGTTTGTCTTGACGCTTGACCCGGCGATCGAACAAGCGATTGCAAACAGTATACGAGCAATCGATGAACGAACGACGCTGGTATTGGAACCGAAATTCGCCGAACAAGTGATCGGCAGACTCGCAGGGCAGGTGGAAAAGATGGTGAACGGTAATACCAGACCGGTGCTGCTCTGTGCGCCGGAATTACGGCGCCATATACGGCGGCTGACCGAACGGGTGATGCCGCAATTGGCTGTGCTGTCGCTGACGGAAATTCCGCCGCATATCAATCTGCGCGCATTTGGGGTGGTGACGATTTAAGTAATTACATTGCTGTGCGCTGAACCGGGGAAAATGTTTTGTTACTAAGAAAAGTATTGGCTGTATACAGCGATATATTTTTTAGGAACAAACAATGAAGAGAACGCGGGAGACTGCCTTTCGAGCACAACAGCATGCGTTTCTCGACCTGACTAAGACGATGCATGCCGGATTAATTAAGAAAACCTGTTGTAAAAAGCAGTCTCTAATCGGTAACTGTTGGTGACTAAATGTTTTCGGTACCGTATTATCCCGTCAACGAATGCGCATGATCAAAGCAGAAAATCGAAATCAGTAAAGGACACCCAGCCATGTCGGACGGTATGACCATTGCGGCAGCCAGCATGCAGAACGACATGCAGCGTCTGAACATTCTGAGTCAGAATATCGCCAATGCGCTGACGCCCGCCTACAAGCGCGACCTCGCTGTCGCGTCCGGGTTTTCCGCATTCATGGCGGGCAGTGCCGGGCAGCTACAGGAAATGTCCCTGCCCGGTTTTTCCGCCGCCACCGATTTCAGCACGGCGGTCATGCGCAACAGCGGCAATCCGCTCGACCTGGCAATCGAAGACGGCAGTTTTTTCGAAGTCAGTGACGATCGCGGCACCTACTACACGCGCCATGGCAGTTTTATGCTCGATGCGCGAGGCCAACTGGTGACCGCGAGCGGCGAGCGCGTCGCCGGCGTCTCGGGCGATATCCAGCTTGGCAACGCTCATCCCGTAATCGACCGCCAGGGTCGAGTTCTTGAGAACGGTGAGTTGGTCGCGCAAATCAAGCTGGTCCGCTTTGCCGACAGCGGCAGGCTGATCAGGGCCGGAGTTGGAAAGTATTTGCAGGGCGATGCGCTGATCGATGCCACTGCGGCGGATGGCAGCCTGCGGCAAGGCTTCCTCGAAGCGTCCAATGTATCGACATCATCTGAAATGGTGCGGCTGATCGAAACCATGCGTCATTTCGAAGGCGGCCAGAAAGTCATCCGGATGTACGACGAGATGCTCGATCGCGCGATCAGCAAGCTCGGCGAATTTTAAAAGGGACACCCTATGCTGGACTCCTTGTACATCGGCGCGACTGGCATGAATGCGCAGCAAATGCATGTCGACATGATTTCCAATAATCTGGCGAATGTGAATACCGCCGGCTTCAAAAAGGGCCGGCTCGGCTTTCACGACCTGTTTTACCGGGCTGCCGCCCGAACCGATCCGGCTCTTGCCGGCGATCTTCAGGGCCAGCCAGGGGCCGGTGTCGGCACGATTCAAATGGGGAAAATATTTTCGGCAGGCGAATTGAAAAAAACCGATTCCCCCATGGATATCGCCATCACCGGCGAAGGGTTTATCGAAGTGGTGCTGCCGGACGGCGGCAGTGCCTACACGCGCAATGGATCGTTGCAAGTTACGCGCGACGGCATGCTGGCAACCGCCGACGGTTATCTGCTGCGCCAGCATATTCAGCTTCCGGCAGATACCATGACCGTCCAGGTCGACGGCGGCGGCAAGTTCCTGGCCAGCGTACCAAATGAAAAAAATCCGGTCGAGGCCGGCCAGCTCGAGCTGGTGCGGTTTGTCAATCCGGCCGGACTGTCCGCGCTCGGAGATAACCTGTATGCAGCGACTGAAAACGCTGGCGAGCTGGTAATCGGTAAGGCCGGCGATCCGGGCTTTGGCACCATATCACAGGGTTACCTGGAAGCGTCCAATGTCCGGCTTGTGGAGGAACTGATCAACCTTACCATCGCCCAGCGCGCGTATGAAATTAATGCCAAGGTCATCCAGGCATCCGATGAAATGCTTGGCATTTCCAATAACTTGTGGCGCTAGGCGCGCCATCATCATGATGCTACGCTTCGGACTGCTCTTCCTGCAGGTCTTTCCACTGATGGCGGCGGCGCAAACGGTAACGATCGTGTTGCGCGAAACGGCCACGGTGGAATCGCGCCAGGTGCTGCTTTCCGATGTGGCGAGTGTGAGCGGCGCGGACCCGGCGCTGGCGCGGCTGGTTGGCTCGGTCCAGGTTGCATTGCTCGGCGGAGCGGAACGGCCGCTGCGTATTGGGCGCGCCGCGATTGCCCATGTGCTGGACAAGCGTTTGCCTTCATTGCGAACGGCGCTGCAGGTATCGGGCGCCGCCGATGTTCATATCGCGATGGCCGGCAAATTACTGGATATGCGGCCGGTGTACGCAATCGCGCAGCGTTTCCTGGAACCGGTGGTGTTGACGCGTGATCCCGCGGCGGAAATCATCTTGATTCCTTCCAGCGATTACGACGCGGTCAGCGTGCCCGAAGGTGAAGCGGCCTTTGCCGCGCGCGTGGTCAGCAACACGCTGTCGCCGCGCATGCACGTGCTGGTCGACATCAGCATCGATAATAAATATGTCCGCACGGTTCCGGTCTGGTTCCAGGTGCGCGCGACGCGAACGGCGTGGCAGCTGACTCAGGCGGTCAAGGCGGGCACCATCCTCGATCCGCGGCTGGCGCGCGCCGTTCGGGTCTCCGTCTCCGAGGGTTCGTCGGCGCAGGCCTTGTTTGCCGATGCCGCAATTGCTCCGGCGATGAAACTGACGCGCGACAAGGCGGCCGAATCGCTCCTGTCCATGGCCGACCTTGCGCCGCAATCCCCGGTCGGAAAAGGCCGCGAACTGCGGGTGACGGCGAATCGCGCGGGAATCGATGTGGAGGACAGGGCTGTCGCGCTGATGGATGGAACGACCGGCTCCAGCATCACGGTAATCAATCCCCGCACCCGGCAAAGTTATCAGGCTACCGTGGTGGATCGCGACACGGCGGAAGCGAGGTAAGCCCGGTGCGACTCGCTCATGCGCGGAACGGATGGTGGCTGCCGCTATGCATAATCGGCGCCAGCCTGGGCGGCGCGCCGATGTCGGCGCCTGTTGCCGCAAACCTTTATCAGCAGGAGCAACATCAGGCGCTGGTATCGGACCGCAAGGCATATCGCATCGGCGATGCGCTGACAGTGCTGATCGTCGAGAATGCCAGCGCGACCTCCAATGCGGCCACAAGCACCGAAAAAAGCGGCAGCGTCAATCTGGCGTTCAAGTCCAGTCATTCGGATCAATTTGCAAACATCGACCTTAGCGACCGCTTCGGCGGCAAAGGCCAGATCCAGCGTTCCGGCAAACTGCTGGCGCAAATCACCGTGACCATCACCGCGATCGACCCGAACACCGGCGCGATGTCAGTCGCTGGCGAACAGCTGATTGCGATCAATGATGAAAAGCAGGAAATAAAAGTACAGGGCAAGATCCGGCCGGTCGACATCCAGGAAAACAATACCGTGCTTTCGACGCGCCTGGCCGATGCGCGGATCAGCTACATTGGCGATGGAATCTTGGCCGAGAAGCAGCATCCCGGATTGCTGACGCGCCTCTTGGGCTGGCTGGGAGTCCTGTGACCGGGCCCCGCGCACTATGCTTTTTACACTCTCTCTGGACGGGCTTGTTAGCGCTGTCGGCGTTTTCAGCGCTATCGATGTTGTCGGCGCCGCCGGCCGCAGCCGCTGCGGTAGCCGAAGCAGTGCGGATCAAGGATATAGGCAGGTTCGATGGCTGGCGCGACAATATGCTGGTCGGTTACGGCCTGGTGACCGGCCTTGCCGGAACCGGCGATTCCCCGCGTAACCGGACGACACGGCAGTCGATCGCCAACATGCTGAACCAGTTCGACGTCAATGTTCCATCCGACCAGGTGCTGAGCCGGAATGCCGCTGCAGTGATGGTCACTGCCACCTTGCCCGGCTTTGCGCGCCCGGGCGACAAGCTCGACGTGGCGGTGACTTCAATCGGCGATGCCCGCAGCCTGCTGGGCGGATTGCTGTTGATGACACCGTTGAAGGGGGCCGATGCGCGGGTCTATGTGCTGGCCCAGGGTGCGCTGTCGATCGGCGGCTACAAATACGATTTGAATGGCAACGTGGTGCAGAAAAATCACCCGACCGTCGGCACAATACCCGGCGGCGCGCAGGTCGAGCGGGCGCTCGGTAGCGAGGTATTGCGCGACGGCGAGCTGGTTTTCCTGCTGGCCGAACCGGACTACACGACGGCCAGCCGGATCGCCGTGGCGATCAATGCCGGCTTTAGCCAGGGCCTTGCCACCGCCGTCGATGCCGGCCGCGTAAAAATTGTCGTTCCGGTCGATCATCAGCAGCGCCTGGTGCCGTTCCTGACGCGGGTCGAGGGTTTTATGGTGGAGCCGGACAAGCGCGCGCGGGTGGTGGTGAACGAGCGCACCGGCACGGTGGTTGCGGGCGGCGACGTGCGTATCGGACGGGTTACCGTGACACATGGCGATCTGAAGGTATCGATCACCACCGACTACCTGGTTTCGCAGCCGCTGCTGGTCAGTGAAACCGGTCCCGGGGTGCGTACGGCGGTAGTGCCGCAAACCCGCATCGACGTGAATGAGGAGCGCATGCAGTCGGTGCATCTGGAATCGAGCGCGACAGTCGCCGATCTGGTGCTGGCGCTCGGCAAGATCAAGGCCAGCCCGCGCGACATGATTTCCATTTTGCAGGGCATCAAGGCGGCCGGCGCGTTGCGCGCCGAACTGATCATCCAGTAATGGTCATCCACTAAACACGGCACCATCCTCGAGGGCATTCATGGTTATTACCCACAGCGCGATCGAATTTCCAGCAGTGCAACTGCTCGGCCTGGCGCTCGATGCGGCCAGCTTGCGGCAACAGGTTATCGCAAACAATATCGCGAATGCGGGCATACCGGATTTCCAGCCGCTGCGGGTCAGCTTTGAAGAGCGGCTGAGCGCGCTCACGGCAAGCAATCGGGCGCTTGCTCCGGATGGCTTGCAGAAGTTGCGCCCGACGATTTCCTCTGATTCGGCGGCCACGCCGGCAATCGATCAGCAAATGGTGCAGTTGTCGGCGAATGTCCTGCATTACCGGGCATTGCTGAAAAACCTGAATGCGCATTTCGAGCTGCTCAGCCTGGCCAGCAACGACGGGAGAAGATAAGCATGGATTATCTGGCCTCATTCGCCATCAGCGGCGCCGGCATGGCGGTCGAGAAATTGCGGGCCGACCTCGCGTCGGCCAATCTCGCCAATATCCATACCACGCGCGGCGCCGACGGCAAACCCTACCGGGCGCTGCGCCTGGTCGGCGGCATGCCGCCGCTCCCGTTTGCCGCCGTGATGAACCAGTCCGCAACCGACTTGCGCGGTCCGCAGGGTTGGCAGGTCGCGAGCCTCGATATCGCACCGCGGATGGCACATGAGCCCGGCCATCCGCATGCCGACGACAAAGGCATGGTGGCGTATCCCGCCATCAATGTGGTGACTGAAATGCTGAGCGTAATGACGGCCACCCGCGCTTACCAGGCCAATGTGGCGGCGCTGAACGCCGCTCGTTCGATCGCCCTGGCGGCGCTCGATATCGGCGGTGCGCGATGAGCCTTGATCCGGTTGAGTTCATCCCGGTGAATGCCGACGTCCGCCAGCTTGCGTTCGGCACTGCGGCAAGCGGTGCCGTAATACCGTTCGCCGCCATCATGCAACAGCATCTTGTCCAGCTCGACCATGTGCTGAACAGCGCTGATGGTCAAACCATGCGCCTTGCTTCCGGGCAGGCGGACAACCTGCACCAGATCATGATCGGTATCGAACACGCGAGGATCGCCTTCCAGCTCGCGGTACAAGTACGCAACCGGATCATGGAAGCGTATCAGGACGTAGCCAGAATGCAATTGTAAGGACCATGCCGTGCTTGTATCTCTTAAAGAAAGCTTCTTGAAACGCAGTGGCGCCGCGCGCGCGGGCCTGGCTGCCGGCGCCGCCGCGATCGTGATGCTCTTCGCACTCCTGAGCTGGTGGGCTCTGGCATCGGATTATCAAATCCTGTTTGCCGGTCTCGCCGCCGAAGATGCCGCCGCGATCGTCGCCGAGCTCGATCGCATGAAAGTGGCGCACCGGCTGGAGGATGAAGGCAAGTCGATCCTGGTCGAGCGCGGCGATGTCTATAAAACCCGCTTGAAGCTGATGAGCAAGGGCGTCAATCTCAAGGGAACTATCGGCTTTGAAATATTCAACGATTCGAATTTCGGGATGACCGACTTCGCGCAAAAAGTCAGTTATCAGCGCGCGCTGCAGGGGGAGATCGCGCGCACCGTCATGGGATTGTCCGAAGTACAGTCCGCGCGCGTGCACCTGGTGATGCCTGAATCCGGCCTGTTCCGCAAGGGCGATGGCAAGGGCAAGGCATCGATCACGATCAGCACGCATCCCGGTCATCAACTGAGCCCGGAACAGGTGCTTGGCATCCAGCGCCTGGTCGCAGCGGCCGTGCCGCAAATCGAACCGGCCGCCGTCACTGTCCTCGACAGCAAGGGCGTGACACAGAGCCGCGCTACGGATGGCGACGCGGAGGCCGGCAATGGCGCCGCCGGCAGCAATGCGCGGCTCGAACTGAAGCGCCAGACCGAACAGTATCTGATTCAGAAGGCGGCACTGGTCCTCGACAAGGCCGTGGGACCGGGACGGGCGATCGTCAGCGTGGACGTAGTGCTCGATCATGACGTGCTCAAGACAACCAATGAACAGGTCGTGCCGGCGGCGGACAGGAACGGCGGGGAGGGCGCGGTGTTGCGTAAAAAGATCAGTACCCAGAAGGATAGCAGGGCCAGGCCGGCCGGCATGACGCCCGCGCCGGACCCGGCGCTGGCGGGCGGCGTGAATCAGAACGAGCTCATGGCGACGGAAGTCGAATACCTGCATGGGCGCCGTATTGAACAAATCGTATCGACCGCCGGTTCGATCAAACGCATCAGCGTCGGCGTGGTGCTGCCATCCGACCTGGCACTGCCAAAACTCGGCAAACTGACCGAAGTGATTTCGATGGCGGTGGGGCTGAACCGGGAACGCGGCGACGGCATTGCAATCTATTCGCTTGATCAATATGCGGCGGTAAAGCCCGCGCACCAGCAATTGGATGATATGGCGGGCAACTTGCCGCACCAGGCTGCGCCGCCGGCCCTGCGTGCGTCTTCCGTGCAGCCGGATCAGGCTGGGCCAGAGCGGTTTTACATGATTATCGGAACGCTGATCGGGTTTAGCCTTATTGCCTTGATGACGGTGCTGCGGCTGCGCTCGCATAAGGTGGCGCGGCTGGGGAGCGCCGAACGTACACAGTTGCTGAATGAATTGCAATCATGGCTGAGCCAGGCGCCGCCGGCGGGCAAGGGAGCGATGCGATGACGCTGGATACATCGCCCGGCCACGAGTCAGGCCACGAGTCAGGCCACGAGTCCGGCCACGAGTCCGGCCAACGTATGGCCGCGCTGCGGCTGTACGGCTTGCATGCGCTGGACCGGGAATGGCTGCTGTTGCGGCTGGCGCCGGCGACGCGCAATATCCTGAGAACGCTGATCGCCGATTTGCGCCGGCTTGGCATCGACCGTTCGTGCAGCATGCAGGATTTGCTTCCCGCCTGCGCAACCGGCGACTTTGCGTTGGCGACAAACCATATCGAAGCCATCGACGGTGCCGGGGCAGAGCGCATGCGCGTGTTTCTCGGCCAGCAGAACGAGCGTCTGCGCGCAATGATTTTGTATGCGCATCGCTGGCGCTGGTCACGCACCGTATGGGCGGCGCTGGCGGAGGATGAGCGCACCCGCGCGGCGCTATTGATGCGCGGATTTTTAGCGATCGAGCCGGCTGTGTTCAATGCTCTGATCGAGACCGTCGCAGTCCGGGTGCGCGAGTTGCCCGGCGCGGCGGCTGCCAGGGGAGCGAAATGAATCCGATCATCAGGATGGTCCGTGTTTCCTCTACCGCGGTGGCGCTTCGTTGCAGACCCGCAGCCGCGCCGTTACCCGAAACAGGTCAGGCCGGGCCCGGCCAGGATGCGGCAAGCCACAGCCCGGCATTGCTTCCGGATGGCTTCATGCCCGAGCGGCAGGCGCGCGCCGAGGGGGAGGGTTACGGCGACAAGTCCGGCAACACGGACGGCTATGCGACCGGCCATAAAACAGGGTATGACGCCGGCTATGAGTCGGGATATGAGGCCGGCCATGAATTTGGCCAAGAAGCCGGCCGCAAGGAAGGCCGTGAAGCCGTACATGAACAAGGACGTGCCGCGCTGGAAAACGCCGCGCGGGAAATCCAGGGGCTGCTGGAAAAAATCGACCTGTCCGTGCAGGCCCGGCTCGATACCGCGGAAGACGCCGCTATCGAAATTGCCTATGAAGCCGTGTTACGCATCATCGGCCAGTCAATTGGTCAGCCGGCAATCGTGCGCGATATCGTGAGGGTGGTCGTCGATAAGGTCCGCGACAGCAGGCAGATTACGATACGCGTCGCACCGGCCGATTTTACTATCCTGGCAGATGTCGGCGTAAGCATGTTTTGCAGGCATGCGACCGTGGTGGCCGATGAACGGGTGCGGCTCGGCGGCTGCATTGTGGACACGGAAGCAGGCAGCCTGGACGGCCGGCTCGAGGTGCAACTGATGCTGTTAAAGGAATTGCTGCTCGAGCTGCGCAAAACCGGGCAGGACGCATCATGAGCTCGAACCCCTACGTCACCGCAATCCGGAACGCCGGCCTGGTGCGCCGCATCGGCCGGGTCACGCAATTCTTCGGACTGATGGTGGAAGCAAACGGGCCGGATGTCTTCCTTGGCGAGGTATGCGCCATTTATTCGCGTTCGCAGCTGGCGCCGGTCAATGCAGAAGTGGTTGGAATTCGGGATGGCATGGTTTTGCTGATGCCGCATGGGGATCTGAAAGGCATCGCCCTGGGCAGTGAAGTGATCGCCAGTGGTCATCCGCTGCAAGTGGCGGTCGGCGATGCGCTGCTGGGACGGGTGGTCGATGCGCTCGGCCGGCCGCTCGATGGCAAGCCCCTTCCCTCCCTGCCGGTGCGGATGCGCCTGCGCGCCGACCCGATCAACCCGCTGGCCCGGCGCAAGATCGACCAGGTGCTGGAGACCGGCGTCAAGGCAATCGATAGTTTCCTGACGCTGGCCAAAGGGCAGCGGATCGGCATTTTTTCGGGCAGCGGGGTAGGCAAGAGCACCTTGCTCGGCATGTTGGCGCGCAATGTGCGGACCGATGTCAATGTCATCGCGCTGGTCGGTGAACGCGGCCGCGAAGTGCCGGAATTCATTGAACGCAGCCTCGGACCCGAGGGCCTGAAGCGCTCTGTGGTGGTGGTTTCAACCTCGGACCAGCCCGCCATGCTGCGTTCCAACGCCGCCTTTACCGCGACCGCCATCGCCGAGTACTTCCGCGACCAGAAACGCGATGTGCTGCTTATCATGGATTCGGTTTCGCGTTTTGCAATGGCACACCGCGAGATCGGCCTGGCAACCGGCGAGCCGCCGACCGCGCGCGGTTACACGCCGTCGGTGTTTGCCAATATGCCGAAATTGCTCGAGCGATGCGGCGCGGTGGAATCCGGTGGTTCGATCACGGCGATGTATACCGTACTGGCAGAAGGGGATGACTTCAACGACCCGATTGCCGATGCGCTGCGTTCGATCCTGGATGGCCATATCGTCTTGTCGCGCGATCTGGCGAATCAACGGCATTTTCCCTCGATCGATATTTTGAAAAGCATCAGCCGCCTGATGCCGAACGTCGTTCCCGCGCAACATCTCAATCTCGCCCAGCGTGGCGTCGCATGCCTGAGCCTGCTGCAAAAAAACCGCGACCTGATCGACATCGGCGCGTATAAAGCCGGCAGCAACCCGCAGCTTGACCGCGCGATCGCTTTGGCGCCCCATTTCGAAGAATTCCTGCAGCAGGCGGTTGACGCCACCGTGACGCGCGCCGACGCGATCGGCCGTCTCGGTCAAATGCTGGGAGAGGCATGACATGCGGGCGACTTCTGTTATTTATCCGTTGGCTGGCCTGGAACGGTGGCGCAATAGCGAACTGGAGCAAGCCGTCGCCGCGCTGGCCGCGATTCGGCAAACCATCCTGCAGGCCGAGGCGCGGATTGGAGAGAACCGGGCGGCGGCCGCGCTGGCGCACCAGCGGATTCTCACCGCAGCAGCGCCCGGCGCGCCGCTGTCGCTCCAGCAGAGGCAGGTCGCGCATTTATATCTGCAGTCAATGAACGCCGAATGGTCCGGACACCAAATACGGCTCCGCCAATTGCATGAACAGGCAAGGCAGGCCACTCTCGAAGTGATCGAAAAAAAGCGGGATGTGAGAATAATGGAAAAGCATCGGGAGCGGCTGCAAGCCACGCATGAGCAGGATTATTCGCGCAAGCTGGAAAAGGAAAGCGATGAGCGCTGGCTGATGCACAATGCAAGGAGCGGCAAGCGATGATGCTGCAACATGTTCTTGCGGCCCAGTACGGCGTCGCGCAGTCCGGCGTCACGCAATCCGGAGACCTTGTACCGGCTGGCACTGATCGCATCGATCCTGCGGGGCGTGGCCTCGCTGGCGGAACCCGCGCATGGAGCAAGGTTTTTGAAGCACAGCAGACCGCGGCGCTTGATCGCTTTCGTTCGGTGGGGAATGCGGTCGCCGTGCCGCCGGCGCAGCGCGGCCTGCCGGGACAACAAACCCTTCAGGTTCGCCCCGCGCAAGCGGTTGCTCTTTCTATGCCGGGCCCGGCAATGAAGGCGATGCCCGGCGCCGGCGCGTCGC
>JAQGMO010000106.1 GCA_028292315.1 Herminiimonas sp. | reverse complement strand
GGCCAGGTACATCGCGATCTGGCGCGGCCGCGCAATGTTCGCCGGCCGCTTCTTCGAATACATGTCGGCGACCTTGATATTGAAAAAATCGGCCACCGTCTTTTGAATATTTTCGACAGAAATCTGTCGATTCTGTACCGACAACAAGTCCTTCAGCGCATCCTTGACCACGTCAATCGTGATGTCTTTTCCGTGAAAACGGGAATAGGCAAGGATCTTTCGTAATGCGCCTTCGAGCTCACGTACGTTCGAGCGCAAGTGCTTCGCTACAAAAAAGGCAACATCATCAGAGAAATTAGCGCCTTCCTGCGATGCTTTTTTCAACAGGATGGCCACCCGCATTTCCAGTTCCGGCGGTTCGACCGCGACCGTCAGACCGGAGTCGAAACGTGAAATCAGTCGGTCATCCATTCCAGTGATTTCTTTTGGATAAGTATCACTGGTGATAATAATTTGTTTCTTCGCTGCAATCAGCGCTTCGAATGCATAAAAGAATTCTTCCTGCGTCCTGCTCTTGCCGCCGAAGAACTGAATATCATCGATTAATAATAAATCAAGCGAATGATAATAACGCTTGAAGTCATCAAAACCCTTGCGTTGGTAAGCGGTCACTACGTCGCGAACATATTGTTCTGCGTGAATATACCGTATTTTCACCGACGGATTCTCAGCCAGCACCTGGTTCCCGATCGCATGGATCAGATGGGTCTTACCGAGGCCGACGCCACCGTACAGGAATAGTGGATTGTAGGAAATGCCCGGGTTATTAGCGACCTGGATAGCGGCGGCGCGCGCCAGCTGGTTGGCTTTACCGGTAACGAAACTGTCAAATGTCAGCGCGTTATTGATGCGGCTCTGGTCCTGCCGCGGACCGTTCTGGGCAGCCGCTTCCTGTAACCTTTCGCGGATCTCCAGCGGCTCAGCCGCACCCTGCCCGGACTTGCCCGCCGCCCCGGGGCCAGTAGCAACCGGCATTCCGGAGGAGGGCTTTCGCGCATTGCCAATGCGCGGGTCGAGCACGAACTGAACCTCGACCGGCCCTTCCCAAAATTGCGCGGCCAGCGTATTGATGCGGCTTGCGAACTGGGTCTTGACCCAATCCAGTTTAAAACGGTTAGGCGCGGCGATACGCAGCCGGCCCTCCTCGAAATCGAGCGGCGCCAGCGGTTTGATCCACGCGCTGTACTGCTGCGGGGTCAACTCCTGCTCCAGCTGCGCGGCACAGGTCTGCCAAAAATTTTCCATTAATCGTCTAATTGAAAAGGCGGAGGGGCCAGTGCGGTCATGCCCTGATTCGTCTGTTTTTGTTGCGGGAGAACTTACTGCTCATTGCCTCTATTCTACTCTGGCTGGGCAAAGTTATCCACAGGCTGCACGCTTATTTTGCCCTATTGAAGGAGTGACAAGATCAGGCAAAAACGCGCTAAGTGATTGACAAACAAGTAGAAACTAAGGTTTAATCATGGGTTCACTGCCTGTTGTATTGATGCAAGGCATTATGGTTGCTTTGGCTGCGGCCCGCGTTGTTGTCACATTGGTGTCAATGGCTCGGCGAGATGGACCAGCGGCCAGTATGGCATGCCTTGATTTAGCCTTTAGCCGTATTTCCTTTTCCCGTATTATTTCTGCTGATTAGCGAGTCCAATAATGAAACGTACTTACCAACCTTCCGTCGTTCGCCGCAAGCGCACCCATGGTTTCCGCGCTCGCATGGCAACCCGCGGCGGCCGCGCTGTGCTCAACGCACGCCGCGCCAAAGGCCGCAAGCGCCTGGCTGCTTAAGCCAGTCGTCGCACTGCTGGCGTGTCCGGCGATCGTCTCCAGAACTACGCACGCGACAAGCGGATCGTTAAAACGGGTGATTTTTCATCCGTTTTTCGTTTGCGGCCGGCGCATCGGAGTGCGCATTTCGTGCTTTATACACGGCCTAACGAACTGCCGCAGGCGCGCCTTGGCGTGGTTGTCGCAAAACGTTTCGCGCCGCGCGCGGCGACACGCAATATGATCAAGCGTATTACACGCGAACTGTTCCGGCAGAGCGCCTTGCCTGCGTTCGACTGTATCGTTCGCCTGTCGAAACCGGTCAATACAAAAAGCGGTCCTGCCACTTCGGCAAGCCTTAAAGCTGAATTGCGGGCGGAGTTGACACGTCTGTTGAGCATGCCGCGCGTGCCGCGCAGAACTGTACCGCAGCCTGTATCACAGCCTGTATCACAGCCTGCACCGGAGAGTGGCCAATGAAAACGGTATTGCTGGGTTTGTTACGCGCATACAAGCTAGGCATCAGCCCGTTCTTGGGGCAGAATTGCCGTTTTTACCCAAGCTGTTCAGATTACGCAAGCGAAGCGATCCAGGAACATGGAACGGTTCGCGGCGGTGCGCTGGCAGCCGCACGGCTATGCAAATGCCATCCATGGCATCCGGGCGGATTCGACCCGGTCCCGAAAAAATCGCATCAAACCTGTACTGCCACTACTTCCGGTCGCAGCCACACCTGAATTCCTGATTACTGATTGATACACTTATGGATATCCGACGTACCATTCTCTGGGTTGTATTCTCGATGTCCTTGTTGATCCTTTGGGACAACTGGATGCGTTATACCGGCCAGCCATCGATGTTCTTTCCGACGGCTACGCAACAAGCCAAGCCGGCGGCCGGCGCCGCCACTACTGCCGCTGGCACCGGTGCCGCCGCCCCGGCCAGGGCAGATATTCCGCAGGCGACCACTGCCGCCGCGCCCGCCACGCCGGGCGCCGCCACCGTGCCCGGTGGAACCGCACCAGCACAAAGCGAGCGCATAACGATCACGACCGACGTCATGAAAGCCGACATCGATACGATCGGCGGTGAACTAACGCGGCTCGAACTGCTGAAGCACAAGGACACGGTTGATCCGACCAAGAACGTGGTGTTGTTCGACTCCAGCCCAAGCCGCACCTACCTCGGACAAACCGGCCTGATCGGCGGCACCTTCCCGAATCATAGAACGGCGTTCGTCGCCAAACCGGGCCCGCGCGCGCTGGATGGCGGCAAAGAACTGCAATTGGTGCTGGAATCGGAGCAGGGCGGCGTCAAGCTGACCAAGACCTATACCTTCAGGCGCGGCGACTATGCGATCGACATCAAGCACGCAGTAACCAATAACAGTGGCACAGCGGTTACGCCGTCGCTCTATGCGCAGTTGGTACGCGACGGCAAGCCGATGCCAGGTGAATCGATGTTCTACAGCACCTTTACCGGCCCGGCTGTGTATACGGAAGCCGACAAGTTCCAGAAATTCTCTTTCGAAGACATTGAAAAAGGCAAAGCCAAGCACGCGGTCAAGAGCGATGAAGGCTGGATCGCGATGGTGCAGCATTACTTCGTATCGGCATTCCTGCTCCCGCAAAAAGTGGGACGCGAAATATTTTCCAAGAAAATCGATACCAATCTGTACGCCGTCGGCAGCATTCTTCCGATGGGCTCGATTGCACCTGGTGCAACTGCAGTGATGGACACCCGGCTGTATTCGGGTCCGCAGGAATCGGAGACGCTTGAAAAGCTTGCGCCGGGCCTGGACCTGGTCAAGGATTATGGCTGGCTCACCGTCGTTGCCAAGCCGATCTTCTGGCTGATGACGCAGATCCATAATGTGCTCGGCAACTGGGGCTGGACCATCATCGTATTAACGATCATGATCAAGCTTGCATTCTTCCCGCTGTCGGCGGCCAGCTATCGCAGCATGGCGAAGATGAAATTGGTGACCCCGAAAATGACGGCGATTCGCGAACGTCACAAAGGCGATCCGCAGAAAATGAACCAGGCGATGATGGAACTGTACAAAACCGAAAAGATCAATCCGCTCGGCGGCTGTCTGCCGATCGTGGTACAGATCCCGGTGTTCATCGCGCTGTACTGGGTATTGCTGGCCAGCGTGGAAATGCGCAATGCGCCGTGGCTCGGCTGGATCCATGACCTGGCATCGCCGGACCCGTTCTACATCCTGCCGGTGCTGATGGCGGTGTCGATGTTCATTCAGACCAAGCTGAACCCGACGCCACCCGATCCGATCCAGGCGAAGGTAATGATGTTCATGCCGATCGCATTCTCGGTCATGTTCTTTTTCTTCCCGGCCGGACTGGTGCTGTACTGGGTAGTGAATAACATCCTTTCGATCGCCCAACAGTGGGTGATCACGAAAAAGATCGAAGGCGGCAAACGCGCCTGAGGTCCGTTCTAAGTTAGCAACAAAAAGCCCGTGCACAAGCCGTTCACGGGCTTTTTTTTAACCCACCCCACTCATTACGACTTTAGAATTAACCATGAACCTTGATTCTTCTCCCATTGCAGCGATCGCCACGGCGCCCGGACGCGGCGGTATTGGCGTAGTGCGCCTTTCCGGAAAAAATCTGACACCGGTAATGCAGGCGGTGTGCCGGCTTTCCGCAGGGGCCGCGCTGCAGCCGCGGCATGCGACTTATCTCGACTTCATCGATGCCGACGGCGGCATCATCGATCAGGGCCTGGCGATTTATTTCAAGGCGCCGCATTCCTACACGGGTGAAGACGTGCTCGAATTGCAAGGACATGGCGGCCCGGTGGTGTTGCAGATGCTGCTGGCGCGCTGTCTCGAAGCGGGTCATGCGGTCGGCTTGCGGCTGGCGCAACCGGGTGAGTTCACCCATCGGGCCTTTTTGAATGACAAGCTTGATCTGGCCCAGGCCGAAGCCGTTGCCGATTTAATCGAAGCATCGACCGAGGCGGCGGCGAAGTCGGCGTTACAATCGCTGTCGGGGGCGTTCTCGAAGGTGATTCATGGACTGGTGGAGCAGGTGATTCACTTGCGGATGCTGGTTGAAGCGACGCTTGATTTCCCCGAAGAGGAAATCGACTTCCTTGAAAAGTCGGATGCGCGCGGACAGCTCACGCGTATCCGCGCGGCGCTAGCCCAGGCGCTCAGCCAGGCCTCGCAAGGCGCGCTGCTGCGCGATGGATTGAACGTGGTGCTGGCCGGCCAGCCGAACGTCGGCAAGTCGTCGCTGCTGAATGCGCTGGCCGGCTCTGACGTGGCGATTGTGACGCCGATCGCCGGCACCACGCGCGACAAGGTGACCGAGACCATCCAGATCGAAGGAATTCCAATCAATATCATCGATACCGCCGGCATTCGCGAAATGGCTGACGCCGGCGATGAAGTCGAGCGGATCGGTATTGAGCGCACCTGGGGCGCGGTAAAGCATGCGGATGTGATCCTGCACATGCTCGATGCAAGCCGCGGACCGACCCGCGCGGATGAGCAGATGGTTGAGCGCTTTCCACCGGGGGTGCCGGTTCTCCGGCTGTGGAACAAGATCGATTTATCGGGCCACAAGCCGGGGATCGATGTCACGCCCGATGCGAGCCATGTATATCTGTCGGCGACCGACCATGTCGGGCTGGATCTGCTGCGCGCTGAACTGCTGCGCATCGCGGGATGGCAGCAGACCGGCGAGTCCTTGTTTCTTGCGCGCGAACGACATCTGGTCGCCTTGAAAGCGGCCGGCGCGCACCTGGAGCTGGCGGCTGAGCTGGCCGCGCAAAACGACCAGGCGCTTGATCTGTTCGCGGAAGAATTACGGCTGGCGCAGGAGCGGCTGAACAGCATTACGGGGGAGTTCGGTTCGGATGATTTGCTGGGCGTGATTTTTAGCCGGTTTTGTATTGGGAAGTAGTTTGGCGTGCGGCAAAATCCTACGTGGTCCATTTCATTTGCCGGCAGCTATGTCGAAGAAGCTGCACTATCTTGTCATTGGCGAAATCGGCAGTCGCGACTGGATGCACTTCACCCATGGCAGGAAGATTGAAAAGGCTATGGAATACAACGATGGCGGCACGACAATCCAGATATTGAGCGAGCAGCATTGGTTCGAGCCTATTTCGCTCTAAATAATCGGCGTTTCCCCTGTGCGAAGTCACGCTTACAAGAGCGGTCAGGAATATGCCCGCTGAAGACAAGACAGTGAAATTAGTCGTAATTGCCTTCTTTTTATTTCGTTAGTTGCGCGCGTTTCTACTCTTGCCGACTCCTAAACTATTGTCTGAAAACCTGGGACTACTATAACTATCCGGAAACGATGAAATTGCGGCGCAACAGCTGAGCATCC
>JAQGMO010000105.1 GCA_028292315.1 Herminiimonas sp. | reverse complement strand
TGCGCATTAGAATCAGTGCCCAGTAGTGGTGCATATTTATTCTTATCGCACTTTAATAGTGCATATTTTTAGATAACGTGTATTTTTGCACCAAACTTGTGAATTGCGATTGCAAGTGTTTGCGATTGTAGTGCGGATCGTTGCCGTTATAATAAATAGTCCCCGATTAGACAAACCCGCTTTTCAAAGGACTGACATGAACAATGCAGATGACATTTTGGCAAAAGCCAATGAGCGTGGCCGAACCGGGCAATTTCCCTACGCCGGCGCGCTGACGCCGCAGGAAGCGTATGCGCTGCTGCAGGCGAACCGCGAGGTCAAGATCGTCGATGTACGGACCAGGGCCGAA
Organism: Herminiimonas sp.; assembly: GCA_028292315.1. Lineage (GTDB taxonomy): Bacteria > Pseudomonadota > Gammaproteobacteria > Burkholderiales > Burkholderiaceae_D > JAQGMO01. Next base: position 11,008 of record JAQGMO010000105.1, on the reverse strand, counting down.
CGGGACTGGGTTGGCCGGGTCGCGATACCAGAGCAGCAGCACGCGGCGGTGGAATGGAATGTCTATCCGGGCGGCACCCCCAATCCCGATTTCATGGCGCAGCTGACGCAATGCGCCGGCAAGGATGAGGTCTTGCTTTTCCTGTGCCGCTCGGGCGTACGGTCAAGGCACGCCGCCAGGCAGGCAACCGAACACGGCTATACAAAATGCTACGATATTCTTGAAGGGTTTGAAGGCGACAAAGACGCCGAAGGACATCGCAAGATGGTAAGCGGCTGGTGCAAGGCCGGGTTGCCCTGGGTCGGCGCATAAGCGGGCGGCGGGCGGCAGGCTGCGGGCGATAAGCTGCGGGCAGCAAGCCGCGCAGCAAGCCGCCTGAACTTTCCGCCGGCGGTCACCGCCGATACCTCATCACGCGTTCATCAATCCGGTCACGCGCTTGCGCACGAAATGAATATGACTGCGCAAGCCATATAACTCTTCCGCAAACGACAGCGGAATGGAGATCTGGTTGACTTTTTCCTCGATCTGGTCGAGGCGTTCCAGTTGAAGCGGATAGACCGCCGCTCTTTTTTCGCGCGGCACATCTTCGATCGCCTGCTCCACCGTGCGCAGTTCGCCGTACCAGCGGTATACCCGCGAGCGCACCTTCCATACATACAGCGGCGGCACAATCCGCGAGAGCGGCAGGAACAGGGCGCCGAGCGCCACGATCACCACCCACATGCGCTCAAAAAAATTCGCCAGCCAGAACGGCATGTAATGCTGCAGCAAGGGCGGGCCGTTCTTGTAAAACTTGGCGGCGTCCGGAGCGACCGGCACTTCGGTATAACCGGCGCTCGGAAATTCGCCGTGCTTGCGGAACCAGCCGGCGCCGCCATGAATATCCGAGGCAGCCTGCACAAACAGGTCGATCAGCGCCGGATGAAGCCCTTCGCGCGCCACCAGCGTTGCCGTGGGGGCGATCAGTTGCACATTCCGCGGCGGCAGATCGCGGCCGAGATCGACGATCCCGCGCGGCAGCACCACATGCGACAGGAAAGGAAAGCGCCGCGTGTATGCCTCGGCATGCACGAAGTCGAATAGCCTGATGCCCGGCGTTTGCAACAGCATCTGGATCAATGGCGCGTCGGGCGCCGAGCTGAATACCAGGCCGTCGATGCGCCCTTCCAGCAATTCCACCGTGGCCGGGGTATTTTCCAGCGAGCCCAGGGCCAGATCCGCCGGCTCGACGCCATTCACCGAGAGGATTTGCTTGAACAGTTGCGGCACGCCCGAACCGTCCGGACCCGCATTGATTTTCAAGCCTTTCAATTGCGACAACTGGGTAAGGTCATGGCTATCGCGAAAAAATAGCCAGACCGGCTCGGTAAACAGGCTGCCGATCGAAACCAGTCCCTTGCGTTCAGCCTCGGCCTGCGCGGTCGAACCGCTTTGTACAAACGCAATGTCTACGCCGGACTGGGGGTCATTCAGGCGCTGCAGGTTTTGCCGTGATCCGAATGAGGGTTCGAGATGAAGCTTGATGCCCTGCCTGGCAAGAGCGGCGGCATATTTTTTTCCGAACTCTTCATAGGCGCTGTTTTCCTGGCCGGTTGACATCGTGACGCGTGTCGGCGGCGACGGATCAACCAGCCGGTAGGCTAGAAAGCATAGCAACACGATAAGAAGGGTAGTCGGCCCGGCAGTGACGATGAGATCACGCAGAGAATATTCGGTAAATTTGAAAATCTTTGGCATTGGCAGCGATGGAGAGTGGGCAAGTCCGGTGGCCACACCTTGCCAAGAATCAGCGCGCTATGCAAGGAGAAAATCAGCCGCTTCGGCGGTCCGCGGCGCATGCGCCCTTGGCCGGCGCCCCCCGCCGTCCCCGTAGCGCCGGCGCAAACGCTGCTCCGCGTCATGGTGCAGGAAGTCGGCTGCCATGACAAACCATTCATCGATTGAAATGACACGTTGAGCGACCCGGACCAGTTCTTCATCCTTGCTCAACCGCTTGAAAAGGGTGACACAGAATAGCTCCATCGAGCGGCATAAATCGTTGACCCTGGCCATCCCTTGTTCGAAAGCCATCCGTAATCCTTCCCGCACCTTGCGCAGAAGGCCATGCGCCTGCGTCGCCAGCGATTCAAGCTCATCCAGCAGCGAATCGGCTTCCCTGGTCGCCTTCCTGATGGCCGGAATGACATAGACTTCCACCCTGCGTCCATGACAGTATTCATCGAATCGGGACAGCCGGCTGACCGCCGATGCAAGCATGGCCGGGTCGGGATGCGCATGGTCGCTCACGCTGTTTTTAATCGATTTCTCAAGTTTGGATAAACCGCAATGGGCATTTTTTTGCTCAATAGACAGAGTGACGAGTGAATACGTAGCAGTGAGCATCATTGTTCCTTAATCATTGACTATGCGGCACCCTCTCCTGGAAAGCCGGAGCGGGAGAACGGATTGCTACAAGGGGGAAGTGTGGCGATCGACCACAGCTGAACATGTCGCGCCAGTATAGGAGGACGGGCCCGGCCGGGTTTGATCCCTCGCAAAGCGGCCGGCACGACTGCGCAAAATGGTGGCTCCGGTCCACCCTGTCGTTCAAGCATGGTTGTGCAGCCGTGCGGCAACTGACTCGGGGCTCCGGCCCGCTCATACGGCTCGTTTCAGGAATGTCATTGCCATTCCGGCTACAAAACCAGGAGAATGCAGCGCTGTGCTTCCAAACTGTAACAGCTTTGGAATTTTGCTTATTTCCAAGGTTATAATGGCCGCCGAACAAAGGCGAGTGTCGGCCATTTCTTGCCATAGCGTTACGAAGGTTGGTGGTCTGGAACGGATTGCCCATTGGTGTGCGGAAGGCGCGACACCGCGAACCAATGCAATCCGCTCTGGATCTCTTGGCATCCCGGGTCGTTTTTCATGCGGCCCGTTTTGCATTGTGGCCATACTTCGGTTCACGTCCGACTAGTCCGACTACCCGCCGCCCGGCCGGTTTCAAACCCGGCCCTGATGATTTCACCACGATCGTTTTTTATGTCAAAGAACCAATTCCGCAAGCCGATAGAGATAAAGATTTCCACAGTGGTCGCCGTAGCGGCAATCCTGCATGATGCCGACCTGGGTGTGCTGAACGCGGCCATGCAGGAAATGACGGGCGGCGAACCGGATTATTTCGATGATGAATTTGCCGTTATCGACGTCGGCTTTATTAATACGGCAAGCCAGCCGATCGATTGGGCCGCGCTGATCGCGCTGTTCAAATCGTACCGGTTGAACCCGGTCGCGGTACGGCATGCCGGCACCGGCATGGAACCGGCTATCCTGGCGCACGGACTAAGCCTTGATGTCGTGGCCCGGCCACGTGAAGCGGCGCCCCATCCTGAAGCGGCTGCTGCCCCCGCCCCGGCTGCGCCGCCGGCGCAGCCAGTGCAGCCAGTGCAGCCGGCAGTGGTGCAACTGGCCCCGGTGGGCTCGATGATCATCGACACGCCGGTGCGCGCGGGACAACGCATCTATGCGCAAGGCTGCGATCTGATCGTGACGGCGGTCGTCAACAACGGGGCCGAACTGATCGCCGATGGCAGCATTCATATCTACGCTCCGCTGCGCGGCCGCGCGCTGGCGGGCGCCAGGGGCAATGGGGCAGCCCGGATTTTTACGATGGGCATGGAAGCGGAGCTGGTATCGATCGCCGGCATCTACCGTACTTTTGAAGATGGCTTGCCGCCGGCACTGTCCAGCGCTCCGGCGCAGGTGCGTCTTTCCGGAGACCGGATCGAAGTGCTGTCGTTAAGCGCGGGCGCGCACAGATGATTACCCAATTTTTAATTCAAGGAGTTTGTTTGTGGCAAAAATAATCGTCGTAACATCGGGCAAAGGCGGCGTTGGCAAAACCACCTCCAGCGCCAGTTTCGCGTCTGGTCTGGCCATGCGCGGACACAAGACCGCCGTACTGGATTTTGACGTCGGCCTCCGCAATCTCGACCTGATCATGGGCTGCGAACGTCGCGTCGTGTATGACTTGATTAATGTGATCAACCAGGAAGCATCGCTGAATCAGGCGTTGATCAAGGATAAGCATTGCGAAAATCTGTACGTGCTCCCTGCCTCGCAGACGCGCGACAAGGATGCGCTGTCGGAAGAAGGCGTGGAACGGGTCCTGACCGACCTGGCGGGAATGGGGTTCGAATACATCGTTTGCGACTCGCCTGCCGGCATCGAGCGCGGCGCCGTCATGGCGCTCACGTTTGCCGATGAGGCGATCATCGTGACCAATCCCGAGGTATCGTCGGTGCGCGACTCCGACCGCATCCTTGGCATCATCCAGGCTAAATCCCGGCGCGCCCAGAACGGCGACGAACCGGTCAAGGAACATCTGCTGATTACACGTTACGTGCCCAAGCGCGTCGACGCCGGCGAAATGCTGTCCCATGCCGACGTCCAGGAAATCCTGCGCATCCCGGTTATCGGCATCATTCCGGAATCCGAATCGGTGCTGCATGCGTCCAACCAGGGCAACCCGGCGATCCATGTCGAAGGCAGCGACGTGTCTGAAGCATACAAGGATGTGGTGTCGCGTTTCCTCGGCGAAGAAGTGCCGATGCGATTCACCACCTACGAGAAACCTGGCCTGTTCCAGCGAATTTTCAGAGGCAAGTGACATGGCGCTACTATCGTTCCTGTTCAACACCAAACCCAAGTCGGCCAATGCCGCCAAGGAGCGGCTCCAGATCATTATTGCGCGCGAGCGCAATGGCCATGCCGGCGCCGACTTTTTGCCTGCGCTGCACAAGGAGCTGATTGCCGTCATTTCGAAATACACGAAAGTCAACGCCGACGACATCAAGATCTCGCTCGATCGCCAGGGCAACCTGGAAGTGCTCGACGTGAACGTGGTGCTGCCGGACGCCGCAACCACCCGGTAACGGCGGCGCGGGCCCATAATCAGCATTCGTACCCCACGAATACGGTATGCCGCGCATGCGCGGCAGTAAATTCGCCCGCCACATGAAACTGCATGGCATTGACTTTACTTCGGCGCCGACCCGCCGCAAGGCCATCACAATCGCCTCCGGCGAGCTGGACGGCGACACCTACCGGCTGCAGTCCCTGACTTCGTTGCATGATTACGCGGCATTCGATGCATGGTTGCGCCGGCCGGGGCCATGGCTGGGCGCGTTCGACTTCCCTTTTTCACTGCCGCGGGAATTGATTGAACATCTGGGCTGGCCGACCCGCTGGGAACCGCTGATCCGGCATGTGGCGGCCCAGACCCGGGCCGAACTGCGCGCGACGTTCAAGGCATTCTGCGACGCGCGGCCGAGCGGCGGCAAGTTCGCGCATCGCGCCACCGACCGGCCCGCCGGTTCGTCGTCGCCGATGAAGTGGGTCAACCCGCCGGTCGCCTATATGCTGCATGCCGGCGTGCCGCTGCTGCTGGCGGCGGGCGTGACGGTCTATACCCTGCATGCCGGCGATCCGCATCGCATAGCGCTGGAAGGCTATCCGGGCATGGTTGCGCGTTCCATCACCAGGGCATCGTACAAAAGCGACGAGCGAGCCCGCCAGACGCCTGAGCGGCGCGCCATGCGCGAGCTGATCGTGAACCGGCTGAAGAGCGGCGACTATTCGCTCGGGATACGGCTGGACGCGGGCGCGCATCGCGCGGCGCTGGTTGATGATGCGAGCGGCGATCTGCTCGATGCGGCCTTGTGCGGCCTGCTCGCGGCCTGGGGATGGCAGCGCCGCGACGCGCGCTTCGGGTTGCCCGAATTCGATCCGCTGGAAGGCTGGATCGTCGGCGCCTGACCGCAGACATTCCGAAATTGTTGCGCGGGTTGATAATCTGCAGCACGCGGCGGGCGCCCGCGACCTAGAATGCATAACGCGATCCATATGAAAGACGGCGAATGAAGAGATGGCGGAAGACAGCATGGTGGTCGGCAGGCATACTGGCGCTTGTTCTGGCGCTGGCGCCGATTGCATTGCGCGCGCTCTTCGATGAGGCGCATCTGAAATCGCTGGTGCGCGACAAGGCGCGGGCCGCCTTGTCGCGTGAGCTCGAGATCGGCGATCTCAGCGTCGAGTTGATGCCGCTTCCGGCTATTCATGCACGCAATCTCACCCTCTCCAATCCGGCGTGGGCGCGCAGCAGGCACCTGCTGGAAGCGGCCAGCCTGAGCGCCCGCATCGACCTGTTGCCGCTGTTATCGGGCCGGATCGCCATTACCAGCGTAACGCTCACCGGGCTGCAGGCCAATCTCGAAGTCGCCGCCGACGGCCGCCGGAGCTGGGACCTGCAGACGGCGCAGCCTGATCCGGATGGCCGGCGCAAGGCCGATCTGCTGGCCCTCACGGAAATCAACGTACGCAATGCCGCAGTCAGCTATCTGAAGCATGACGCGGAGCCGGCAATATGGCGCATCGATCAATTCACGGCGCGCGGGCAGCCCGGCTGGCGTGACGTCCGGATCGAAACCCGGATCTCGCGGAACGCCGCCCATCAGATGCAGGCCACGGCGCGGTTCGCGGATCTGTCGCGCGCCGGCGCCAGCGGCGCGGCGTCGCAGGGCGAGGTCCGGCTGGAATGGAAGCAGGCACGGCTCGACTTGAGCGGGCGCCTTCCGCTGGCGGGCGACTCGCGAAGCCACGCGTTCAAGCTCGCCTTCGAAGCGGACTCGCCGGCGGATGTGCTAGGCTTTCTCAACCTTCCTTCCGGACCGGTGGCGCCGATCAGGGCGAGCGCCGATTTCAGCGCGGAACAGGACTGGACGCATGCCAGGAACCTCAAGGCCAGCCTCGGCAAGCTTACCGTCGCAGGCGACGTTAAATTCTCGGTAGCCGGAACGCGGCCGGTCTTCGACGCCACGCTGAGCACTGATCGGCTTGACTGGGCGGAGGCGCTGCGCGATGCGGGACGGCCTGCCCCGCCGCCGTTGCCACCGGACGAAATACTGCGCACCCATGCGCTGGGCTGGCCAGCGCTGATTGCGATGAAAGGCATGGACGGCACGGTGGACGCGCAGATTGCTTCGCTCCGGCTACGCTCGGGCGTCGAAGTAAGCGACGCCCGGGCGCGAATGGCGTTCAAGGGCGATCAGCTGAACGTGAACGCATTCAGCTTTCACGTCTTCGGCGGCACCGCGTCCGGCGACATGCGGCTGGATGGCCGGCGGCAAGCCGTGCGCCTCAATCTCCAGGCGCGCGATATTTCGCTGGAGCGCTGGTTCGCGGAGAAGAACAGGAAGGCGCCGTTCAGCGGCGCGCGGATGGCGGTCAGTGCGGCGGTATCCGCCAGCGGAACATCGATGAAACAACTGGGCGCCACACTGACCGGCCCTGTCACCATCCGGGTCGGCAACACTAAAATTTTTTCGGAAAAGGTCGAACAGGCTGAAACGCTGCTGACCGGGGTGATCCCCTTTTTCTCGGCCAAGGAGGCGAATCATGTCGAGTTGGCCTGCGTCACAGCGGTGTTGCCATTTTCAGCCGGGGTCGCAACTGCCAGTCCGATCGCCGGCGCGCGCAGCGAGGCCAGCCAGTTGCTGACGCGCGGGGTCGTCGACCTGCGCCGGCAAACCCTCGATCTGCGCGGACGGATCAAAGCCCGCAATGGCGTCACCTTGGGCGTGGCCACACTCGCCGGCGATGTGAGAATCGGCGGACGCCTGCGCCGCCCGGAAATGAGCCTGGACCCGGACGAGACCCCATCCGCACTGGTGCGGCTGGGCGCCGCCATCGCCACTGGCGGCATCAGCATTGTGGCCGGGGCCCTATGGGATAGCGCGACGCGCAACCCTGATCCATGCGAAGCCGTGTTTAGGCCAAAGAAAGATGCGGCTGGCGTAAAGGCTGACGTAAAAAAAGCGGCGGCGCACTGAAACGGCGGCGCGTCGCAGGTCAGCCGGCGTTACGTCCGGGGTTATGTTCGGGGTTACGTTCCCTTGCAAATTCAACGTAATACGCCAGACATTCCGGATTGCTCATTGCATCGCGATTGGCAATCCGTTCAACTGGCATGCCGAGCAGCAAATTCTTAATCGGCAATTCCATTTTCTTCCCGGTCAACGTGCGTGGAATCTGGGCCGTGGCAAAAATATCATTCGGCACATGACGCGCCGATAGCTCGGTGCGTATCTTTTCCCTGATGCGCTTTTCAAGCGCCGCATTCAGTTTCACCCCCGGCGCCAGCACGACGAACAGCGGCATATAGGACTCACGCCCAAGGTATTCGAGATCGACCACCAGGCTGTCCGCGATTTCCGGCAAGTCCTCCACCACGCGATAGATTTCAGCGGTGCCCATACGGATGCCGTGGCGGTTGATGGTGGTATCCGACCGCCCATAGATGATCGCGCCGCCGCGCGGGGTGATGCGTATCCAGTCGCCGTGCCGCCAGTACCCGGGGTAAGTGTCGAAATAACTTTCCAGATAACGCTTGTTGCCTTGATCATTCCAGAAGTACAGGGGCATGGAGGGCATCGGCTCGGTGACCACCAGTTCGCCCACCGCATCCTCGAGCGGGCGGCCCTTGTCATCGAACGCAGACACGGCGACGCCGAGGCAGCGGCACTGCATTTCGCCGGAATACAGCGGAAGAACAGGACAGGCGCCGACAAACGCCGCGGCGATATCGGTGCCGCCGCTGATCGTCGCGAGCAGGATATCCTGCCCGACATGCCGGTAAATCCATTCATAGCTTTCGGGCGCCAGCGGCGAGCCGGTCGACCCGACCGAACGCAAGCGCGCCAGGTCGGCGATCCGGGCCGGCTCGATTCCCGCCTTCATGCAGTTGCCAAAGTAGGCGGCGCCGGCGCCGAAGAAAGTCAGCCCGGCCCGTTCAGCGAATTTCCACAACGTCCCGAGGTCGGGATAACCGGGGTTGCCGTCGTAAAGGCAGATCGTGGCCCCGACCAGCAAGCCGGTGACCTGCGAATTCCACATGATCCAGCCGGTGGTCGAATACCAGAGGAAGCGATCCTGCGGACCAAGGTCCAGATGCAGCGCATGGCCTTTCATGCTTTCGAGCAGGCTGCCGCCATGTCCGTGCACGATCGGCTTGGGCATCCCGGTGGTGCCGGATGAATACAATATCCACAGGGGATGGTCGAACGGCAGCTGCTCGAACCGGATCGGCTGCGCATGCGCCGCGGGATGGGTCAGCAGGCTATGCCAATGCGTCGCCCCGTCGATCGCCGCATCCAGGTCCAGGTAAGGCAGCAGCACCACGAGTTCCAGTGTCGGCAATGCCTGCCGCATGGCATCGACAACCGCCAGCCGGTCGAAGTCCTTGCCGCCGTAACGATAGCCGTCGACCGCGATCAGCACTTTCGGATCGATCTGCCGGAACCGGTCCAGCACACTCGCGCTGCCCATGTCAGGCGAGCAGCTCGACCAGATTGCGCCGATGCTGGCGCACGCCAGGAATGCGATTGCAGTTTCCGGGATATTCGGCATATAGGCAGCCACCCGGTCGCCGGGCTGCACCCCGAGCGCCCGCAGGCTGTTGGCCACCGCCGTGACCTGGCGGCGCAGCTCGCGCCACGACATCTGCGTCATCGCGCGCAACTCCGACTGCGCGATGATGGCCGGCTTGTCGCCATGCTCGTCGGACAGATTGAAGCGAAAAACCTGTTCAGCAAAATTCAGGCAGGCGCCTTCGAACCACTTTGCGCCGGGCATCGCGTGCGTATCGAGGATTCGTTCAGCCGGCGTGGCACTGCGCAGGTCGAAATACTGCCAGATCGACTCCCAGAATGCCTCAAGATGCGTGGTCGACCAATCCCATAATGCGTTGTAATCGCCAAACGACTTACCCTTCTCGCGCTCCAGCCAGCGCATGTAGTCATGCATACGGCTGCGTTCGATGCGCAAGGCGGAAGGCGTCCATAACAAGCGGTTCCCTGTGGACATCCGGTCTCCTTTTTCTTCGTGAAGCAAGGCGGTCGCGGTATGGTTACGATATGTTCGCTACCGAACCGAAACATTTTAGAATTTGCTTTATTGTAGCCGCAGAATCGGTTTCATATCGCCAATACGGGATGCGTAAACTTTTGAAGCTTTTGCAGCTTGCACTTACTCGAATCACTCGCATTTAAGCTCACAGGGAGGAAACAGGTAATGGGTACTCCACGAATCGTATCGGTACTTGGATTCATGCTATTCGCCGCGCTAGCCGCAGGCTGCGACAAGAAAAATGAGCCGCCCAAGCCGACCGCGGCGGTGCAATCGACCGCGCCGGCCAATCAATCGGTGGCCCTGCCGCAAAATTCGTTGCCGCAATCCGATGCGGCAATCCCGCCGCAAGCGCCGCCCGCGACGCCCTCGCCCACCGATGCATCGAACCAGTCGCAGGCCAGCCCCAAGGAACTGGACAAATCACAAGAGTCGGCGGCAATGCCCATGCCGGGCCAGGTCAACAACCATTCGACGCCGGAACCCCTGGACCCCAGCCAGAAAAAGTAATATTGCGCGTAACATTACGCCGTGTGCCAGCGGCGTAATGCCCATCCTCCTTGCCTGCCTTCGCTAGCGCATTCTCTCTTACCCGGTCGCTTGCTAACGCCGAAAGAGCCAGATCAGTACCGTGGCGACCAGCGATATCACGATGCAGGTCGCAAGCGGAAAATGAAAACTGAATCCATCCCGCACGATATGTATATCTCCTGGCAACCGTCCAAAGGGCAATTTCGACAGCCACGGCCATCCAATGCCGATGGCCAGAATGGCGAGTCCGCTAATAATTAACAGCCGCTGCATCCGCTTCTCCATGGTGACTTGCATTCAAGTGGAAATTGTATTCCGCTGAGACTCACGTCTTCAAAAGAAAATCACTGCATGCGTGATTTTTTGGACGTAATTTTGTCTAACTTCTGGCATTGATTATGGGAGATTTCCATGCAGGACCAAGACAAAGTGCGAGATCGGGCGCCGCAAACGGACCAGCGCGCGCAGGACCCGGCGGACCTTGCCGCAAGCGACGCGACCGAATCGAAGGCCGCCGGCCCGGACAGTCCCG
>JAQGMO010000098.1 GCA_028292315.1 Herminiimonas sp. | reverse complement strand
GATTTCCCGCAGGTAGCCATCCGACAGATGGTCGACCATGTAGATCATCAACGGATACTGGCGGCGCCCTTCACGGAAATTAATCAGCTGGTTATACAGGTAGCCGGCTGGCTTGCCGGCAATGCGGGGATAGTAACCGTCCGGCGTCGCGCGGCCTTCCTTGCCATGGCAAGCGATACATGCGACGGTACGTTGTTCTATCGTATCAGTCACAGTGGACTGGGCGAGCGCACTACCGGCTAAACCGGCAAAGCCCGCAATGACAAAGCTTGCGGGCAGGCGTATCAGTTGGCGGAACCTGAATGCACATGCCCCGGCTGACCCAAATAATTTCGTCATTGTTCTAGCATAACCGAAGGCCTGGTGGCTTCGGTTTGCTGAAACGCAGAGAACTTGCGTCCAGGCTTTACCCTTTTTTCACATTGACCATGACAATGCCGGCCAATACCAGGACCGCGCCCATGAGAAACGCCGTGCTGACCGACTCATTCAGAAGCAATATCCCGAAGCCGACCCCGAACAGCGGTGTCAGGAAGGAGAACACCGATACCCGCGTCGCAAGATAAGTGCGCAGGATCCAGAACCATGCGAGATAGCTGGCGAACGAAACAATCACGATCTGGAAAAACAGGCTGTACCAGGCAATGGCCGTCATTGAAATATCCGTGGCGTACCCAAGGCTGCCGGCCACCGCCAGCAGCAGAATCGCCGATACGAGGAGCTGATACATCAGCGTTTTGGACGGCTGCGTTTCCGACAGCGAGGTAGTCCTGATCAAGACCGTGGTGGCCGCCCACATCAACGCGGCGAGAACACCGAGCGCATCGCCTATCAGCATCGCCGGCAAGTCGCCGCTGCCGGCACTAAAGCCGTTGGCGAACGTAATGGCGATTCCGGCGAATGCGAGCAGGATTCCGACCCATTGGCGCGGGTGCAGGCGCTCACCCGGCACTAGCCACTGCAGGCCGAGCACGGTGAATACCGGCGCGGTGTACAGGAACACGCTCATGTGCGCAGCGGAGGTAAAGGTAAGCCCGAGCGCGATGCAAAGAAATTCGGCGCCGAACAGCAAACCTGCCATGACGCCCGGCCAGAACGTACCATCGCGCAGCGAAAAATTGTCGCGGCGCCAGCACATCAGCCCCAGCACAAGCAATGCCCCTATTGCGGAGCGCACCCCCATTTGCATTACCGGATTCATGCTCGGCGCGGCCAGCTTCACGGCCACCTGCTGCAAGCCCCAGCAAACGCACAGCACCATCATCAACGCAATGCCTTGCCCGTCCAACGCCCTGCGCGCCGCGCTCAATCCATGCCCCCATCCCGCATATCGTTTCCTTTTTTTTAATATACTGAAGGATACCGTATGGGATGAAACTCTGTAATTACAGGGACGCGGCGGCGCCTGCTGTCGCGCTTCACTCCGCCGTGCGGCGCTGCCCGTGAAAATCCCTGGTGACGACAATCGCATCGGTCACGTTGCGCGGCGCTTGCGCATAGTGCCGGAACTCCATCGTATAAGTTGCCCGCCCCTGGGTCAGCGAACGCAGCGTTGTTGAATAGCCGAACATTTCCGAAAGCGGCACGTCGGCGCGCACCACCTTTCCTCCGCCAGCCATGTCCTCCATGCCGTGGATGCTGCCACGCCGGGACGACAGATCGCCCATGACATGCCCCATGAAATCTTCCGGGGTTTCCACCTCGACCGCCATGACCGGTTCCAGCAACACCGGCCCGGCGCGCCGAATCCCCTCCTTGAACGCGATCGACGCCGCAATCCGATACGCGTTTTCATTCGAATCGACGTCATGGTAAGAGCCGAACAGCAGCGTGGCCTTGATATCCACCACCGGGTATCCGGCCAGCACGCCGGCGTGCATGGTTTCCTGTATGCCCTTGTCGACCGCCGGAATATACTCGCGCGGGATGACGCCGCCCTTGATCGCATCGACAAATTCATAGCCCTTGCCGGGCGGCTGCGGATCGAGCCTGAGCACGACATGACCATATTGGCCGTGTCCGCCGGTTTGCTTGATGAATTTGCCTTCCGCCTCCTCGCAGCATCGACGTATCGTTTCACGATAGGCCACCTGCGGCTTGCCGACTGTCGCTTCGACGCCGAATTCGCGCCGCATCCGGTCGACCAGGATTTCAAGGTGCAGCTCGCCCATGCCGGCAATGATGGTTTGACCGGAATCATCATCGGAGCGAACCCGGAACGACGGATCTTCCTGCGACAACCGGCCGAGGGCGGCACCCATTTTTTCCTGGTCGGCCCGGGTTTTCGGCTCGACCGCCTGTGAAATCACCGGCTCTGGAAAAGTGATGCGTTCAAGTGTGATCACCGCCGCCGGATCGCACAGCGTGTCGCCGGTGGTCGCGTCCTTCAGGCCGACCGCCGCGGCAATATCGCCGGCCCGCACCTCCCTGATTTCCTCGCGCTGGTTGGCATGCATCTGGAGCAGCCGGCCGATCCGTTCCTTCTTGCCTTTAACAGGGTTATAGACCAGGTCCGCGGACCGTACCACGCCAGAATAGACACGGAAGAATATCAATTGGCCGACAAACGGATCAGTCATGATCTTGAACGCCAAGGCAGCGAATTTTTCATCGTCGGCGGCGCGGCGCTCGGCCGGCTTGCCGTTTTCGAGCTCGCCTCGGACCGGTGGCACGTCGACCGGCGACGGCAGATAATCGATCACCGCATCCAGGATCGGTTGTACCGCCTTGTTCCTGAACGCGGCGCCGCACAGCATCGGCACGATCTCATTGGCAATGGTACGCTGCCGCAAACCCTGGCGGATCTCTGCTTCCGAGAAGGGCGCGCCGTCCAGGTATTTTTCCATCAGGCTCTCAGACGATTCCGCCACCGCCTCCAGCAGTTTTTCGCGCCACTCGGCCGCTTGCGCCGCCAGCCCGGCGGGGATGTCGGCATAGGTGAATGTGATTCCCTGCGAATGGTCGTCCCAGAGTATCGCCCGCATCGCCACCAGGTCGATCACGCCATGAAAGTCCGCTTCGGCGCCAAATGGAATCTGGATCGGCACCGGATTCGCACCCAGTCGCTCGCGCAAGTGGCCATAGACGCGAAAGAAATCAGCCCCCACCCGATCCATTTTGTTCACAAAGGCCAGGCGCGGCACCCGGTACTTGTTGGCCTGGCGCCAGACGGTTTCGGATTGCGGCTGTACGCCCCCGACCGCGTCATATAACATTACCGCCCCGTCGAGCACGCGCATCGAGCGCTCGACTTCGATCGTGAAATCGACGTGGCCCGGAGTGTCGATGATATTGATGTGGTGCTCGGGGTGATTGCCGCGCATGCCCTTCCAGAACACCGTGGTGGCGGCCGAGGTAATCGTGATCCCGCGTTCCTGCTCCTGCTCCATCCAGTCCATGGTGGCGGCGCCCTCATGCACTTCGCCGAGCTTGTGGGTAACGCCGGTGTAGAGCAGGATGCGTTCGGTGGTAGTCGTTTTCCCCGCATCAATATGTGCCGATATACCGATATTGCGATATCGCTCGATAGGCGTTTTCCTGATCATTTTCAGTCCTCCGCTCGCACAGGCAACAATGCATAATACGCCTATCCAATCGCGCGCGGAACGCAAGCACACGTACGCTGGGCTGCAAAAGGCGATTATCGACATATACGTCCATAGACAAAAATACCGCCTGAAATTTTTACGCGTAAGTTGTGCAAAGGTGCATGGCTGTGCGCGATGCAATCCGCGTTGAATTCCTTGCTTTTCTTTCAATATCAAGTGCTTAGGACGGGTTGCCGGGCTGGCACATCATTTGCAGTACCAAATGCACCACTCCGTTTGCTTACGCTCCGCGGTAAGCAGGCGTTCATTTTTTCACGGTCGCTTATAGCTATTGCATTGCCATTACCTTGCCATAGCGACCGTGTTCGACAGCAATTAACCAAGCGCTATAAAGGAGAAATCTGTGGATACCAATCTTTCAGGCGGTGCGTCCGACAAGTCCTCGACCATGGGCACGACAGGTACGAGCGGCACGACCGGCACGACCGGTACCAGCGGTACGACCGGTACCAGCGGCACGACCGGTACCAGCGGTTCGACAGGTACCAGCGGCATTTCCGGCGCCAGCGGTTCGACAGGTACCAGCGGCATGTCCGGCGCCAGCGGTTCGACAGGTACCAGCGGC
>JAQGMO010000093.1 GCA_028292315.1 Herminiimonas sp. | reverse complement strand
AGCGCAAGCAGATCAAGGGCATGCTGCGCGAATGGGAAAAGAAATTCCCGGGGCGGGTCGATAATATTTTTTCTTCGCTATCTACCGTGGTGCCATCGCACTTGATGGACAAGCAATTATTCGGTTTCGAAGGACTGGCAGCCACCGGCGAAGCGATACAGGATGGCGATATTGCATTCGATGAAGAGCCGTGCAGCACCGGAACGGCCGGTTCCGGCGTTATCCGCCTGCAGCCGGAATAGCCAGCGGACGCCCGCACCTGTTTCATCGACCGGTGCAAGACATGGATAGGCCGAGGCGAGATGCTCGCCACGTGGTATCCGCACAATACGATCAAGACAGTGTGACTTGCTTGTGATAACAAACTGGTGCGGCAACTAAGTGTGTGGCTACTTGCCACGGTAACCTGGTGCTGCAACTTAGTGCGGTAACTTAGTGCGGTAACTTAGTGCGGTAACTTAATGCGACCACTTATTAAAGTCGTTAATCCATTGCTGCAAGTTGCCGGTGAAATGCACTTTTTGCGCGGGCGTCGCATGATTAACGATAAAGGCCGCCAGCTTGATATTGCTTGCATTATAAGCATCAAAGTATGCCTTGTGTTCCGGCGAAGCATGCCGATCCATCGTTGCGGTGACATAGTCCTTCAGCATGGCGATGGCGGCTTCCCGCCCCGGTTTTTCCGCCTCTATTTTCTTCAGCATCGCAATCATCGCCGCCTGACGCTGCATGCGATCGGCGAGCACCAGTTCGTTATTTAGCGGTCTCGCATCGGAGGCGGCCCGGATCTGCTGTTCCTGTTCCGAGCTGAAGCTGCCAAACCAGTATTCCGCCTGCTTCAAGGTTTTCTTGAACCGGAAACGTTGACGCTGCTCAACATCACCCCGTAGATATTCTTTGCGATATTTGTCATTATTGGACGCGAATTTTTTCTCTATATTGGCAATTTGGTAGGGTTTCAGAGACATCGCCAGCGTTGCCATCGAGGGAATGGCCTTGTCGGCCATTACCAGAACGCGTTTTTTAAATTCGTTGTAATCGCCCTGCAGTTCCGCTTCCGTAACCGGCGATTGCGCCTGTTTCTGTGCCCGCGTCAGCAGTTGAACATAGTCCCCTAACTGGGTTCGTCGGTGCCAGGAAAAAAGCGTAGCAAGCTCTTTTGTTACAAATGTCTTTTGATCGGCATCGAAATCAACATAGTTGTTTAACCAAAAATACGATATTGTTTCTCCATTACTGTATCCAAGCCGGGCCGCGCTACAGCCCAGCAGCAATACGGTAATAAAAAATATACTGATTCGAGTTGCCAGACTGCGGCTTGGTCGCATGATAAAATTTTGCGTCACTTCAACTTTTCGCCTATGAATATTGTCATTCTTGCTGCTGGTATGGGTAAACGCATGCAGTCAGCGCGTCCAAAGGTGCTGCATCCCTTAGCCGGGAAACCGCTGCTTTCGCATGTAATCGATACGGCGCGTGCCTTGTCCCCCTCTGCGCTATGCGTTATTTATGGGCACGGTGGCGACATGGTACCTGAAACATTGCAGTCGCCCGATTTGGTGTTTGCCCGACAGGAGCCTCAGCTTGGAACCGGGCATGCGGTAATGCAAGCCTTGCCCCATTTAAATGATGATGTGCCGACATTAATCCTGTATGGCGACGTTCCATTGACTTCTGTGCGGTCGCTGCAATGCTTGTTAGACATTGCAGATCAGAATAAGTTGTCGATATTAACTGTTAATCTTGCCGATCCGACTGGTTATGGCCGTATTGTAAGAGAAGCCGGCGAGATTGTCCGGATCGTCGAGCAAAAAGATGCAGACGATACCGAACGCGCAATTGCCGAAGTGAATACCGGCATCATGGTCGCGCCGACTGCGCGGCTCAGAGAATGGCTGTGCACCCTGTCGAATAATAACGCGCAAGGTGAATATTATCTTACGGATATTGTCGCTCGCGCGGTAGCGGATGGCGTACCGGTCGTGTCGGCACAGCCGGATGCGGTATGGGAAACGCTTGGGGTTAACAGCAAGGTCCAGCTGGCCGAACTGGAGCGGATTTATCAGCGCAATCTGGCCGACGGCTTGCTTGAACAGGGGGTGACCCTGGCCGATCCATCGCGCATCGACATACGGGGCGTGCTGCGCTGCGGGCGCGATGTCAGCATCGATGTCGGTTGCGTATTCGAAGGGACGGTGGAACTGGCTGATAACGTCACGATAGGCGCGCATTGCGTCATCCGGAATGCCCGGATCGCCAATGGCGCATCGATCAAGCCATTTTGCCATATCGAAGACGCGGTGGTCGGCGCCGAATCGCAGGTAGGACCGTATGCGCGCCTGCGCCCCGGGACCGAGCTGGGCGAAGACGTACACATCGGTAATTTTGTTGAAGTCAAGAATAGCAGTATCGCTGCGCACAGCAAAGCCAATCACCTGGCCTATGTCGGCGATTCAACCGTAGGGTCGCGCGTGAACATCGGGGCCGGCGTCATCACGGTGAACTACGACGGCGCGAACAAGCACCGCACCGTGATCGAAGACGACGCATTCGTTGGCAGCGATTGCCAGCTGATTGCGCCGGTGCGCGTGGGAAAAGGCGCCAACGTCGGCGCCGGAACAACGCTTACGAGGGATGCGCCGGAAGGCAAGCTCACTATTTCGCGTGTCAGGCAAACCACAATCGAGGGCTGGAAACGGCCCGTCAAACAAAAAAGCTAGGAACTCTCCATGTGCGGAATTGTAGGCGCAGTCGCGCAACGTAACATTGTCCCGATTCTGCTGGAAGGCCTGAAGCGGCTCGAATATCGCGGATATGACTCATGCGGCGTGGCCGTGCATCAGAATGGCCTGAAGCGCGCGCGCAGCGTGGCGCGGGTGGCGGAACTGCAAAGCCAGGTAGCGGAAACCGGGTTTGCGGGCATGACCGGCATCGCGCATACGCGCTGGGCCACGCACGGCGCACCGGCGACGAACAATGCGCACCCGCATTTTTCATCGCGCGGCAGTGAGCAATTCATCGCGCTGGTGCACAACGGGATCATTGAGAATTACGAAGAAATCCGCACCGAGCTGAAGGCGCTCGGCTATGTGTTCGAGTCGCAAACCGATACGGAAGCGATTGCCCACCTGGTTAATCATACCTATGACGGCGACTTGCTGAGCACGGTGCAGAAAGTGGTCAAGCGTTTGACCGGCGCCTTCGCGATCGGCGTCTTTTGCAAGGACGAGCCGCAGCGCGTGATTGGCGCCCGCCTCGGCTGCCCGCTGATCGTCGGCCTCGGCGATGGCGAGAATTTCCTGGCGTCGGATGCGATGGCCCTGGCCGGCACCACCGACCAGATCATCTACCTGGAAGAAGGCGACGTGGTCGATGTGCAGCTCGACGCAGTCCGCATCTTCGACCGCAATGATGTTGCGGTGGAGCGCAAGGCGCAGACCGTGAATGCCTATTCCGGCGCGATCGAGCTGGGACCTTATCGCCACTACATGCAGAAAGAGATATTCGAACAGCCGCGCGCGATCACGGACACGCTGCAAGGCGTGCTCGGCTTTACGCCGGACCTGTTCGGCGCCAATGCGGAAGAGGTCTTCAGGGACATCGATGCGATCCAGATCCTGGCGTGCGGCACCAGTTATTATTCGGGCATGACGGCGCGCTACTGGCTTGAAACGATCGCCGGCATTCCAACCAATGTGGAAATTGCGAGTGAATACCGCTACCGCCGCCCGGCGGTCAACCCACGGGCGCTGGTGGTCGTGATTTCGCAATCGGGTGAAACCGCCGATACGCTGGCGGCGCTCAAGTACGCCAAGGAACTCGGGCACAAGCATTCGCTCGCGATCTGCAACGTCGGCACGTCGGCAATGGTGCGAGAAACCGAACTAGCATACCTGACGCGCGCGGGCGCCGAAATCGGTGTTGCCTCCACCAAGGCTTTCAGCACGCAGCTGGCGGCGCTATTCCTTCTGACGCTGACCCTGGCGAAGCTGCGCGACCGCCTGACGCCGGAGCAGGAACATGATCATTTAAAAAACCTGCGTCACCTGCCCGCCGCGCTGCAAAGCGTGCTGGCGCTGGAGCCGCAGATCATCGCCTGGGCCGACGCCTTCGCCCGCAAGGAGCATGCGCTGTTCCTGGGACGCGGCCTGCATTATCCGATCGCGCTGGAAGGCGCATTGAAGCTCAAGGAAATTTCATATATTCACGCCGAAGCGTATCCAGCCGGTGAATTGAAGCACGGTCCCCTGGCGCTGGTCACGGAAGACATGCCGGTCGTGACGGTCGCGCCGAACGATACCCTGATCGAGAAACTGAAGTCGAACATGCAGGAGGTGCGCGCACGCGGCGGCCAGCTGTATGTGTTTGCCGACGCGGACTCGCACATTGCTTCGAGCGAGGGAATTCACGTGATCCGGCTGCCGGAGCATTACGGCGTGCTGTCGCCGATCCTGCACGTGGTGCCGTTGCAGTTGCTGGCGTACCATACTGCGCTGGCGCGCGGGACCGATGTGGATAAGCCCAGGAATCTGGCGAAGTCGGTTACGGTGGAGTGAGGAAGATTGGTTTTCGCTACATTGGATACTCGCATTCAATCGTGGAAAAACCCACCATTCAATCGTGGTCGATTCTCGATTTTCTGCTATGAGAACGTCCACTGATTAAACCTAAGAATTCACTGATATCAGGGCCAAACGGGGTAGCTAACCGCCGAGTTCGTAGTAATAGTTACACGCGACAAATTTCTTCCCGCCCTATGGAAGAATTGAAAATTCCTAGTTCCGTATTGAGCCCAAATTTATTTGGGCTTTTTTTTATTCAGAGTCATTAATCGTCTAACAACCAATTGCAAGAAGGGACTGGATTGTCTCCCG
>JAQGMO010000378.1 GCA_028292315.1 Herminiimonas sp. | reverse complement strand
ATTTTCGCATCGCCACCCCCACCGCATTATTTGGTGTTCCGATTGCCCGAACGCTGGGCAACTGCCTGTCGATGGCGAATTACGCGCGCGTTGACGCCGCCTTCGGACCGGCGCGAGCAAAAAAAATGCTGTTGCTGGCGGAGACGATCAATGCGCAGGAAGCGGAGAAATGCGGCTTCATCCTGGAAATCGCCGATGCTTCGGCACTTGAGGCCAGGGCCGATGCCTTGTGCGCCAGGCTTGCCAGCCATGCACCGGTCACCATGCGCGCATCGAAGGAAGCGATCCGGCGCCTGATAAACAATGGCTTGCCGGATGGCGACGACCTGGTGCGTCTGTGTTACGGCAGCCGTGATTTCAAAATCGGTGTGGAAGCATTTGTGCAAAAGAAACGTCCGGGGTGGACAGGTTCTTAAATTTTGCAGCGAAATACATTGGCAATCCGTCGGCCTGGCGGCATATTGGCCAGCCAGACAGGACGGCACTATCAATGTTTATCGTAAAGGAAGGCCGTTCATGCGCCTGAGAAATGCAACAATTCGGAACAATTCAATCGAAACCCACTCTATCATTCCATTGATATTCCCTGTCCGGATAGATGAAAACCTTCCACTGTGATAAATGCGGCCAGCAGGTATTTTTTGAAAACGTGCGATGTGAAAGCTGTGGCGGCATGCTTGGCTACCAGCCGGAACAGCGCGCCGTCAGTACCTTTGAACCGACCGGCAACGGTTTGTGGCGTAGTCTGAATCCAGCCAACAAGGGAGCGCTTTACAAGCAGTGCGTTAATTATTCAAGGGAAGGTGTGTGTAACTGGATGCTTCCGGCCGTTGCGTCCGACGACCTTTGCGCATCCTGCCAGCTTACCTTGACCATTCCTGTGCTTTCGGATAAAAACCGCTTGTACTGGGGAAGACTTGAGGCTGCCAAGCGCAGGTTGCTGTATTCCCTGTGGGAGATCAAGCTTCAGCCGACATCCAAGTTTAAAGCGCCGGATACCGGCCTGGCATTCGAGTTCTTGCAAGACATGCCGAGCAAGAGGGTAATGACCGGCCATGATAACGGGCTGATTACTCTCAACATTGCGGAAGCGGATCCGGCATTCCGGGAAAAAACGCGTGAGCAGATGCATGAACCTTACCGCACCCTGCTTGGCCACTTTCGCCATGAAAGCGGACATTATTATTTCGATCGCCTGATAGTGAACAGTCAATGGATCGAACCGTTCAGGGCGCTATTCGGGGATGAACGCCAGGATTACGGCGACAGTCTTAACAGGCACTATCATGACGGCCCGCCTGCTGACTGGGATCAGCGGTTCATCAGTAGCTACGCAAGTTCCCACCCATGGGAGGACTGGGCTGAAACCTGGGCGCATTATCTGCACATGATTGACACCATTGATACCGCTTTTTCCTGCGGGATGACGCTGCGACCGAGAAAGCCCGGCGAACCCGAACTGGTCATTGAGGAGCAGCCGTTGCGCATCGCTTCATTCGAAGAGTTGATGGCGGACTGGTTCGCCCTGGCCTATGTATTGAACAGTCTCAATCGCAGCGTCGGCATGCCTGACCCTTATCCGTTTGCACTGTCGTCGCCGGTGATTGAAAAACTGGGCTTCATTCATGGCGTCATTCTGAACTACTATCGCGGCCAGCAGGTAATGTCAAACGAGGAACTCCAGGCCGAGGACCGCATCGCGATTTAGCGCGCGGTACGGCCGCGCTTTCGTCCCCGCGCTTTAATCCCGATTAATATATTTGCCCTGTGCTTTGCATCCGGGTGCGCCGGGTGGCGCACCGTGGATTTCGACGCATCAGGCAAGCGTCATACGCTTGGCGGCACCAAAAAATCGCGGCCGATACCATTGCCAAGCGCCAAAATCTGGTCAAGAAAACGGGTCAGGTAAGCATGAAGTCCACTCTCGAGAATTTCATCGATGCGGGCAAATTTCAAATCGGAATGCAGTTTCCCGGCAAGCCGTTCAGTGTCGTGCGAAGCGCTGTTCCGTACCAAGGCTAAATCCGACACCACTTCTTCCATGCAGGCCGCCAGGGAACGCGGCATATCAGCCCGCAGGATCAGCAGTTCGGCAACGCGCTGCGGTGTAATGATGTCGCGATAAACCTTACGATAGATTTCAAATCCCGATACCGACCGCAACAAGGACGCCCAATAATAAAAATCCGCCGTCACGGAGTCGTTGGCGGCAGCCTCGGTGCCGGAGCCTCCCGGCATGCCCTGAAACTTCACATCCAGAATACGCGCCGTATTGTCGGCCCGCTCCAGGAAGGTGCCAAGGCGGATGAAGTATAGCGACTCTTCTTTCAGCATGGTCCCGATGATGACGCCGCGCGACAAATGCGAGCGGTATTTCACCCACTCGAAGAAACGCCCCGGGTCCCGGCTGACGAAATCGCTTTCAAGATGCCGCTGCAGCATCAGCCACGTCGCATTCTGGGCTTCCCATACTTCCGTCGTTAGTACGCCGCGCACCGCCCGCGCATTTTCCCGCGCCTTATGCAGGCATGACACGATCGATGAAGGGTTGCCAGGGTCGCGCACCATGAAGTCCAGGATTTCTTTTTGAGACGTTTCACGGTGTTCGGCGTCGAACTGACTCTGCGACTGGGAAACGCCCAGTGTCGCGCGCCAGCCATACTCCGCCCGTCCGACCGGTTGTGGCAACAGCGAAGCTTCCATGGTCACGCCAAGCATGCGCGCGATGTTTTCGGCGCGCTCGGTGTAGCGCGCCATCCAGAATAAATTATCGGCGGTCCGGCTCAGCATGTCATGCCTCCAGAACCCAGGTGTCCTTGGTGCCGCCGCCCTGGGAAGAATTCACTACCAGGGAGCCCTCGACCAGGGCAACCCGCGTCAGACCGCCGGGCACCATTGAAATCGTTCTGCCGGAAAGGACAAAGGGTCTTAAATCGATATGGCGTGGGGCCACACCATTCCCGACATAGGTAGGGCAGGTGCTAAGGGCAAGCGTCGGCTGGGCAATATAGGCTTCCGGTCTGGCGAGCAGGCGCGCACGGAAGTCTTCCAGTTCCGCTGTCGATGCCGTCGGCCCGATCAGCATGCCGTAACCGCCGGAACCATGCACCTCCTTCACAACCAGCTCCGGCAGATGGGACAGGGTGTACCGCAGGTCCTCGTCCTTGCGGCACTGCCAGGTTGGCACATTGAGAAGGAGGGGTTCTTCGGAGAGGTAAAAGCGAATCAGGTCAGGCACATAGGGATAAATGGACTTGTCGTCCGCCACCCCGGTGCCGATGGCATTTGCCAGCGTGACCCGGCCGGAGCGGTAGACAGATAACAGGCCGGCGACGCCCAGCGTGGAATCCGGCCGGAAAGCAAGCGGGTCGAGAAAATCATCGTCGACCCGGCGATAAATCACGTCGACCCGTTGCGGCCCGCGCGTGGTGCGCATATACACTGCATTATTTTCGACAAACAGATCCTGCCCCTCCAGCAGTTCCACCCCCATCTGCTGCGCCAGGAAGGCATGTTCGAAATAGGCGGAATTGTACATGCCGGGCGTCATCACCACCACGGTTGGATCGTCGACGCCGGCCGGCGCGACCGAACGCAGGTTATCCAGCAGCATGTCGGCATAATGCGCGACCGGCGCAATCCTGTGCGATTCAAATAATGCAGGAAACAGTCGCATCATCATGCTGCGATTTTGCAGCACATAGGAAACGCCTGAAGGAACCCGGAGATTATCTTCGAGGACATAAAAATCGCCCGCTCCCGCACGGACGATATCGATGCCGGATATGTGCGCATAAATATTCGATGCGACCGATACGCCTTGCATTTCCGGCCGATATTGCGCGTTATTGAAAATATGAACGGCGGGTATCACGCCTGCCTTCACGACATTTTGTTCATGATAAATGTCATGAATAAACATATTGAGCGCGGATACACGCTGGATAAGTCCAGCCTCCAGTTTCAGCCATTCAGCGCGCGTGATCACGCGTGGAATGAAATCAAACGGGATTAGCCGTTCGGCGCCGGCCTTATTGCCATAGACGGCAAAAGTAATACCGAGGCGCCTGAAAATCAGATCTGCTTCGGCGCGCTTGGTCGCCAATGCGTCGGGTGGCTGCGTTGCAAGCCATTCGGCAATCTCACGATAGTGATCCCGTGCCTGTCCATCGGCATCGGTCATTTCATTGAAAAATTCTGGCATCCTGTATTTCGATCAATTTTTAATTCTCTGTATCAAAATCCATGCCAAGCCGGAACACCTTGCTCACGAATGCAACCACATGGTCTGCACATTGCATGCCGCAGAGAAAACCATTGAAAACGT
>JAQGMO010000021.1 GCA_028292315.1 Herminiimonas sp. | reverse complement strand
CCGCCAGGCTTGCAAGCCAAACCGGCGTTCAAGGTTTTGCCGGGGCGGGAAACTTCGCGCAACCGCTATCGACCAGGATAAACTCGCCGGTTGTTTTTGCCGCGCCTTTCGACGCCAGGCCGGCGGCATTCGTCGGCCACGGCTTCCGCCGGCTTCGGATCGCGCGAATAATTGATCACGACATTGAACCCGTTTTCGCAAACAGGCGTGCGGTTGCGGCGCCAGTTCCCGATGATGAGCCGGTAACGACAGCGACTTTTTCATTCACGACGTTCGCCCTGGCTGGTCGATTCGACGCGCCGGCCTGGCGGACTTTGCAGCCGGCGATTTCTCTTCGCTCTTGAATTCCAAAAATATTGTTTCAAACATCTGGCGCAGCCAGATATTGCCCGGTTCATGTTCATAACGTTCATGCCAGTACTGCGTAATATCGAAGTTGGGAAATTTCACCGGCGGCTCGACCGCGTGCAATTTCCATGACTTGACAAAAGTATTGGCAAGATTCCTCGGGACGGTTGCCACCAGGTCGGTATTCGCGATCAGCGGAGCGATCGATAGAAAGTGGTTTACCCACAAAACAATATTGTCATTCATCCCGTTAGCGCTAAGCACTTTCACGACCGAACTGGCATGGCCGGTGCCGGCCACATCGGCTACGACGTGGCGCAGTTGCATGAAATCCGGCAGGCTGAGCGCGTTGCGCACTACCGGATGGGCACGCCGCACCACGCATACATAATCGTCGCTGAACAGGGTTTTTTGAAAAATGCCCTTGGAAGCGGGAATGAAACCGACCGCGAGATCGATATCGCCGGTCGACAGGTCATTGATCAGCGCATGCGCGCTGGTGCTGGTGACCTTGGTCTCGATTTTTATTCCCGGCGCATGCGTCCACAGGAATTTAATCAGCGTCGGCAAAAAGACCTGCTCGCCGATATCGGTCATGGCGATGCGAAAAGTCCGCTGCGCCGTGGCTGGATCGAAGCGCGCTTTTTCGAGAGTGTCGCGGACGATGTGCAGGGCGGCCGCGACTGGGCCGGCCAGCTGTTCGGCAAACGGTGTCGGCCGCAAGCCCTGCGGCAGACGGACGAACAGGGGATCGCCGTACATCTCGCGCAGGCGCGCCAGCGCATGACTCATCGCCGGCTGGCTCAGGCCCAGTATGGTTCCCGCGTTGGTGAGGTTGCGGGTCCGGAATACGGTGTCGAAAAGATCGAGCAGATTCAGGTCCACCTGGCGCGAAATAGGCTTGCGATGAATTTCTGACATTAATGACATTCAAAATTTGAATACCATTGATTAAATCATTTCATTTCTCCAATGTCTAGCAGATATCTATCATTGCGGAAACTGAATTAATCCACGAGGAGAAAAATGGAGATTTCCAACCGCACAGCCGGTATCGAACCGGAAAAACTCATCCATGATGATCCCGCCACCTCGACTTTCCTGGTTGACCGCGCCATTCATGTGGACGAAGCCGTGTTCGAAGCCGAAGTACGGCAGATTTTCGAAGGTTCCTGGCTCTACCTGTGCCACGAAAGCGAGATCGTCAATGCCGGTGACTATGTCACCACCTACATGGGCCGGCAACCGGTGGTAATCAATCGCCGCAAGGATGGATCGATCGGCGGTTTCATCAACGCCTGCTCGCACCGCGGCACCGTGATCGCGCCTCTGCGAAAAGGCAATGCGAAAAGCTTTACCTGCCGTTTCCACGGCTGGTCCTATAGCGATGCTGGCCGCTGCATCAAGATCAAGAATGAAGGTAGCGGCGCTTATCCCAACGACAACTGCCGTGAAAAATTCAATCTCAAGGATATTCCGCGCCTTGAAGTTTATAAGGGTTTCGTGTTCGGCAGCCTGAATGCCGATGTGCCCGAGTTGAAAGAGCACCTCGCTTCGGCCATTGCCTGGGTCGACCTGCTGGCCGACCAATCGCCCGAAGGACTGGAGGTCTTGCCGGGCGAATCGACTTACATTATTCGCGGCAACTGGAAAATGGGCGGTGAGAACGGCGTCGACGGCTACCATGTCAGCACCGTGCACCGCGTATTCGCCGCCACCATGGCCAAGCGCGAGGAAGCCGGCGGCTATACCGGTGTGAAAAAGACCGAGTCTGGCCGCATTACCGGCAGCGTTCCTTCCGGCAGCGTCGATTTCGGCAATGGCCATATCGGCATCTGGGCCAAGCGCGAAAGTCCGGAAGCGGCGCCGCTGTATGAAGCGAAAGAGCGCCTGCTGACCGAGTTTAGCGAAGACAAGGTCGAATGGATGGTTGGCATGGGGCGTAATCTTTACCTGTTCCCCAACATGCTGCTGATGGATCAGCCGTCCACCCAGATTCGTACCTTCCGTCCGCTTTCCGCCGAGCGCGCCGAAGTCAGGATTCAGTGCGTGGCGCCGCGCGGCGAAAGCGCCGCCGCCAGGGAGTCGCGCCTGCGCAAGTTCCTCGATTTCTACCTGCCGACCGGCATGGCGACGTCGGACGATATCGCTGCGTTGGAAGATACATCGATCGGCGGTCACGGGCGTCTGAGCCAATGGAACGACTATAGCCGCGGCGTGAAGGATATGATTCCAGGCGATCAGTGCGAAGAGCTGATGGCAATCGGCTGCAACGCAGTGTCGGTATCGCGTAACTGGGACCACGATACGTTCTATCACGGCTACTACCGGCACTGGCTGAAAATTATGAGCGGGAAAAAATAGCAATGATTACTGATCCAAAACTTTATACGGAAGTCTGCAGCCTGCTGGCGAGCGAAGCCCTGTTCCTGGATGAGCAGCGCTTTCGTGAATGGCTGGATTTGTATGCCGAGGATGCGGTGTATTACGTCCCGGCCTGGCAATCGGAAGACAAGCTGACCGATGATCCAAAGACCCAGCTGAGCCTGATCTATATCCCGTCGCGCAACGGCCTGGAAGAACGCATTTTCCGGATAGAAAGCCGCGATTCGTTCGCTTCGCTGCCGCTCGACCGGACCACGCACCTGACGACCAATGTCCTGCTGACCGGCGGCGACAGCGAACAGGTCGAGGTGTCTGCAAACTGGCTGGTGCACAGCGTCGGCCCGCGCGGCGACGCAACGCGCGGCGGCCGCTACCGTTATACGCTGCGCCGGATCGACGGCGTATTGCGGATCGCCAGGAAAGTAACGATCATGATCGATGAGAAACTGGAAGGCACGGTAGACGTTTACCATCTCTAAGGAGCAGCGCATGCAGGCATTAAGCAAGGTGGCAGCGGGCGAAGGCGGCATTGCGCTGCGCGAGGTCGCGGTGCCGGAGGCGGGCGCCCGGGAAATCCGGATCAAGGTGCGTGCCGCCGGCATCTGCGGCACCGACATGCAGATCTACAAATGGGCGCCGCGCATGGCGCGACGGATGCGCCTGCCGACCGTGATGGGCCATGAAATCCGCGGCATCGTCGACCAGGTCGGCAGCGCGGTCACGCACGTGAAGGCCGGCGACCATGTCGCGCTTGAAAGCCATATCTTTTGCGGCCATTGCGTTCAGTGCCGCCGGGGCCAGGAACACCTTTGCGTCGACACGAAATACCCCGGCATCGACATCGACGGCGGCTTCGCCGAATATGTCGTCGTGCCGGCCTCGATCGCCTGGGTGCTGACGCAGCCGGTCGACCATACTGTCGCGGCCATGCTTGAACCGTTCGGCATCGGCGTGCATGCGGCGCTGGAAGGCAGCGGGGTAAGCGGCCAGACCGTTCTTGTCAATGGCTGCGGTCCGATCGGGCTGATGTGCATCGCCGCCGCCCGCGCACTCGGCGCGCGCAAGATCATCGCCGGCGACATGAACCGCCTGCGGCTGGACAGCGCATTGCAAATGGGCGCCGACCGGGTTGTCAAGGTCGATGAGGAATCGCTGGTCGACAGTGTCCGGGATTTTACCGGCGGGGTCGGGGTCGATGTGGGTATCGAGTTTTCCGGATCGGAAAACGGCTTCCAGGCGGTGTTCGAATCGCTCGCGAAAGGTGGCGACTTCCGCCTGGTGGGCGCGCCCGCCAAGCCGATCAGCGTCGATTTTACCCAGTGGCTGCTGAAGTGCCCGAAGATGCACAATATCCACGGTCGCCGTATCTGGAAAACCTGGGAACAGGCGATGCCGCTGATTTATGAAGGCAAGGTGGACCTGAAACCGCTGGTGAGCCATGTGCTGCCGATGGCGGAAGCAGCCAGCGGATTTGACCTGATCCTGCAAGGTCTCGCGGTCAAGCCGATCATCATTCCGGCGTGATGCGGCACGACAGCAGTAAAAAGCACAGATGGAGCACAGAAGAAAACGCAGTAAAAAGCGCAGCACGAATCGACGCGGGCCCGAACCGGGGCCCGGTTGAAACGCGTTATGAAACATCACTCAGGCAGCAAAGACATGCATCAGATCACAGCAATTTTTGAAGACGCAAAATCAATCCAGTTTCCGGCTCGTCCGAACGAGATCGTGTACCAGGCCGCATACCGGGCCGGCATCACGCTGGAGCATGATTGCCTGGAGGGCGCCTGCGGCTCGTGCAAGGCGCTATGCACCCACGGTGAATTCGTAATTGACGACTATAGCGATGAAGCATTGATGCAGTCGGAACTCGACCAGGGATATACGCTGCTTTGCAAGATGACGGCGAAAACCCCATGTGTGGTTGAACTGCCTTATCCGTCCACCTTTCTCTCGGAAAAGCATGCGCCGCAATGGTTGCCTGCGACTGTGACCGAGGTCGAATCGGTATCATCGAGCGTCAAGCGGCTGGTAATCCGGCTGCAGGAAGGCGGCATTGACTTTCTCCCGGGCCAATACGTGCATATGGAAGTGCCGGGCACGGACGCCGTGCGCTCATACTCGTTCGCCAACGCCCCGGGGAGCCAGGAGCTGGAATTCTTCATGAAAGTCTATCCGCAGGGCGCGATGAGCGATTACCTGGGCGAGCGTGCCGCGGTCGGTGATGTAATCCGTATCAAGGGCCCGGCCGGCCATTTTTACCTGCGTGCACCTAAGCGCCCGATCCTGATGATTGCCGGCGGCACCGGACTGGCGCCGATGCTATCCATGTTGCGCAGCCTCTCGCAAGCGACCGGTCTGCCCCCGCTGCGTCTGAGTTATGGCGTCAATGAAGCATCCGAGTTTTTCGGCGAGGCCGAGCTGCAAAGCCTGGCCGCCGGTTTGCCGCTCACGGTGGACCGGGTGGCTGTGTCCGCGCAAGAATGGGAAGGGCCGGTAGGGCATGTCACCGCGCTGCTTGCGCCGGAGCTGCTGAATGGCGGGGATTGCGATGCCTACCTGTGCGGCCCGCCGCCGATGATCGAAGCCGTGACGGCGTGGTTGCGCGATAACGGCCTGAAAGCCGATCATATTCATGCGGAGCGTTTTGTCACCAGCAGCTGAGCTGCCGCTTGGTTGCTCGTTCACAAGGGAGATGGAACATGATTGATTTACTGGATGTACGTTACGTAAGGCTCGGCACGCGCAATGTAGAGGAAGCGACGCGCTATGCAAAGGAAATTCTCGGCCTGGAACTGGTGCGGACCGAGCAGGGCGCGCGCTATTTCCGCAGCGACAGCCGTGATCACACGCTGGTTTATTTTGAAGGCGATCCGCGCGACCACGCCACCGGTTTCGAGTTGCGCACCGCGGAAGAACTCGAGTCGGCCGCCGCAGCCCTGGAAAGCGCGAGAATCAAGGTGCGCGCCGGGTCGAAGGAAGAATGCGAGCAGCGCCATGTGAATGCCTTCGTCAATTTCATCGACCCGACCGGCAACAGCATCGACCTGGTCTATCGCCCGCATCACAGCGGCCGGCGTTACTTTCCGTCGCGAGACGCCGGCATTACCGGCTTCAGCCACATCGGCCTGCGTTCGAACGACCCCGGGCGCGATGAATTATTCTGGACCGGGATCCTGAGCGCGAAGGTGAGCGACCGGATCGGCGCCTCGCCACTGCTGCGGATCGACGGCGTGCATCACAAGATCGCGTTGTTCCCGTCGACATTCGCCGGCGTGCAGCATATCAATCACCAGGTGGAAAGCATTGATGACATCATGCGCGCCTGGTACATGCTGAAGGAAAAGGGCGTCAAGATCGTGTTCGGTCCGGGTCGCCATCCGACTTCGGGTGCGATGTTCCTTTATTTCGAGGGGCCGGACGGCATGGTGTATGAATACTCGACCGGGGTAAAGGTTTTCACCGAGGAAGAGGAGCGCACCCATCATCCGCGCCAATTCCCCTTCGATACGCCCAGTTCATTTTGCATGTGGGGATCGAAGCCCGACATTCCGGAATTCAAAAGCAAGGATTAGACGACATGCAGGAAAAGAATACGCAGGCAATCAGCCACGACGCGTTGCAGATCAGGGTTCGCAAGGCGGCGCGCGCCATGGGCCGGCATGGCCTGGCCCATGCTTACGGTCATGTCAGCGCGCGCATTTCCGCGTCCGAGTTCCTGGTCTGTGCTTCCCGTCCAATGGGGTGCATCGCGTCCGGCGAGCCAGGCACTGTCGTGCCGGTCGATGGACCCTTGCCCGACGGCGTACTCGGCGAGGTCCGGCTGCACCAGCAGATCTACCAGATGCGGCCCGACGCGGGCGGCATCTGCCGGGTTCAGCCGCCACGTTTGATGGCGCTGTCCACGCTCAAGCTTACGCCGCGTCCGCGGCATGGCAGCGGGACCTATTTCGCGCCGCATCCGCCTTTATGGGACGATCCCAAGCTGACCCGCGACGACGAGAAAGCGCGCGCCCTGGCCGCGATGCTCGGTACCGCGCGCGCGATCGTCATGCGCGGCAACGGCGCGGTCTGCGTCGGCGCCGACATCGAACAGGCGGCTTGCCTGGCGTGGCTGCTGGAAGATGCGGCCGTAGTGGAACTGGCGGTGCAATCGGTCAACGGGGATGGCACGCCGGCGCTCTATACACCGGAAGAAATCGCGGCGCGCGCAGTATTTACCGGCGGCCTGTTTGAACGGATGTGGGAATTCCTGACCTTCGGCGATCCGGAGTAACGGCAAGGCAGTGCCGGCGGATGGGCCTGCTGGGGACTTGGTGTTTGGCATACAAAAGAACATACGGGAAATCTGGAGGAAGACAATGAGCACTAATATTACCCGCGGTGAATGGCAACGGCCCGCAGCTGCCGATGCCGGCGCGGCCGGCGGCGCGCCGAAAATAAAAATCCGGAATCTTACCAAGCAATTCAAAACCAGGGACGGAGTGTTCACCGCCGTCGACAATGTCTCGATCGACATCGAGTCCGGTTCATTCTTCACCATCGTCGGCCCTAGCGGCTGCGGAAAAACCACGTTGCTGCGGATTCTGGCCGGCCTCGAGGAAACCACCAGCGGAACCGTCGATGTCGCGCGCGACGGCGGCACCCGGCCTGTCAATTCGATGGTTTTCCAGGGCGATTCGCTGTTCCCGTGGATGACAGTGTGGGACAACGCGGCTTACGGATTGAAAATGCGCCGGGTCCCGGAACGGCAGATCCGGGAAGTGGTTGGCCATTATCTCGATCGCACCGGCCTCACGAAGTTCTACCAAGCTTACCCGCACCAGTTGTCGGGCGGGATGCGGCAACGCGTGTCGATTGCGCGCGCCTTTGCCAACGATCCGGAAATCCTGCTGATGGATGAACCGTTTTCGGCGCTGGACGAACAAAACCGGACCCTGCTGCAGGAAGAGCTGCTGCGGATCTGGGACGAGACCAAGAAAACCGTTCTGTTCATTACCCATAGCGTCGATGAAGCGGTGACGCTGAGCGACAAGATCATGATCATGACCGCGCATCCCGGCCGCACCAAGGTGATCCTGGACGTGCCGTTCGAACGGCCACGCAAGGTGATCGAACTGCGGGCGGAGCCCGAATACGGCGAGATGGTCTACCGGATCTGGGGTTACCTGCGCGAAGAAGTCCAGCAAGCCAAGGCACAGGCCGAAATGGCCGGGGTGAAATCATGAAGACGATTGAAATCGATCCGGCCTCGAAGCCGGCGGCGCCGCCCAGGGCTTCTCTTTCCTTCGGCGCGCTGAGCGCGGCCGGACGTGATCGCCTGCTCGGCATCCTGTCGCCGGTCCTGTTGCTCGCGCTATGGGAAATCGCGGCGCGCACCGGCTTCATCGATGTGCGTTATTTTCCGGCGCCGAGCACGATATTCGACACCCTGGTCAAGCTGGCGAAAAGCGGCGAGCTGTGGACCAATACCTGGGCCAGCCTGCAACGGCTGTTCTGGGGCTTCGTAGTGGGCGGCATTCCGGCGCTGGTGCTCGGCATCCTGATGGGCCTGTACCGTCCGCTGCGCGCAATCTTCGACCCGCTGATCGCAGCAACCTATCCGATTCCGAAAAGCGCGCTGTTGCCCTTGATCCTGCTGATTTTCGGTCTCGGCGAGGGATCGAAGGTCGCGATGGTGGCGATCGGCGTGTTTTTTCCGATCGTGATCAATGCCGTCACCGGCGTTCGGGAAATTAACAAGATCTATCTCGACGTCGGACGTAACTTCCAGGCCAGCCGCTGGCAGGTTTTTTACACGATCGCCTTGCCCGGCGCGCTGCCGTTCATCATGACCGGCGTCAAGCTGGGGGTCGGCATGGGCTTGATCCTGATCGCGCTGGCCGAAATGGTGGGCGCCAAAAGCGGGCT
Source organism: Herminiimonas sp. (assembly GCA_028292315.1). Taxonomy (GTDB): domain Bacteria; phylum Pseudomonadota; class Gammaproteobacteria; order Burkholderiales; family Burkholderiaceae_D; genus JAQGMO01. The sequence goes on along the minus strand of JAQGMO010000021.1, from coordinate 6,761 downwards.
CGGCTTCATGATCTGGAACGCATGGGAAATTCTGTCGGTGGAAGCCATGTACGTGGGCTTGCTGATGATTGCCTTGATCGGTTTCGTATTCTCATTGCTGCTGAATGAAGTGGAACGCTGGGTGGTGCCATGGAGAACGGAGCGATGAGCAACGGAAAGCATCAAAAAAGAAGTTCTTACCTATCATTCAAGGAGACGGCAATGATCAAAGAAACAAGCTTGGGAAAACTGGCGCGGACGGCATTGCTGGCGGTCGCGGGATTGGCTTTTGCGGGGCATGCGACGGCGCAGGCAAAAGTGAAGATCGGTGTGATCGGCGCGGTCAGCGACTCCGCCTTTTATATCGCCGACGCCAAAGGCTATTTCAAGCAGGAAGGCATCGATGCGGAAATCATATCGTTCCCGAACTCGGCGCAAATGATCGCTCCGCTCGGCGCCGGTCAGATCGACGTTGCGGCCGGTGCGACGGCGGCAGGCCTTTACAATTCTATCGCCCGCGGCATCGATATCAAGATCGTGGCGGACAAGGGTTCGATGCCGGCCGGTAAAGGCTATATGCCGCTGCTGGTGCGCAAGGACCTGGTCGATAGCGGCAAGTACAAGAGTTTCAAGGACATGAAAGGCATGAAATTCGGCAGCCAGTCGCCGGGCGGCGCCGCGCTCTCCACCCTGAATGAAGCGCTGAAAAAAGGCGATGTCAGCTACAAGGATGTCAGCGTCGTGTACATGGGTCACTCGCAACTGGCAATGGCCCTGCAAAACAAGGCGCTGGACGCCGCCTTCGTCACCGAGCCGAACGCGACCCGGGTAATCCAGAGCGGTTCGGCGGTGCGGGTCGCCGAGGGCGACGCGGTGTATCCGGGGCAGCAGCTGGCGGTGGTCCTGTATGGCGGCGCCTTCATCAAGAAGGATCCGGCGGTGGCGCGCAAGGTGATGCGCGCATATATCCGCGCGGCGCGCGATTACAACGACGCGATCAAGGGCGGCAAGCTGGTAGGCCCGAAGGCCGATGAGATCATCAATATCCTGACGCAGGCAACCGCCGAAAAGGATGCCGCCATCTACAAGCTGATGACGGCGAACGGCTGCGACCCCAACGGGCGCGTCGACATGGCAAGCCTGAAGCGCGATTACCAGTTTTTCAAGGAGCAGGGTTTGCTGACGGGCGAGGTGGATGTGGACAAGGTGGTCGACCAGTCGTTTGCCGATGCGGTCGTGAAAGAACTTGGTCCGTACAAGGCCATGTAGTTAATGCAGTAGTACAATTGCTTCCGCCGGCGGTGGCTGCGTTTTGCCCGGTACGGCGGAAGGCACTTCAACAAGATCAAAGCGTAACTGGAGCATATATTGAAGCAGATTTTGAACTTCATCAACGGCGCCTATGTGGCGGGGCAAGCCGGGAAAACATTTAAGAATATTAACCCGGTCGACGGCTCGCTGATCGGCATGGTGTCCGAAGCGGGACAGCCGGAAATCGATGCGGCGGTCGCGGCCGCGCGCGCGGCGCTCGAAGGCCCGTGGGGCAAGATGAGCATTGCGCAGCGGGTTGACCTGCTGTACGGCGTCGCCAACGGCATCACCAGGCGCTTTGACGATTTCCTGGAAGCCGAGATCGCCGACACCGGCAAGCCGCATCACCTGGCCTCGCACCTGGACATTCCGCGCGGCGCCGCGAACTTCAAGATCTTCGCCGACGTCGTCAAGAACGTACCGAACGAATTCTTTGAAATGACCACGCCGGACAACAAGACCGCGCTCAACTATGCGCTGCGCCGTCCAAAAGGCGTGGTTGCAGTGATCTGCCCATGGAACCTGCCGCTGCTGCTGATGACATGGAAAGTCGGCCCGGCGCTGGCCTGCGGCAATGCCGTGGTGGTCAAGCCGTCCGAGGAAACGCCGTCCACCGCGGCACTGCTCGGCGAAGTGATGAACGAGGTCGGTATTCCGGCCGGCGTGTATAACGTGGTGCACGGTTTCGGGCCCGGTTCGGCCGGTGAATTCCTGACGACCCATCCGGGCGTGAATGCGATTACCTTTACCGGCGAGACGCGCACCGGCTCGGCGATCCTGAGGGCCGCAGCGGATGGCATCAAGGCGACCTCGATGGAATTGGGCGGCAAGAATCCGGCGATCGTATTTGCCGACGCCGACATGGATGCCGTCATGGTTGGGCTCAAGCGCTCGGTGTTTGAAAACACCGGACAGGTTTGCCTCGGCACCGAGCGGGTTTATGTCGAGCGCAAGATTTTCGATAAAGTCGTGCAACGTCTGAAGGAAGTGGCGGAAACGCTCAAGCCGGGCCATCCGAATGACCATGACGCCGATTTCGGTCCGCTGATTTCGCAAGAGCACCGCGAAAAGGTCATGTCGTATTACCAGCAGGCGAAAGAGCAGGGCGCGACAGTCGTGACCGGCGGTGGCGTTCCGAAGATGCCGAAGGAACTGGAAGGCGGATCATGGGTTGAGCCGACGGTCTGGACCGGGCTGCCGGAAACGTCATCCATCGTGCAGCAGGAAATCTTTGGGCCGTGCTGCCATGTGACGCCGTTCGATACGGAAGATGAAGCGGTGCGGATGGCGAATGCGACGCCGTACGGGCTGGCGGCTTCGGTCTATTCGTCGGATATCAACCGGGCACACCGGGTTGCGGCGCGCCTGGAAGTGGGCTTGTGCTGGGTGAACAGCTGGTTCCTGCGCGATTTGCGTACGCCGTTCGGCGGATCGAAGATGTCCGGCATCGGCCGCGAAGGCGGGGTGCATTCGCTCGAGTTCTACACCGAACTGCGCAATGTCTGCGTCAAGCTGCTGGACTGACAGCGTCGATCGCAGGGCGCAACGCGCGTCGCTCTTCCGCCCTGCGCAAAATTGAAGAAGCATTAAAAAAACGTTGAAAAGCATTTGAAAATTAATAAGGACACCCCCGTGGGACTCTCCAAAGAAAAAATTCGCCATCTGGGCGATGAACTGTACGAAGCCTGGAACAAGGCGCGTGCGATCGACCCGATCACCGATAGCGAAAGCGACATCACGATCGAGGACGCTTACCACATCCAGCTGCAAACCGTGGCGCGCCGGGTCGCGGCCGGCGAGCGCATCGTCGGCAAGAAGATCGGCGTGACCAGCCAGGTCGTCATGAACATGCTCAAGGTGAATCAGCCCGACTTCGGGCACCTGCTCTCGGGCATGGCCTACAACGACGGCGAAACCATTTCACTCAAGAATGCGCTGCTGCCGCGCGGCGAAGGCGAAATCGCGTTCGTCATGAAGCATGATTTGACCGGCCCCGGCCTGACCAATGCCGACGTCCTGCGCGCCACCGAATGCGTCATGCCGTGCTTCGAGCTGGTCGACTCGCGCATTCGCGACTGGAAAATCAAGATCCAGGACACGGTGGCCGACAACGGTTCATCGTATGCCTTCGTGCTGGGCGACCGCGCCATCGACCCGCGCAAGATCGATCTGACCACGGTGGGCATGACGCTGGAAAAGAATGGCGAAATCATCGGCACCGGCGCCGGCGCGGCCACGCTGGGCAATCCGGTCAATGCGGTGACCTGGCTGGCCAACACGCTGGGGCAGTACGGCATCACGCTCAAGGCCGGCGAAGTCATCCTGTCCGGCTCGCTTTCCATCATGTTCCCGATTACCGCGGGCGACGCCATCCGCATGAGCCTGGGCGGCATTGGTTCATGCTCGGCCCGCTTTGCCTGACCCGACAAGAGAAAAGACACACTATGGCACTCACACAAGACGTGATTGAACAACTGGCCGAGCATCTCGAGAATGCCGAGCTGCAGATTGCCGACGTCACCAAGATCACCGACGACTATCCGGACATGGACTGGAAGGATGCGTACGACATCCAGTACGCGATCCGGCGCAGGAAGCTGGGGCGCGGGCAGAAGCTGTCGGGCCTGAAGATGGGATTGACGTCGCATGCGAAGATGAAGCAGATGGGCGTGGAAGTGCCGATTTTCGGCTTTCTGATGGATTATTTTGCGCGGCCGGACGGCGCCGAGATCAAGGTATCGGAACTGATCCATCCGAAGATCGAAGCGGAGATTGCTTTCGTGACGAAGGCGCCGTTGTACGGGCCGGGCTGCCATATCGGCAATGTGCTGGCGGCCACCGATTTCGTGCTGCCGGCGGTGGAAGTGCTGGATTCGCGCTATCGCGATTTCAAGTTCGACCTGAAAAGCGTGGTGGCCGACAATGGATCGTCGGCGCGCTATGTGACGGGCGGGCGCAGCCGGTCGGTGGACGAGCTGGATTTGAAGAATCTGGGCGTGGTGATTGAAAAGAATGGCCGGGTGGTATCGACGGCGGCGGGTTCCTCGGTGCTGGGGCATCCGGCGGCGAGCGTGGCGATGCTGGCCAACATGCTGGGCGAGCGCGGCGAGCATATACCGGCCGGCACCTTCATCATGACTGGCGGGATGACCGAAGCGATTGCGGTGGAAGCGGGCGACCATATCGTCGCGCGCTACCAGGACCTCGGCCAGGTTTCCATGAAATTCATTTAAGGAGCACGCATGCCATTTGCAAACATTAAAATGTTGGAAGGCCGTTCGGTAGAGCAGATCGAAGCGATGATTCACGAGGTAACCGAAGCGATACACCGCACCCTCGGCGCGCCAGTGGAAACGGTGCGGGTGGTGGTCGAGGAAGTGCCCAAGACGCACTGGGGCATCGGCGGCAAGACCGCGAAAAAGCTCGGACGTTAACACTGCGTCCGTCTATTCATCCCTTTTGAGGATTCAGCATGGCTAAAATACAAGCCGCCATTATTGGCTCAGGCAATATCGGCACCGATTTGATGATCAAGATCATGCGTCATGGCAAAGCAGTCGGCATGGGCGTCATGGTCGGGATCGACCCCGCCTCCGACGGGCTGGCGCGCGCCGCCCGCCTGGGCGTGGCCACCACCCATGAAGGGGTCGAAGGGCTGGTCAAGATGCCCGAATTCGCCGACATCGGCATCGTCTTCGACGCCACCAGCGCCGCCGCCCATATCACCAACGACGCGTTCCTGCGCCGCCACAAGCCCGGCATCCGCGTCATCGACCTGACCCCGGCCGCCATCGGTCCGTACTGCGTGCCGGTCGTCAACCTCGACGAGCATGTCGATGCGCTCAACCTGAACATGGTCACCTGCGGCGGCCAGGCCACCATTCCGATCGTGGCGGCCGTGTCCCGGGTCACGACCGTGCATTACGGCGAAATCGTCGCCTCGATCGCCAGCAAATCGGCCGGTCCCGGCACGCGCGCCAACATCGACGAATTCACGGAAACCACCTCCAAGGCGATTGAAACGGTCGGCGGCGCCACCCGCGGCAAGGCCATCATCGTGCTCAACCCGGCCGAGCCGCCGCTGATCATGCGCGATACCGTGTATTGCCTGGCCGACCCCGGCCCCGACGTGGCCGTCACCCAGGCCCGCATCGCCGACTCGGTGGCGCAAACCGTGCGCGCGGTGCAGGCTTACGTGCCGGGCTACCGGCTCAAGCAGGATGTGCAGTTCGACCTGTATGACGCCTCGCGTCCGCTGAACATCCCGGGCGTGGGCAAGATGAGCGGCCTGAAAGTGACGGTGTTCCTGGAAGTCGAAGGCGCGGCCCATTATCTGCCGGCCTATGCGGGCAACCTCGACATCATGACCAGCGCGGCACTGGCCAGCGCCGAGCGGGTGGCCAGCGCCGCCACCGCGGCGGCCTAACCGGAAAAAGGAAAGAGCAATCATGACAACCAAAAAACTGTATATCTCCGACGTGACGCTGCGTGACGGCAGCCATGCGATTCGTCACCAGTACAGCGTGGAAAACGTCAGGCAGATCGCCAAGGCGCTCGATGAGGCGAAGGTCGACTCGATCGAAGTGGCGCACGGCGACGGCCTGGCCGGCTCCAGCTTCAACTATGGATTTGGCGCCCACACCGACCTGGAGTGGATCGAAGCGGTGGCGGACTCGGTCAGCCATGCGCAGGTGGCCACGCTGCTGCTGCCGGGCATCGGCACCGTGCATGACCTGAAGGCGGCGTATTCGGCCGGCGCGCGCATCGTGCGGGTGGCCACCCATTGCACCGAGGCCGACGTGAGCCGCCAGCATATCGAGATGGCGCGCAACCTGGGCATGGATACGGTGGGCTTTCTGATGATGAGCCACATGACCGACCCGGCGTCGCTGGCGAAACAGGCCAAGCTGATGGAAAGCTATGGCGCGACCTGCGTGTACGTGGTGGATTCGGGCGGGGCGCTGAACATGAATGACGTGCGCGACCGGTTCCGCGCCTTCAAGGATGTGCTCAAGCCGGAAACGCTGACCGGCATGCATGCGCACCACAATCTGAGCCTTGGGGTGGCCAATTCGATCGTGGCGGTGGAAGAGGGCTGCGACCGGATCGATGCGAGCCTGGCGGGAATGGGAGCGGGGGCGGGCAATGCGCCGCTGGAAGCATTCATTGCGGCGGCCGACCGGATGGGATGGAACCATGGGTGCGACCTGTACCGGCTGATGGATGCGGCTGACGACATCGTGCGACCGCTGCAGGACCGGCCGGTGCGGGTGGACCGCGAGACGCTGGCGCTCGGTTATGCCGGGGTGTATTCGAGCTTTTTGCGGCACAGCGAGGTCGCGGCGGCCAAGTACGGCCTGAAGACGGTGGATATCCTGGTCGAACTGGGCAAGCGCCGCATGGTGGGCGGCCAGGAAGACATGATCGTCGACGTCGCGCTCGATATCCTCAAGCAGCGCGAGCAGGCCGGC
>JAQGMO010000395.1 GCA_028292315.1 Herminiimonas sp. | reverse complement strand
GGCGATGGTGCATACAATAAAGGGGCCTTTTCGGCTCCTTTTTTATGCGGCTATCTGCATGAGTCGCGCTCCGCGTGCAATTTTTGCGCATCATCTGATGCTAAACTATGTGCACGCTCTGATGGAGAACAGCATGCGCACCACCCTTGCCCTTGATGACGAATTACTTGAAAAAGCGCAGAGGCTTGTCGGCCCGATGGAAAAGACGGCTTTAATACGTGAAGCACTCAAGGCATTGATTGAGCGTGAGAGCGCCAAACGATTGGCTCTACTTGGCGGATCGGAACCTTTTATTGATTCCGTACCGCGGCGTCGATCAGAGCCAGTGTGATCCTGGTCGATACCTCGGTCTGGATAGACCATTTGCGCGAAAGTGACGCGCGGTTAACCGGCCTTTTGCATGATGGCCAGGTACTGGCTCACCAGTTTGTGACGGGTGAACTGGCATTGGGTAGCATGCGAAATCGCGATATATTCCTTAACGCCTTGCAAGCCCTGCCGCAAGCTTCTGTCGCCACCGAGGAGGAAGTGATGGATTTCATCGCCCGTCATGCACTTTTCGGTATCGGAATCGGATATATTGATGCCCACTTATTGGCTGCAGTGCGGCTTTCTCATGGCGCATTGTTTTGGACGCGCGACAAGCGACTGCTTGCGGCAAGTACCCGGCTTGGATTGTCCGCCAATCTGACTCAGTGACTTAACATCATATTTAGCGGCAACGCTCCGCAAAAAATACCCGCAGCCGCTCCACCGCCTCCCGCAAATTTTCCATCGACGTCGCATAAGAGATGCGCAGGTACTGGTGCGCCGTAAAGGGGCCGAAATCAAGCCCCGGCACCACCACCACGCCCGCCTGGTTGAGTATTTCGATCGACAGCCGGTCCGCATCGTCCGACAGCGCGCTGCAATCGGCATAGACGTAAAACGCGCCATCTGGCGTCACCGGCACCTTGAATCCCAGTTCGCGCAGCGCCGGAACGATATAGTCGCGACGGCGCCTGAACTCGGCCTTGCGCTCTTCATAAATCGCAATGGCCTCCGGCGTAAAACAGGCCACCCCGGCGTACTGGGCAATACTGGACGCACAGATGAACAGGTTTTGCGACAGCTTTTCAATCGCCGGCACCAGCGCTTGCGGCACCACCAGCCAGCCGAGCCGCCAGCCCGTCATGTTGAAATATTTGGAAAAGCTGTTGATCACAATGACATCGTCGCCGAGCGATAGCGCGGAAAACGGCTGCTCGTCGTAAGTCAGCCCCTGGTAAATTTCATCGACGATGGTAAAGCCGCCGCGCTCCCGGACCGCCCGCACGATTTTGCCCAATTCGTCATGCATGATCGAGGTGCCGGTCGGATTCGATGGCGACGCCAGCAGGACGCCGCGCGTCGCATCGGTCCAATGCTCCCGCACCATCTGTTCCGACAATTGAAAGCGGTGCTCCGGACCGCTAGGTATCATCCGGGCGACGCCTTCGAATGCGGCAACGAAATGCCGGTTGCACGGGTACGATGGGTCCGGCATCAAGACTTCTGCATTCTTTTCGACCAGCGCGGCGCAGGCCAGCAGCAAGGCGGCCGAGGCGCCGGCAGTCACGATAATGCGGTCTGCTGCAATCTCCAGCCCGTGCACCCGGCGGTAATGGCCCGAGATCGCTGCGCGCAACGCCGGCAAACCGGTTGCCGACGTGTATTGCATTTTGCCGTCGGCCATGGCGCGGGCTGCGGCATCGAGCACCGGTTGCGCCGCGGTGAAATCGGGCTCGCCAATGCCCATGTGAATAATGTGGCGGCCCTGTTGTTCCAGTTCGGCAGCCATTTTTGCCAGTTCCATCACATGGAATGGCGCAATGTGATCGAGGCGATCAGCGAGTTGAGGCAATTTCATGATGACCGGCGCCGGGTTGCCGCGTTGCTATGCGTTTCTGGAGGCATTGATCTCGACGCTGCGCACTTTCGCCGCCAGCTTGTCGAGCACGCCGTTAACATACTTGTGCCCGTCCATGCCGCCGAATGATTTGGTCAATTCAACCGCTTCATTGATTACGACCCGGTACGGAATTTCGATATGATTTTTCAATTCATAAGAGCCGATCAGCAAGGCCGCATGTTCGACCGGCGACAACTGGGTCATCGGCCGGTCGATCAGGGGCGCCAGGTCGGCGCGCAACTGGGACACTTCCTTGATGGCGCCGTGTAACAGCGCATCGAAATGCGCGGCATCGGCCTTGTCGAAACCGTGCGCCTGGCGAATATGGGCTTCGATCACGCCGGAATCTTCATTACTCAGCAGCCACTGATACAGGCCTTGCAGCGCAAATTCGCGCGCCCTGTGACGTGGCGTGCGGTTCTTGCTGGGATTGGCATGCAAAGATTTTTGGTTCATGGCTCACAACTTCGGTCCGGCGCGGCCGGACCAGCAAAGGTTAACATTCTTGTCGCCGCGCGCCTGTATCGGGCGCCCGGCGGATACAGGGTTCATTCTTCTTCCGAGACACCGGCAAGTTCATCCAGCGCAATGGCCAGGTTCGCCATTTCAACCGCGACCCGGCCGGCATCGGTGCCCTTCTCGGCCATCCGTGCTTCCGCCTGTTCATCGGTTTCGGTGGTCAACACGGCGTTTGCGATCGGAATGCCGAAATCAAGCCCGACGCGCGTGATCCCGGCGCCCGATTCATTGGACACCAGTTCGAAGTGATAGGTCTCGCCGCGAATCACGGCGCCGATCGCAATCAGCGCGTCGAACTGCATGGTCTCGGCCAGCTTTTGCAATGCCACCGGAATTTCCAGCGCGCCGGGCACGGTGACATGCAATATATCTTCGTCTGCCACCCCGAGCCGTTTGAGTTCGGCCAGGCAAGACGACAATAATCCATGGCATACGTCTTCATTGAAACGTGCCTGTGCGATTCCGATCCGCAAACCGGTGCCATCCAGGTTGCTTTCATATGTTCCAACGGTCATGGGATCCCCTACTGCGCAAGGCGCATCAATGCTGTTTATTATTCAAATGAAACCATCGAACCATGTCTTCAGTCATGGTTCCGGCACACTCATGTTCTGCCGCAATGCCTACTTGGGCAACGCCGGCTTAATTTTCAGGCGATTCCTGGTAGCCCAGGACTTCCAGGTTGAACCCGGTCATGGACGGCATCTTTCTCGGACTGGCGAGCAATTTCATTTTTCCTACGCCGATATCCTTCAAAATTTGCGCGCCTATGCCATAAGTACGCAAATCCATCCGCGCGGCACGCGCCGGTGCGCGAGTATCAGGGGAATTCAGCGCTGCAAAATGCCCGAACATCTGCTCAGCCGATTCTTCACAATTGAGCAATACCATGACACCGCGATCGGATGCCTTGATGGCAGCCATTGCCGAAACAATGTTCCATGAATGCGTCGTCGCCTCGGTTTCCAGCAAATCGAGAATGGACACCGGCTGATGCACACGCACCAGGGTTTCCATGTCCGGCGCAACCTTGCCGTGCACCAGTGCCACATGCGCGCTGCCGCTGGGCTTGTCGCGGTATACGATTGCCTGGAACGACCCATGCATGGTTTGCATGGTGCGCTCGCCCACACGCTCGACAATGCTTTCGTTCTGGTTACGGTAATGGATCAGGTCGGCAATAGTGCCGATCTTGAGCTTGTGTTCTTTTGCGAATTCGACCAGATCGGGCAAACGCGCCATCGTCCCGTCATCCTTCATGATTTCACAAATGACGGCGGCCGGAGTCAGGCCGGCGAGTTCGGCAAAATCGCAACCCGCTTCGGTATGCCCCGCGCGCATCAGGACACCGCCTTTTTGCGCTTTCAGCGGGAAAATATGCCCGGGCTGCACAATATCCGACGGCTTGGCATGCTTGGCCACCGCCACCTGAACCGTGCGGGCGCGATCGGCGGCGGAGATCCCGGTGGTGACGCCGTCGGCCGCTTCGATAGAGACGGTAAAGTTGGTGCCGTAAGACGTGCCGTTGCGGGTAGTCATCATCGGCAGATTAAGCTGCTCGCAACGTTCTTCAGTCAGGGTGAGGCAAATCAGGCCGCGGCCGAAGCGGGCCATGAAATTGATGGCCTCGGGCGTGACGAATTCGGCCGCAAGCACCAGGTCGCCCTCGTTTTCGCGGTCTTCCTCGTCGACCAGGATGACCATGCGGCCTGCGCGCAACTCGGCAACGATTTCTTTAGTAGTGGAAATTGACATAAATTGAATCCGGGTTAGTCCGCTATTCTAATGGATTAAACGCCTATCCGGTTTCAAGATTGTTTTGATGTGGAATTTCTTTACCTGTTTGGCACGTCTCTAGCGCCTATCATGCCGGCAATCGGATGGCGAGCACGAAAGCGGGCATGCCGCGGCGGCTTGGCCGCTGGCGCACAGAGTTCTGCAAGGGAATTAATATCAGAAAATAAAACTCGGCGGCACGCGGCCGATCGGCGTGGCGCGGCGAAGAAAATTAATATTTGATAAGAGCCGGAAAAGAAACCCCGGGGCCGGCAACCCGCATCCGGCTCCGGATTAACCTCAGCCGATCCCGCCGCCGGCTACATACATGGTCTGGCCTGTCACATAGGTGGCATCATCGGAAGCAAGAAATGCGACTGCGGCGGCAATCTCATCGGCTGCGCCGAGACGGCCCAACGGCGTATCGCGCAGCGTCTGTTTGAAGACATCGCCGCGCCACTCTTTTTCATTTGCGGTCGGCGCGTTCGGATTACGCGGAATAACGCGATCGCTGCTGTCGATGCCGCCGGGCGCCACGCAATTCACGCGTATGCCGTGCTCCGCCAGCTCCATCG
>JAQGMO010000374.1 GCA_028292315.1 Herminiimonas sp. | reverse complement strand
GTCCCATGCCGGATGTTGCTCGAATGCTGCAATTGAGCGATAATAGCGGCTGTGTCGCCGAGATGGCGGAATAGGTAGACGCACGGGACTCAAAATCCCGCGGTGGTGACACCGTGCCGGTTCGATTCCGGCTCTCGGCACCAATATTGAATGCGCACCCTTCGAGGTGCGTTTTTCATTTGGGCAGATAGCAAGTACCAGTAAGTACGCAGAGCAATACCTCACAATACCTCGCCGTTTTATCCTGCATCGCGGCGACATAGGTGTACGGCTGTTCCAAATTGTGCCCGGTTTTTAGGGGACGGTTCCATCGAACCTGCCACTCTCCCATAGGTCGAATGATTCAGTGCTCCTTCGTCGCCGAAGAACTCTCTGAACCTGATATGGGGAAAGTCGATGCTGACTCAGAAAACCAGGGACACCGTGAAAGCCACGGCGCCGGTCCTTGCCCTGCACGGTGTCGATATCATCAAGCACTTTTACCGGCAGCTTTTCAGCACGCATCCGGAACTGAAGAATATTTTCAATATGCGCCACCAGGAACGCGGTGAACAGCAGCAGGCGCTGGCACGCGCAGTATACGCCTACGCAGCCAACATCGACGATCCGCAGAACCTGGAAGCGGTGCTGAAGGGAATAGCAAACAAGCACGTAAGCCTGGGCGTGCGTCCGGAACAATATCCAATTGTCGGAGAACATCTGCTTGCCGCAATGAAGGATGTGCTCGGGGATGCCGCGACCGACGACATTATTTCAGCCTGGGCGCAAGCCTATGGCAACCTTGCCGATATCCTGATGGGGATGGAAAGCGGGCTGAAAGAAGAAACCGCGGTGAGGCCGGGCGGATGGACAGGCTGGCGCGACTTCGTGGTGCGCGCCAGGCAACCGGAAAGCGACATCATCACGTCGTTTGTACTCGAGCCGGCCGATGGCCAGCCGGTTGTCAACTTCGAACCCGGACAGTACATCAGCCTTGCCGTAAACGTGCCTCAACTCGGCCTCCAGCAAATTCGCCAGTACAGCTTGTCGGACGCGCCGAATGGGCGCAGCTACCGGATCTCGGTCAAGCGCGAAGGCGGCGCCGATCCGGCGCATGCGGGCTATGTCTCCACGCTTTTGCACGATCAAATCCAGGTCGGCGATGTGATCAAGGTCGCGGCGCCGTACGGAAATTTTTACATCGACGTCAACGCGACCACACCCGTGGTGCTGATCAGCGGCGGCGTCGGCCTTACCCCGTTGATTAGCATGCTCAATCGGGTAATGCAATCCACCGGGCGGGAAGTGGTATTCGTGCATGGTGCACGGAACAGCGCGGTGCATGCCATGAAAGATCATTTGCGTCAGATGGCGCAGCAGCACCCGAATTTCAAAACCTTTGTTTTTTATAACGAGCCGCTTCCGGAAGATCAGCAGGGAAGGGATTACGATCATCCAGGACTCGTGAATGTCGATTTGATCGCGCATGCGATTATGCTGCCCGATGCTGATTACTATATCTGTGGCCCCGTTCCTTTTATGCGTATGCAGCATGATGCCTTGATTAACAAAGGAATCAGGGAGGCCAATATCCACTACGAAGTCTTCGGTCCGGACCTGTTCGCCGAGTAACAGCGCGCCTGTTATTGAAACGAACACACGATGCGGAACGGACGTTGGCGACGGTCCCGTTTAGCTGGCAAACATTGCCGGCGCCGCAAGCTGCGGGCTTTTTTAATACATTCCGCGTGACTCAAATCAAAGCCAACCAAAGTAGGATTCGGCTCCTGCGGATTAGCGACATACTGGTCCGGCATCCATGTCCTGAAGCGACTTTCAGCATGGAATATCCCAGTAACTCGCTGCCGTTTAACCTGATGGAGGTCTCATGCAAAGGCGTCATTTCATATTGAAGACGGCAGCGTCGTTCGCTGCCACGGGATTGGCCCTCTCGGGATGTAGTTCGACAACAACCGGAACGGTGACGCCAAAGGAGGCTGCAGCGACCGATAAGCGCCGCAGCGATCTCGAAGCCGCCGTCGACACCAGTCTCATGCGCTTGAACGATACGGTCCCCGGTTCACGTGAAGTAGTGATGAAAGCGAGCGGCGTACTGGTGTTTCCAAGGGTGATCGCAGCCGGACTGTTAGTCGGTGGACAATATGGCGAGGGAACGCTACGGATTAAAAACAAGACTGTAGACTATTACAATCTTGCATCGATATCGATCGGATTGCAGGCCGGCGCCCAGTCAAAGGCGCTTTTCTTCCTGTTCATGACACCGGAAGCCCTCGAGCAGTTCCGAAAGAGCGCAGCCTGGACAGCGGGCATCGATGCCTCTGTTGCGATGCTGAAGGTCGGCGCTAACGGCAGCGTCGATGTCAATTCGGTCAAGGGACCGGTGGTGGCATTCGCATTGACGAATGCCGGCCTGATGGCGAACCTGTCGCTCGAAGGCACCAAGATCACTCGTCTCAAGAGCTGATCGAAAGCCGGGCCAATCCGGACCGGCAGTCATGCTGTGAAAAAGCCGTGCCCGGCTTTGTTTGCCGCCGTTGGCAATGCAGCCCGTTCGGCCGAACTGACGCGCGCCTGGCGCCATTGGCTTGATTGGCGCCATACCCTCCTCCTCTTATGCCGCTTTGACGCGTGGTATGGTGTAATCCGTTAAGCTTATAATGCGGAAACACGACGCCATGCGGCGCTCGTGTCCGAAGCAGTATTCCACGAATGCGATTAAAACAACTCCCGGCTTGCCGGAAAAAATGGATGCATGGCCTTCTCTCTTGATAATTTGCTGGTGATCGGCATTTCTTCCCGCGCGCTGTTTGACCTGGAAGCCGAAGAAAATATTTACCGCACGCGCGGACTGGAAGCCTATCGCCAGCATCAGCTCGACAACGAAAGTGAAATCCTGAAACTGGGCGCCGGCTTCGCGCTGGTGCGCGCATTGTTGAAGCTGAACCTCGTGGTGCACAACCAGCGCTTCGTGGAAGTGGTGATCATGTCGCGCAATTCATCCGAGACGTCGATGCGGATCTTCAATTCGATTGAACATTACGGCCTCGATATCACACGCGCCGCCCTGACCGGCGGCGCATCGCTGGCGCCGTATCTGCAAGCATTCAATGTCAGCCTGTTTTTGTCCCTGCATGAAGATGATGTGCAGGCCGCCGTCGATTCCGGCGTCGCCTCCGCCCTGCTATATAAAATGCCGGACAACGCACTGGAAGAACTCGACCAGATCAGGATTGCATTCGATGGCGACGCGGTCATTTTTTCAGATGAGTCGGAACGGATTTTCCAGGCCCAGGGCATCGAGGCATTCGAAAATCACGAGCGCGAAAATGCGATGAAGCCCTTGCCGGAAGGGCCGTTCGCGCGCCTGTTGAAAGCCTTGTCCTTCATTCAAAACAACTTCAGCACCGCCGATGGGAGCAGGTCGCCGATCCGTACGGCATTGGTCACCGCCCGCTCTTCGCCGGCCCATGAGCGGGTGATTCGCACATTGCGTGCATGGGATGTCGCGATCGACGAGACGTTTTTCATGGGTGGCGTGGCAAAGTCGGCGGTGCTGGCCGCGTTCAAGCCGCATATATTCTTCGATGACCAGCCCGGCCATTGCGATCGAGCCGCGACCCTGGTCCAGACCGGCCGCGTGCCGCTCAGGAAATAAGCCTTTACAACACCATCCCGGAAAGAAAATCTCATGAACTGGATTATCCTGATCCTCGCGGGCCTGTTTGAAATCGGCTGGGCAATCGGCCTCAAATACACTGAAGGTTTTACCCGCTTCTGGCCCAGTGCCGGCACCGTGCTGGCCATGATCGTCAGCATGGGCCTACTCGGCATAGCGATGAGGTCTTTACCTGTCGGCACAGCCTATGCCGTGTGGGTCGGCGTGGGCGCGGTTGGCACCGTGATATTGGGGATCATCTTGTTTGACGAACCGTCCAATATGTTGAGATTGCTTAGCGTCGGCTTTATTGTCGCCGGCATTATTGGGTTGAAACTCGCCTCATCCTGACGCGGCGGCACTCCCAAGGAAGAAGCCGCTCCGAAATCCGGGAGCGGCTTTTTATCAAACGCTGCGCAGGCGCCTATGACCTTTGCGACATCGAATCCATCACGCACAAAGCGCTCATATTCACAACGCGCCGCACGGTCGCCGACGGGGTCAGTATATGCACCGGACGCGCGCAACCGAGCAGCACAGGGCCGATCGCTATGCCGTTGCCAGCCGCCACCTTGAGCAAATTATAGGCAATGTTGGCGGCGTCGATATTCGGCAAAACCAGCAGATTGGCATCGCCCTGCAGCCTTGAATCCGGCATCATCCTCTTCAACAAGTGGTTATGGAGCGCAATGTCTCCATGCATCTCGCCATCGACTTCCAGATCGGGCGCCAGTTCCTGTATCAGGGCCAGCGCGGCGCGCATTTTCTTTGCCGATTCACTATTGCTGCTGCCGAAGTTTGAATGCGACAACAATGCGGCGCGCGGAAACAAGCCAAAGCGACGCATCTCCTCGGCGGCCATGATGGTGATCTCCGCCAGTTGCTCCGCAGTCGGGTTCTCGTTGACGTGCGTGTCGACCAGCACGACCTGTCGATCGGAAAAAATCAAGCCGTTCATCGCGCCGTAAACATTGACACCTTCGCGCTTGCCCAGCACCTGGTCGACATATTTAAGATGAATGTCGGTGGTGCCGTACGTGCCGCAGATCATGCCGTCGGCATACCCCTTTTCAATCATCATGGCGCCGATCAGCGTATGACGACGGCGCATTTCGAGCTTTGCGTATTGTTCGGTGATGCCCTTGCGCCGCATCATGTTCAGGTATGTCTGCCAAAAGTCGCGATAGCGCTCATCGTATTCGGGATTGATAACTTCGAAATCAATATCGGGCCGCAGGCGCAAACCGAATTTCTGGATGCGCTGCGCGAGGATCGCCGGACGACCGACCAGAATCGGCTTGGCCAAACCTTCGTCAACCACCACCTGCACCGCGCGCAGGATGCGCTCGTCTTCCCCTTCCGCATAGAGAATACGTTTTTTGGCGTCCGGCGCCGCCTTCGCCACCGCAAAAATCGGCTTCATGAAGGTGCCGCTGCGATAGACGAATTGCTGCAGGCGACCGGTATAGGCCTGCATGTCGCTGATCGGCCGGGCGGCGACGCCCGATTCCGCAGCCGCGATGGCAACGGCCGGCGCGATTTTCATCATCAGGCGCGGATCAAAGGGCTTGGGGATAATGTATTCCGGACCGAATGACAGGTTGGTGATGCCATAAGTCGTCGCAACAATATCGGATTGCTCAGCCTGCGCCAATTCGGCGATTGCATATACCGAGGCGATTTCCATTTCGCGCGTGATGGTGGTCGCGCCGCAGTCGAGCGCGCCGCGGAAGATGTAAGGGAAGCACAATACGTTGTTAACCTGGTTTGGATAATCCGACCGGCCAGTGGCAATTATCGCGTCACTGCGCACGCTCCTGACTTCCTCAGGCAGAATTTCCGGAGTCGGATTCGCGAGCGCCAGGATCAGCGGACTGGGACCCATGCTTTCGACCATCGCGGGTTTCAACACGCCGCCCGCTGACAAGCCGAGGAAAATATCGGCGCCGGGAATAACTTCCGCCAGCGTGCGTGCCGCGGTATCGCGTGCGAAGCGCTCCTTGTCCGGGTCCATCAGTTCGACCCGGCCCTTGTACACTACGCCAGCCAGGTCGGTAACGTAAATATTTTCGATCGGGAAACCGAGATCGACAATCAGGTCCAGGCAAGCCAGCGCCGCGGCGCCGGCGCCGCTGACGACCAGCTTGCATTTCTTTATATCCTTGCCGACTACTTTTAAACCGTTCAGGATGGCAGCGCCGACAATGATGGCGGTGCCGTGCTGGTCATCATGAAAAACCGGGATCTTCATGCGGTCGCGCAGCTTGCGTTCTATATAGAAGCATTCAGGCGCCTTGATGTCTTCCAGGTTAACACCGCCGAAAGTCGGCTCCAGCGAGGCGATGATGTCGCATAACTTGTCTGGATCGGACTCATTGATTTCGATATCGAAGACATCGATACCGGCAAATTTTTTGAACAGAACGCCCTTGCCTTCCATGACTGGCTTGGATGCAAGCGGACCGATATTACCCAGGCCCAGCACCGCTGTGCCATTGGTAATGACCGCGACCAGGTTGCCGCGCGCCGTGTATTTAAAGGCATTCGCGGGGTCGGCGGCGATTTCTTCACACGCGGCGGCAACGCCCGGTGAATAGGCCAGTGCAAGGTCGCGCTGATTGGTCAACTGCTTGGTCGGCGTAACGCTGATCTTACCGGGCGTAGGAAATTCATGGTATTCAAGCGCTGCCTGGCGCAGCTGCTGTCGAATCTCTTCTTTTTGGTCGATGAGCGAATCCATGATACGGCCTTCCTTTTTAACTTACGGAAAGCTGACGATTTTATCAGAGGGACGCGCGGGGATTTATAGGTATTTCCATAAAACAGTTTAATAGAAAACTATTGAAATGATTTAAACAATCAATTTCCTTAATCGATTAGGGTTCGCTATCATACGTTCCATACCAATTGCGCGAGTCAATCGGGACCTTAAAACCAACAGGAGCAATTCAGTGGCTAATCAAAATGCAGTCAAATCCGTAACGATTGAAAATCTTGAATCTGCGTTCGCCGGCGAATCCATGGCGCATATCAAATATCGTTATTTTGCGAAGCTGGCGCGCGAAGCCGGCGCTGAAGATGTCGCGAAAATTTTTGAAGATACCGCCGAGCAGGAAGTAATGCACGCGTTCGGCCATCTCGATCTGCTTTATCCGAAAGCCCAGCTGACGCCTGCGAAATCGCTGGAAATCGCAATCGAAGGCGAAACTTACGAATATACCGAAATGTATCCGAAGTTCCGTCACCTCGCCGTTGAAGAAGGCAATCAATCGGCTGTTGCTGAATTTGATGAGCAGATCGCCGAGTCGAAAGAGCATGCAGCCAATTTCAAGCGCACGCTCGAGGTAGCGGCAAAGCGCTTCGCGGCATTGGCAAAGGTGGAAGAGCGGCATGCGAACCACTACCGTGACGCGCTCGCGACCGAACTGCAAAAAGCTTAAGCACGACCAATCGTATCGACCGGATTAATTTAATAAAAGGATCAGAATGAAAACTTATCAGTGCATCGTTTGCGGCTTTGTATATGACGAAAGCGTAGGCCTGCCCGAAGACGGCATTGCCGCCGGCACGCGGTGGGACGACATTCCCGCCGATTGGGAATGCCCGGACTGCGGCGTGGCCAAAGCCGACTTCGACATGGTCGAGATCTAACCCCGACTTATCCCGGCACCGCCGGCGGCAGGTCATGGCCGCTGCGCACGCCGGACTCTCCTTCGCTTCAAGAACAAACGTTCCAGGAATAAGCGCATTAAAAATAAGCGCTTCAAAAATAAGGATTTCCAATGAAACCGATCATCATCATCGGCGCCGGGCTCGCCGGCTACACGCTGGCGCGCGAACTGCGCAAGCTCGACAAGGTTACCCCGCTGACGATCATCACCGCCGATGATGGCGGTTTCTATTCCAAGCCGATGCTGTCGAATGCATTCGCACAAAAGAAGCAGCCCGCGCAACTGGTAACCCAGAGCGCTGAACAAATGGCGGCCCAGCTGAATGCGAATATTATTACCTCTACCACGGTCAGCGAAATCGATCCCGTCGGCAGGGTGCTCAATACCGGCGCCGGGCAATTTGAATATGGCAAGCTGGTGATTGCCGTCGGCGCGCAGCCGATCCGGTTGCCGATCGCCGGCAATGCGGCCGACCAGGTGCTATCGGTGAATCACGTTGCCGATTATGCGGTATTCCGCGATAAGCTCGAGTTGCCCCGGGCCGGACAGCCAGCCCGCATTGCCATTCTCGGCGCCGGTCTGATCGGCTGTGAATTCGCGGACGACCTGGCAGGCGCGGGTCATGCGGTGACACTGATCGATCCCAATCCATTGCCGCTCGCCGCACTGGCCGCCCCGGCGCTCTCGCTGGGATTGCAGGCCGCCCTGATAGGACGCGGCGTTGCGCTGCGCCTTGGCACCACGGCGGTGAGAATCGACCGCGGCGAGAACGGCCTGGCAATCGCGCTCGCGGACGAAAGCCGGTTCGAGACCGATATCGTTTTGTCGGCGATTGGATTGCGGCCGCATCTGACGCTGGCGCAAGCCGCGCAACTGAACGTCGGTCGGGGTATCGTGGTCGACGTGTTCGGCCAGACCAGCGCAGCCGATATATTTGCGCTTGGTGACTGCGCCGAATATACGCTGGATGGCGGCGGCACGCGCATCATGCCGTACATAGCGCCTTTAATGACGGCGGCACGGGCAATTGCGCGCACCCTGTCCGGCGAGCTGACGCCGATCGATTTGAAACCGGCGCCGGTGATCGTCAAGACGCCAAGCTATCCGCTGGCGCTGCTGCCGCCGCAGGCTGGCGGCAGCGGCAAGTGGCAAGCGACCTTGGAAAACGAGCGGACGGTATGCCGCTTTTACGATCAGGCCGGCGTGATGGTCGGGTTCGGGGTTTCGCCGCACGAGGCCGGTGTGCGCCAGCAATTGGTGGCGGGACTGGGACTCGCCCTGACCGTTAAAACAGAAGATGTGGCTGCATGACTGATCTGTGCTTCTCTGGCTTTTCCCTTGTATTATGGGAAAGGCCAGGGAGTGTGCATTGAGGCAGGCATGCAAATCCCGTGTATTCCCTGGCTGCTACGGCCAGGTTCGCAAAATAAAAACAGTTCATCGATCCCGGCATCCGTTCATGATCATCAATAGCCTCCAGAGATTCGGTACAATCACCCCATGTTGTCCGAATTCAGCCTGATTTCCCGCTACTTCGATCGCCCCCTGCGCCATGATCGCCATGCCGCCTTGGGGATAGGCGATGATTGTGCGCTGCTGACGCCAGCATCCGGCATGCAACTGGCGATCTCATCCGACATGCTGGTAGAGGGACGCCACTTCTTTGCTGGCGCCGATCCCGCAAAGCTTGGCCACAAATGCCTCGCAGTCAATCTTTCCGACCTCGCAGCCATGGGAGCCGCCCCGCTGGCCTTTACGCTGGCGCTGTCGCTGCCGGAAGCGGTGGAGGAATGGCTGGCCCCGTTTTCCGATGGAATGTTCCGGCTGGCCGATCAGCATGGATGCGCCCTTATCGGCGGCGATACCACAAAAGGACCGCTGAATATTTGCATCACGATCTTCGGCGAGATTCCGCCTGGCCTTGCCCTGCGCCGTGACGCGGCACGCGCCGGTGACGATATCTGGGTTTCCGGGACGTTAGGCGACGCCCGCCTCGCTCTTGCCGGATATCGGCGTGAGCTGAAGATGGACGCCCCGATGATCGAGGCATGTGCAGGACGGATGCACGAGCCAACGCCGAGGCTTGCATTGGGTTGCGCATTACGCGGCATCGCCCACGCGGCAATCGATATTTCAGACGGCTTGATCGGCGACCTCGGCCATATCCTGAAACGCTCCGCGGTCGGTGCGGCATTGAATGTCGACGCCCTGCCGGCCGGCCCGGTGCTGGCGCGCGCGCCGCAAGACCTGCGGCGCCGCTTTACACTCGCCGGTGGCGACGATTACGAACTATGCTTCACCGCACCGGTGTCGAACCGCATCGCGGTCCTGGCGGCGGCGCATCGCAGTGCGACGCCGGTGACGCGCGTCGGCAGCATCGAGGCGGGAAACCGCTTGCGCCTGGTCGATGCGCAAGGCGGCGCGCTCGACCTGCAACTCGATTCGTTCGATCATTTCAGCTCGCCCTGATGAATCTCGAATCAGGACAAATCGCATTGATACGTAAGCCTACCTCCCGCTTCATGTTGTCGGACCCGGCGCATCTGATTGCCCAGGGCTTCGGCAGCGGCCTGTCACCGATCATGCCCGGCACGGCGGGCACCTTGCTCGCATGGCTGGCTTTCGCCACGTTATCGGCGCGCTGGCCCGCGGTTTTCACTCCACTCAATTGGGCGCTGATCATTGCCGCCGGTTTCGTTGCCGGAGTGTGGGCTTGCTCAAAAACCGGGCGCGATCTCGGCGTCGCCGACCATGGCAGCATGGTATGGGATGAAATCATTGCATTCTGGCTGGTACTGCTGCTTGTGACGCCGGCGGGATTCCTTACCCAGTTGTGGGCATTCGTCGTGTTTCGCTTTTTCGATATGGTGAAGCCGCCGCCGATCGGCTACTTCGACCGGCATTTCAAAGGGGGATTCGGCGTCATGTGGGATGACCTTATGGCGGCGTTTTATACCTTGCTGGTATTCGCCCTGTGGCGTGTGATTTAGCGCGACTCAGCGTTATTTAGGCGCGCCAGTTTTGCCGGATGCTGCAGTGCAAGCTTAAAAAGACGTCGCCGAGCGCGCCGCCTGATCGTAAAGTCCTGACAAAATGCGTAAAAACCGGGCTAATTCGCTCAGTTCAAATGTCTCGGTACCGTCTCCCGCCAGTCCTGACACCAACACCTGTTCCCTGATCTCATGGTAACGCTGGCAAACAGCCTGCCCTTCGTCATTAGTGGAATACAACACTTCCTTACCGCGGCGTTCAGTTTTAACCAGCCCAAGCGACTGTAGTTTTTTCAGTGAATAATTGACGATGTGCGTATCTTCTATGTTCAGGATAAAAGCAATATCGCCCAGCCTTTTTTCCCGTGCCCGGTGATTGACATGATGCAGCACCAACACGTCAGTAATCGTCATGTCCTTCACCCCGACCGCGGCGATGCACCGAACCGCCCAGCGATTGAACGCATTACTCGCAACAATCAAGCCGAATTCAAATTCACTCAATTCCGAACTCCGCCCTGAAGCGAGATGAGAAGATGAAACGATGGGTTCTCTGGCAGTTGGCGACGCATTCATTCGCACAGCCGACGTTGCGCTGCCGGCTCGACTGCTCTTTTCTTTTGGCATTGCAAAACTCCACTTATTGATGTTGTCACCGACGATTTCATTCGTTTCTGAAATCAGTAACCAGCATCTTACCCGGAGAATGACTTATGCAAAAAGGAATCCGACTGCATTCCGCCACATATTGCGGCGTCACGCCGCACGCCCAGAATACCGGCAATTCATCCTCGAGCACGGCGACCGGGTCCCCGAAATCCGGGTTCAGCAGGTCGGCGATCCCGATCGCGCCAGGGCTGCCAATATGGATAGGCGCGCCGTGCACTTGTGGAAACCGCGCTGAAATCTCTACCGCGCGGGCCACCTCGCGGCTTTTGACCGGACGCATGCTGACTACCATATTACCGTGAAAGCGACCAGCCGGCTGGCAGGCGATATTGGTCTTGTACATAGCGACATTGACGCGCTGGATCACATGCCGCAGGCGTATGCCGCCATCGGTCAGGGCACTTTCAAACGAGAAGCTGCAGCCTAGCAGGAAGCTGACAAGGTCATCCCGCCAATAACCGG
>JAQGMO010000347.1 GCA_028292315.1 Herminiimonas sp. | reverse complement strand
TGGAGCGGATGAGAATCGAACTCACGACCTTTGCATTGCGAACGCAACGCTCTCCCAACTGAGCTACCGCCCCGTAATTGCTGTTAGTGTAATGAAAAATGCAGAGCAATGCCAGTACTTCGCCGGTAGTTATCGACCGATGTCAAGCTTTGGAAAAGCGGGTTTTTCATTTTCTGAATATGATGGTGCGGCGATACGCCCTGCGCCGTCCGCCGTGCCCCGAAAAAATTTAGTCTTTATGTTAAAGTCAATTCCGCCCGTGCGGCAGCGCCGCATTTTGATCGGCCATCCTGAATCACTTATTGAAAAGGAAGCACATGAAGCTCTATTACTCTCCCGGCGCCTGTTCGATGGCAACGCATATTGTTGCCCGCGAAGCCGGCCATAATGTAGACCTGGTCAAGGTCGATATCCCGAACAAGAAAACCGAAGACGGCGGAGACTTCTGGAAAATCAATCCAAAAGGCTACGTGCCGGCGCTGCAGCTCGATAATGGCGAAGTGTTGACCGAAGTCGGTGTCATTTGCCAATACCTGGCCGACCAGAAGCCGGAATCGGAACTGGTGCCGAAGCTGGGCACGATGGAGCGCTATCACCAGATGGAAGCGCTGAATTTTGCATCGTCCGAGGTTCACAAACAAATCGGCGCATTGTTCAATCCGGCGATGACGCCGGAAATGAAGGAAGTGCAGAAAAGCACGATCGGACGCCGCTTGAATACATTGGAAAAAATGTTGGATGGGAAGAGCTACGTCTCCGGCGATAAATTCAGTGCGGCGGATGCCTACCTGTTCACCGTGCTGAACTGGACCAAGATGCATGCCATCGACCTGAGCCCGTGGCCCAACATCAAGGCATTCATGGGCCGGGTTGGAGAACGGCCGAAGGTACAAGAAACCCTGAAGGCGGAAGGCTTGCTGAAGTAATCCGGCAGGCGATTAACAGGGAAGCTGCGCTTTACCGGAGCACTGCCATGCGCGAATTGCAGCTTCTCCTTAATCGTTTTCAAAAGCATTCGAATAATCTTCGATTTCAAAGCGGCCGATCCTGAAGGTCGTCCATTGCGCCTTTGCAATTTCATGTCCTTTAGCGGCCGCAGCGGCAAGCCAGCTCATACCAAGCGCTTCATTAGCTGCAACGCCCATCGTTCCATAAATAAAATATTTGGATAGCCAGTGCATGGCATCGGCATGGCCTGCCTTGGCTGCGCCGTCGAACCATGCAAATGCGATCTCCGGCTTTCCCGCCTCGAGAAAAATAACGCCGATTTCATTTAGTGCGCCTGCGTTGCCACCCGCGGCTTCGCCAACCAGCCAGGCGTCGTCCGCACACAGCGGCGTGAAGAGCAGCACGCTATCCAACAGGACCATTCGTTTGCCGCGCTGATCGACTATACGTGAAGGCAAGGTACCGTCGGTACACCATCTCTGCATGGTCTTACTGGTCTTCCCGGTCAGTAATCCGGCCAGGCGCAAATCAATCTCTATCCCGCCTGGTGTCTTTTCTTTTTCCGTATCGATAGTCATCCCGATTTCTCGATTATTTCGCGACATTTTTTACATGTCCAGAATAAGTCCGGACAGCTTTTGGATGTCGCGATTCGCACGAGACATTTGTTTGAAAAATGTCACGAAAAACTGCCTAAACGCTTGCTAATTCTCATGGCCCGCTACTTGCGAATACATGGTTGCAGCAACTTAACGTAAATGGGGTTTTTTCAGTACATGTGTTAAATCTAAAATGGGAGTATTAATATGAACAAGCTCACCGTAACGAACAAAACACAACGCGGCTTCACACTGATTGAATTGATGGTGGTAGTGGCGATTATCGGAATCCTGGCCGCAATTGCGATCCCGGCATATCAGAACTACACGCTGAGGGCGCGATATACCGAGATTATTTCTGCAGCGGCGCCTTATAAACTGGCAGTCGATTTATGTTCACAAAGTGGGGACTGTGTGAATGGCCCTGATTTCACCGCCTTTGGCGTTGCAAACGGCGTACCTGTCGCGGATGCTATTACTGCAGCTGCTGGCATGCCTGCATTGCCGTCGCCCGGAAGTCCTATATTTAATCCGGCAGGAATTACTTTGACAACGGCCGGTCCGGTCGCGACGCTAAGGATCATTCCGGCCCAAGCGAACGGAATAATGATCACCGATGATTATGTTCTGGATGGCACACGTGCTGCCGATGGAAAGGTGAATTGGGCAGTGAACGCCCTCACCAGCGGATGCCGTATTCGGGCCGGCGGCAAAATATGCTAGGCAGGGTCGTCAGGAAGTTGACCTGGGCTCCAGTTTAAGTATTGTATTGATCTCCGCAGCAAAACAATGCCGCCCGGCCCTCCGGGCGGCATTGTCATTATTGCGTTCACATCTCCGAACAACTTTTCGCGCACTTGCGGCAAGCCTGTGCACAAAGCTTCATCTCGCCATCCGGATCAGGATGCTCTTCGCACAGCACCGCACAAGCGGTGCAGATCTCGGCGCACTCTTTCGCGAGATGCATATGATGCGGCGAACGGCGCGCCATGAAATCCGCATGCACATTGCACATCTGGGCGCAATCGAGCAGCGCGACAAGATGTTTGGCTTCGCTATGAACATGGCCGCCATGCAGCACATGCGCCGCGGTCTCAGTGCAGAGGCGATGGCATTCGAGACAGTTAGCCACGCACTCCCTCATCTTGCTGGTCATCGGAGACAGATTCATGAGATTCCTTTCATATCGGATAAAGACAGTGTTCTGACCGGAGATCAGGCACCGCCGGTCACCCCACCCAGCACGGGCAGGATGATGCCGGTGATATAGCTTGAACAAACCGGCGAAGCCAGGAATACATACGCCGGCGACAATTCCTCCGGCTGGGCCGGCCGTTTCATATCCGGCGATTTGCCGAATTCCTTCACGCGGTCGGCAGGCTGATCGGCGGGATTGAGCGGGGTCCAGACCGGCCCGGGCGCCACCGCATTGACCCTGATACCGCGCGAGACCAGATTGGTCGCCAGCGACATGGTGAATGCGTGAATCGCGCCCTTGGTCGATGAATAATCAAGCAGCCTCTGGTTCCCGAACAGGCCGGTTTCCGATCCGGTATTGATGATCGAAGAGCCCGCCTTCAGATGCGGCAGCGCCGCCCTGGCCATGTGGAAGTAACCATAGATGTTGGTCCGGAAGGTCATGTCCAGGTGTTCATCGGTAAGCTCGTCCAGCGAGGAGACATGTTCCTGGAATGCCGCATTATTGACCAGAATATCGAGCTTGCCGAAGGCATCCACGGTCTGCTGGACTGCCGCATTGCAAAACGCCGAATCGCGCACATCGCCTGAAATCGTTATGCAGCGCCGGCCTTCCTTTTCCACGCATTGCCTGGTCTCTTCCGCGTCGCTGTGCTCGTTCAGATAGACGATGGCTACATCGGCGCCCTCGCGCGCATACAGCACCGCGACCGCCCGCCCGATTCCGGAGTCGCCGCCGGTTATCAGCGCGACCATGTCGTTCAGCTTGCCGCTGCCCTTGTAATCGGGCGCCATGAACTGCGGACGCGGCTTCAAGTCCGATTCAAGCCCGGGCTTCTGCAGGTGCTGCTCCGGGAAAGGCGGCTCCGGCTGCTTGCGCGGCCCGGCCTGCACCGCGCCTTCATCGGATGGCTGCTTGCCCGCGGCCTTTTTTGCATCGATTTCATCGATCTCACGCTGAATCTTGCGCTGCAAGGCGACGGTTTCTTCAATCTTGTCGGTGGAATGGGAGGAAGGTTTCTGTGCCATTTTTGAAATCCGATCGCGTTGGATAATCGTCGTGTTATCAAATCAAAAACAGTAGAGCAATTATGATGATGAAAGTTCAACAGTCGGTCAGCACTGCGGTTTCCCTCCGGAATCAACCGATCCGGGGCGTCGGCGGCCCGCACGCCGTGCGAACCGGCCCAGGCGCTAAGGTATAATGCAGGGTTTGATTACAGAAGAGCTCATCATGGAAGCCGAACGCATCAATTCCCTCTCAGGGCTGCTTGCAGACCTGACCATCCGCGAAGCAGAACTTCGGAGGTATCTTTGACTTCGATACGAAGTCGGAGAAACTAGAGCAGGTCAACGCGGAACTCGAAGATCCCACCGTCTGGAATGACCAGAAACGCGCCCAGGATCTCGGCAAAGAGAAGAAATCGCTGGAAGACATCGTAATGACGCTGACCAGGATTGAATCTGGCCTGCGCGACGCCGCCGACCTGTTCGAGATGGCGCGCGAAGAGCAGGATGAAGACACGCTGGTCGCCATCGAACAGGACACCCAGGAACTGAAGCAGCTGGTCGAGAACATGGAGTTCCGCCGGATGTTCAGCAATCCGATGGACCCGAACAATTGCTTCATTGACATTCAGGCCGGCGCCGGCGGCACCGAGGCCCAGGACTGGGCATCGATGCTGCTGCGTCAATATCTGCGCTATTGCGAACGCAAGGGCTTCAAGGCCGAAATCCTGGAACAGTCCGAGGGCGAGGTCGCCGGCATCAAGACCGCCACCATCAAGGTCGAGGGCGATTACGCCTATGGCTTCCTGCGTACCGAGACCGGCGTGCACCGGCTGGTGCGCAAGTCGCCGTTCGACTCGGCCAATGGCCGCCACACCTCATTCTCGAGCCTGTTCGTCTATCCGGAAGTGGATGAATCGATCGAGATCGATATCAATCCGTCGGACGTGCGCGTCGACACCTACCGCGCATCCGGCGCGGGCGGCCAGCATATCAACAAGACCGACTCGGCGGTGCGCCTGACCCACGCCCCTTCCGGCATCGTGGTGCAGTGCCAGAACGACCGTAGCCAGCATCGCAACCGCGCGGAAGCGTGGGAAATGCTGAAGTCGCGTTTGTATGAGCATGAATTGCGCAAGCGCATGAGCGACCAGCAAAAGCTGGAAGACTCCAAGACCGATGTCGGCTGGGGCCACCAGATTCGCTCGTATGTGCTGGACCAGTCGCGGATCAAGGATCTGCGTACAAGCTTTGAAACCGGCAATACCAAGGCCGTGCTGGATGGCGACCTCGACGGTTTCATCGCCGCATCCCTCAAACAAGGCGTCTAAGAATCATGATGACTGACAAATACTCTGCAATAACCGAAGAAAAAGACGAGAGCGCCATCATCGGCGAGCGGCGTGGCAAGCTGGCGGCCCTGCGCAAGGAAGGCATTGCCTTCCCCAATGATTTCCGGCCGCAGCACAAGGCTGCGGCGCTGCATGCCGAGCATGCCGAGACCGAGCGCGAGGTACTTGAATCGCAGGCGGTGAAGGTGGTCGTGGCCGGCCGCATGATGCTCAAGCGTGTGATGGGCAAGGCATCATTCGCCACCATCCAGGATGCCTCGGGCGCGCGCGCCGACGGCCGCATCCAGCTTTACATCACGAATGAACTGGCCGGCGAAGCCGCGCATGAGGCATTCAAGCATTACGACCTCGGCGACATCCTCGGCGCGGAAGGCACGCTGTTCAAGACCAAGACCGGCGAGCTGTCGATCAAGGTAACCACCCTGCGGCTGCTGACCAAGTCGCTGCGTCCGCTGCCGGACAAGTTTCACGGACTGGCCGACCAGGAAACCAAGTACCGGCAACGGTATGTCGACCTGATCATGAATGAAGAAACGCGCCGCACATTCAAGGCGCGCACCGCCGCAATATCGTCGATCCGGCGCTTCATGGCCGAGCATGACTTCATGGAAGTCGAAACGCCGATGCTGCACGTGATACCCGGCGGCGCGGCGGCCAAGCCTTTCATCACGCATCACAATGCGCTCGACATGGAAATGTTCCTGCGCATTGCGCCGGAACTGTATCTGAAGCGGCTGGTGGTCGGCGGGTTCGACCGGGTATTCGAAGTCAATCGTAATTTCCGCAATGAAGGCGTATCACCGCGCCACAATCCGGAATTCACGATGATGGAGTTTTACGCTGCCTATGTCGATTACAAGTGGCTGATGGATTTCACCGAAGCCGTGATCCGCAAGGCGGCGGTCGATGCGCATGGCACAGCGACGCTGACCTATCAGGGTCGCGAACTCGATTTGAGCAAGCCGTTTCACCGCATGACGATCGTCGAAGCGATCAACAAATATGCGCCCGGGTACACCAGCGAGCAGTTGCAGGATGCGGGCTTCATCACGGAAGAATTGAAGAAGTTCGGTGCGAAGCCGCATGCGGGCGCCGGCCTCGGCGCATTGCAACTGGCGCTGTTCGAGGAAACCGCCGAGTCGCAATTGTGGGAACCGACCTATATCGTCGACTATCCGGTCGAAGTATCGCCGCTGGCGCGCGCCTCGGATACGGTGCCGGGGATTACGGAGCGCTTCGAATTGTTCATCACGGGCCGCGAAATCGCCAACGGGTTTTCCGAGCTGAACGATGCGGAAGACCAGGCCGCGCGCTTCCAGGCGCAGGTCGCCGCCAAGGATGCGGGCGACGAAGAGGCGATGTATTACGACGCCGATTACATCCGGGCGCTCGAGTATGGACTGCCGCCGACCGGCGGCTGCGGCATCGGTATTGACCGGCTCATGATGCTGATTACGGATTCACCGAATATTCGGGATGTGATTCTGTTTCCGCATTTGCGACGCGAGGATTGATGGCGACACGGCGCGCCGGTGCGCGCCGCGTTCAAAATCATGCCGGCGAAACTGGACTGGAAATATTAGTTTTTGTTTAGAATCTGATAGCCTTCATTTGTTACTAATGCTGTTGTACTTACCCCGTATTCGCAGCATTATTTCTCAGAAAGAAATAATGAATGTTACTTGTACTATTATCGCTCGGCGATTCCTATTGCAGTTTCACAAAAATTATTAATCACTCCTCTACCGAATGCTGAAAGTCAGTTAAGTACCGTTCCTGGCCACGTAATTAATCTTACTTCACAGTTTTCTGGATCTTCAAATTACCTTGTAGGCCGCTCGTTACAATGGCTTACATTTGACACACTCCAACGACACCCAAAAGCCAAAATACCTTCAATAATATGTGTATAGGAATGATCAAATGAAATAACAGGAGGTAAGCATGGAAAGCAACAATACGTCGAATCGCATACACCCGCTCGTGGCTGCCGCGTCTGCTTCAGTCATACTGGTTAGTCTGGTTGGCGTGGCCGCGATAACGGGTGTCCTGCCTAACTCTTACAGCACGACTGCGCCGGCCGCTACGGCTGCTGCTCCCGCTCCTGCGCCGCAAGTCGTCCAGGTGCCACATGGCGCCCCATCGCAAATTGCTTCCCTGGCACCGAACACTCAAAGTGAGCCTGAGACAGCGCCGGTCAAGGCGAAAAGTGTTGTGGACAAAACCGCTTCCGCATCGACGCCAAAAGAAAAGTCTTATGCGGCGCGTCCCGCCAAACCAACCCAGTACCATGATCAGTACCGCGAGCCAGCCTATGTTGCGCAGGCGCCGGCAATCTGCAACAACTGCGGCCGCGTCGAATCGGTGCGCGCACTGCAAACCCAGGCACAGCCTAGCGGGGTGGGCATCGCTGCCGGCGCGGTACTGGGCGGCGTGCTGGGAAATCAGATAGGCGGCGGCAATGGACGCACGCTAGCCACCGTTGCCGGCGCAGTCGGCGGCGGTTATGCGGGTAATGAAGTGGAAAAACGCACACGGTCGGCAACCACGTATGAAGTCCGTGTCCGCATGGAAAATGGAACGGTACGCAACTTTCCCTATAACAATCAACCAAGCTGGAATGCGGGCGACCGCGTCCGGGTTGTCGACGGCTACCTGCGAGCACGCGGGTAAGTTCGGTAAACCGAAAAACAAATCGGGGCATGGGCGCATGCTCTTGCCGGGAGCGTATGCTTCCGACAGGCATAGCGTCCGCAATTCTACATCCCCTCAATATCCCGCACACGCAAACCGCTCGGCATTCGTACCGATTGCCGCCGGACGCCTCACATCCCTGCCTCACACAACCTTCGCGGTTGATGATCACTATCCATTGAATAACGATCATGACGCCCCGGAATTCGAGACGTTGGAACTGAATGACAGGCCCCGTTACTAAGTGATTTCTCAGCGGTCCGAGTGGCTGAACGATCAATGTGTCTGAAACGTGAATGGTCTTTTAGGTCTGGTCTTTTAGGTCGTTGTGCAGCGTGCTTAAGCAACATTTGACTTGCTGATGAAAGAACATTAAACCGATTCGCCAACTACCGGAAAATCTAAACCATTCATCTCAGTCACCATGCAGAGGGGAAATTTTGAACAATTCTGATTCGTGTAATAGTGCCGCGGGTAATATTAACGGTTCTCGTGGCTGGCTTCTTCCTGTCGGCACGCAGACCCAATCCGCTACTACCTCGGGCCCTCTCCCGCCCTGCCCTGTTGTATCCAGCCAGGCGCAGCGACGCGCCTCGCTAACGAACAAATCCCGTGCAAGGATTGAGACGCCTCGTCCACACCGCTCCAAATCCCTCGATGCGAATTGCCCGAAAATCAAAAGTATAAGTCACACCGAGAGCAAGTCCCCGGGGGTCTATCAATATGCCGAATTGCGGGCTGTCACGGGTAAGCTGTCCAGAAGCGACACGCACGCCAGCCAGCCAGGTTTGATCGCGTCGGCAATCGAGGATGGCATTGATCTGACACGTCGAGTCGTAACGCGCGCGTTCAGTGCCGGGACCGCCCAGCCGGAGCGGCTCGACGCGAATATACCTGGTTTACCGGCGGCAGATGCGTGGAAAATAGAAAAGTCCAGGGAGCCTGCAACGGAGCCGGAGCGCACAGAAAATACGGCAGGCGTCCCTACACGGGACGTTGGCGACGTGCACGTCGGGCACAATATACCTGACATTGCAACTAGTTACCAATACATGCGAGATTCCAGCGTCGCCATGCAAAACATGGTGATCGAATTTGCCTCGAATATGGATACCTTCCGGCAAATGCCACAACTTTCGCTCGATCAGCGTGAGCATTTTCAAGCCCTGTACGTAAAAGCCAATCAGATCCTGGCTCAATTCGAAGCAGGAAAACAGGAACTTGAAAGAATCATGGAGGAAGAGCGTAAACCGGAAAACAGGGCGACGGCCGCACGCCTCCTGGCCGAATTCGTTACGGCGGAAGACGCGCGCTTACGTGCTGCAATATCGTCACTTTTACCGGGCTTTAATTTTCCGTCGTAACGGGGTTCTTCCGACACCAGGAAGTCGAACGTATAACCGGCGAATCCACAGCCTTTAGGTAAGCGGCACGGCAGCGACCGCACCGGCCAAATACTCCTTGTCATTGTCAGCTTATGCCAACCCCAGCAACCTGTTATCTTCCGCATGACCTTGCGCTTTCCCTCGAATTCCTCGCACGATCGCAGCTTGGCGCCACTGGCGCCAGTGGCCCCACGGTCCGTTACGAGAGCACCGAACTGTGTACGGTATCCGCCGACGCGTTACGACGCTATATGCCGTCCATTGATCCGGTTACGATCGATGATGGATGCGCGCTCCAGTTAGCGACCCCGGCCTGGAACAAGCTCTATGCGCATCTCCTTTTAGGTCGCGCCGGCGATATCGCCGATCCGACGCTACCTTTGACTGGCAATGCACTTACCGAACTCGACAGAGTGCATGAACTGATAAGGCAAGGCATTCAACAGCCGCGCACAGTCTGGCATGAACATGCATTCTTTGCAGAGCATGCGGAAGAATGGCGGGAGCTTCTTGCCGAGCATATCGTCATTGAGTGGGCACCAATTCATGCGATCCGCAAGCTAAGCTACAGAAATGCCAGCGGGCAGTCGCCCGAGGACAACAACTTTCCCGAG
Organism: Herminiimonas sp.; assembly: GCA_028292315.1. Lineage (GTDB taxonomy): Bacteria > Pseudomonadota > Gammaproteobacteria > Burkholderiales > Burkholderiaceae_D > JAQGMO01. The sequence goes on along the minus strand of JAQGMO010000347.1, from coordinate 3,344 downwards.
CGATGCAACGATGTCACGCAAGCCAGGAGCCTGACGAACGACACACCATTTCTGATCAGCGGCGCGGATCAGCGCCAATACATGGTGTGCGCCCCGGACCAGCTGAAGGCGCTTTTTAAAAGCATGGAGCATGGATTTATCGAGAACCTTGCACTGATCATCAGGACAGGCATGTTTTCCGTAGATGGGGCATCCTGTATAGGACGGCTGGCTCAACCTAGTACAGCGCTTAACTTCCTGATGGAAAGGTGTAAGGCAACAGAATGGATGGGCTTATCGAAGTTCCAAACTGCATTCAATCAATATTCGGAATGTGCCCGTCTTCATGCGTTCAATCTCGACCGATCCAGCCCTGATTTATCCGATATAAACACCATGCGTATGAATTGCATTAACGAATTCCTTGCACGCTGGCCGGCCAATTTCCTGGAACAAAATCCTGAATACCGCCCCCTGTATAAGGGCTGGATGGTGCGCGGAGAACTGAATGCCGTTGTTCATTATAGTTCGACCATCTATCCGAATGTGACATTGAATGAGAAATGCGAGGTCCTGGCCGGGGCCGTTGTGCAATCAGGCGCAACAATTGGTGCACGCGTGGTGATTCCCGTCAACATGATTGTAACGGCAGGTGCGGATATTAAGTGCCTGGACTTGGAAACGACCTTATATCAAGGAAGCCGTATCGGAGGCTCTCTGACCGTAGGAAAACGGGTAAAGTTCGAGGGACCGATTGAATTGCAAGGGAAGGTCCGGATCTTCCCTGACCTTATCACTCCGTCCCGTGTCGGGTTTGCCGCCAATTCGGAAGTCCAGATTTGCCGGATCAAGTCTAAAGTCCCCAAACGGACGGTTCTAGGGGGGAAGTATAAAAATCGGCGAAAGCGTTAAGATCGGACGAAATGTAATATTTGGGGCTAACATAGATATCGGCAATTCGATCACGATCAACAACAACGTAAAAATTGGAAATTTCGTTAAGATCGCAGACTATGTCGAGATTGGCGCATTCAGTAAAATTGGTCCCGGCGTCTTCTTGAAGAAAGACGTGCCAGCGCACCATCCACGGCCTTTGCCACCAGACCGGCCAGCCAAGCGCCAGAAGATATCCGATTCGTCCAAGCAAGACCGGATTATCGACTTGACGCAGCCATACACCGGCGGACCTCCGCGCCTGGTAGCGCTCTCCAGTCTGAATTGGATCCGTGGCCTCTCCAGTTCGTCCGGGTTGCCGTCTTCCAAGGGCGCAGGCTGGTCGACCAGTACCATTATCACCGGCGCAGCCGCCATTCCGCCAATACCACGGGTCGCGTCCCCTGACAATCTGTCCGCGCCGGCGAAGTCCTTCAACCCGCCCGACCGGCAAACCGATGTTCGGCCCACCACCTGGGAGCAATCTCAAGTATATCGAGGACTCAGCCCGTTTAACGCAACGCTGTGGCGATAAAAATGCCGTATATCGAATTGCATGGGCTGCTAATGCAAAGCATTCAACAGCAACGAGCGGTTGCAGGATGCCGGCTTCATCAAGGAAGAATTGAAGAAGTACGGGGTGCAGCCGCATGCGGGCGCTCGCCCCTGCGCACTACAGCTGGCGCTGTCGATCTCAGTGCCCTCGCAATTTTAAATACTGGAACGGAATGACCCGCACTGTTACTAAGCGAATGGTCGGCGGCTTGAGTGGCAGTTCGGTCAACGTTTCTGAATCGTGATTGGTCCATGTCCAAGCAGCTTAAACGTCAATTAGATTGCGATTTATCGAACGTTGGATCGTTCCGCCATACACCACTCCATATAAACCATTCATTTCGCTTATTAGACAAAGGAAAAATTTTGCAGAATATCATCTCCAATGATAATGCCCGGTGTCGGGACAACCCTGGTGGCTTACCGTCCCCGGCCGGCGTCAATATCCGCACTCCAGTTTCCCCGCCCAACGCTCCGTCCTACCCCATTCTATCGGGCGGCTCGGAGCGGCGCGCCGCCACACAAAAATTGGATTTCCTTGATCCGGTTGGGGAACCTCGCTTACGACGGTCCAAGTCGGTCGAAGCGAGTTGCCCGATTATCAAAAGAAGCAGTGACGTGAAGCGCAAATCCCTGGAATTGTATCGATATAATGATGCGGGTGATGCGGGTTATGGGGGGCGCCGGGTAACTGCGGACAAGCTGTCTAAAAATAATGCGCATGCCAGCCGCGCGGGGACGATCCCTCCAGCACCCGCGGATGGCGCCGACCTGATAGGGCGACGCGTCGCGCGCGCGATCGGTACTGGCAAATTCGTGTGGGAGGCGCTCGATGACAATCTGCCAGGTTCTACAGCGACAACTGCATCGCTTATCGAAGGACCTAAGTGGTCCGAGACCGAACTGGACCGCACAGAAAATAAGGCAGGCTCGGCACAGGAAATTGATGCGCCACCGGCACAGGGATTCCCTTCGGACACATTGCCGGACGCTGTGATCAAAAATACGTCCGGGCTGGTTGCCAGAATCAAATCCCTTTGCGATCTCGATACGAACAAAGAAAAATGGCACCAGTTTGAAATGGGAATGGCGTATGTAGTCAATCCTGCCGTGCAAAGCGAATTGAAAGTTGCCGTGCTTGCTGCACTGATAAGTCAGCTTCACGAATTGGCTCGATTTACCTTTGCAGACTTTGGAGCGCTCCCCTCAAAATTAGAATTCCGAGCACTCCCCCCGAGACAGAGCATTGACGGCGTGCAACACAGCATAGAGGACACGATCCGAGAACTGCACCATTTGCTTGAACAGTTACCGGATGCCGCCGGAAGACGGCTGAAAATAAGCCTATGCCTGCAAATCCAATATCTGCAAATGCTAAACATAATCGGCTGAAATGAACGAATTTCTAAAAGAAACCTGGCCGGAATATCATCGAGATTTACATCTCATATTTTTGTATCTCAAGCTTCGGCACGGTCGATAGTAGTCATTTCGGTTATCAAGGACCGTGCCGCCAGATCGTCGTTAATGCGCTAACCGCCGCCCGTGAATATTTGATGCAATGCGGGCGGACCGCTATCGCTAGTCCGGTTTTCATTTGATGAACTTACTACTGGTCTTCGTTACTTAAGTACCCATTCGGAAATAAGCGTGGAATTTTGGCGGCTATCGCTGGCTGCTATACAAGGCGGCCGATGCGCCGCAGTGCGCCGGATTGGGTGAGGGATGCGAGATCCTGCCTGGGGCCGTCGTGCGATCAGGCGCAAGTACTTCGCGCAGGCGTGGCGGTTCCCGCCGACACGATCGTTGCGGCAGGTGCGGATGCCAGAAAAGTAATTGCGCACCATCCGCGACCTTTGCCGCCAGCAGAACGGGCC
>JAQGMO010000342.1 GCA_028292315.1 Herminiimonas sp. | reverse complement strand
TGGAGCGGCCGCGCGAGCGCGTGGAGCTGGCCCAGGACCCGCAGTACATGCAGTATCGGTCTGCCGTGCTCGAGTTCCTGTATCACCGGCAGTCGCACCCGGTGAAGGAAGCGGCCTGATCCGGCGTTCGGTTCACCGGACCAGGAACAGGTACGCCATCAGCATATTCAACACGATCGAAATCGCCGCCACGGCCCGCCACAGCAGCATCGGATTGCGGCGGGCCAGCGGCACCGGCGCGGGGGCCGCCAGCGGCCGGCTGGCGCCGCGCTCGAGCGCCAGCTGAAATTCTTCCGCGGTTTCAAAGCGATCGGCGGAGTCGGGCGCCAGCGCTTTCAGCAATAGATTTTCCAGCCACATCGGCAGGTCCGGGCGATACCGGCTGGGCGGGACCGGCGCGCCGAAACGCGGACGCTGGAATGGCTCGATTTCACCAAATGGATAATGGCGGGTCAGCATCCGGTACAGCGTTACGCCGGTGGCATAGATATCGGTCTGGCGCGACGGCGGGGCGTTGTCGAATTGTTCGGGCGCCAGGAACGAGGGCGTGCCGGCTTGCGGCGCGTTATTGCCATCCTCCGCTTCCAGCCCGGATTGGGCAACGCCAAGGTCGAGCAGGCGCAATTCGTCATCGTCGCCAAGATGGACATTGGCCGGTTTGATATCGCGATGAATGATGCTGCGCCGGTGTAGAGCGCCGACCGCGCGTACCAGCCTGGTTCCCAGGGAAATCACTTCCGGCATGGTGAAATGACGGCCGGCATCCAGGTGCTGCTGCACGGTATGGCCCTCGTGCCAGGTGGTCAGGTAATAGAGATAATTTCTCTGTTCCGGCGCGATCACCTGTGGAAAAAAGCGCGCCACCACGCGTTTGGCAAGCCATTCTTCATGCGCAAAGGCGGAACGCTCCCGCATATCGCCGGCACGGTCCGGCTGCAGCGTTTTCAAGACCAGTTTGCGCTGTGAGCGCGGATCGACGACGCGATACAACAGGGTCACTTGCGACGAATGGATCACCGCCTCAACCAGGTAGCCATCAAGTGACTGTCCAGGCTTGAGGCGCGGCGGCACCGGTAATTGATGCGACACTGTAACGGCGTCGCGCAGGTTTTCCTGTGGCAGCGTTTCAACTTTCAGCACGAGCGCGCTGATATTGTCGCTCGAGCCGGCAGCCAGCGCAGCGCTTGAGAGTGCCTGGGCCGTATCATGCCCACTGAGATTGCCGAGCGCGAAATCCGACAGCTGCCGGGTCAGGTCGTACTCGGTGATCGATGCCCACAACCCGTCGGTGGCCAGCAGAAATACATCCCCCTGCCGCAACTCACCCATGCCGTGGTCGACTGCAAGACGCGAGTCGAGGCCGATCGCGCGCGTCAGCACATGCCGCATTTCGGGCCGGTCCCATACGTGATCGGTGGTCAGCCTGTTCAGCACCCCCTGGCGCAGCAAATAAAGACGCGTGTCGCCGACATGCGAAAAATGATAGAAGCTTCCGCGCAGTACCAGCGTGGTGAGCGTGGTGGCCATGCCGGCCAGTTCGGGGCGGATCGTGCCCTGGTGCTGGACCCAGCTGTTGGTGGCCTTGATAACGCGGTCCAGCGACTGGGTGACCGGCCAGGTTTCCGGCGTCGCATAGTAATCGGCAAGCAGGCCGCGCACCGTGTATTCCGATGCCTCGCGGCCGCCGTCATTTCCCGACACCCCGTCCGCGATCGCGGCGATCAATCCTTTGCTCGACAGATCGGGTTCATTCGGCGTGACCATGCCGACGAAATCTTCATTGCGCGCGCGTTGGCCGGCAATCGTCGCATGACCGGCAGTGACCGACAGGGGCATATTCGTGGGACTGGCATCCGTGATTGAAATTCCTTATCGGTAAAACCGGCAAGGCGCGCCGACTACAGTCGTACCGTTCAGATTTTAGCAGTAGTCATCGCGGCGCTGCCCCAAGTGGTGCGCCAGCGTTTTTTCACGGCCGACAAGCCAGCCAGCGCAAACACCGCAAGCAAGCCAAAGATCACCAGGCCGGCCTGGTAGTTTCCAGTGAGTTGCTTCGAATAGCCCAGGCTCGACGCAAGATAAAAACCGCCGATGCCGCCCGCCATGCCGACCAGGCCGGTCATGACGCCGATCTCCTTGCGGAAGCGTTGCGGCACAAGTTGGAATACGGCGCCGTTGCCGGTGCCTAATGCGAGCATCGTCACCACGAACACAATGACGGCCATGGTGGGTGAGCGCAGGCCGATGCTGGCGATGAACAGGAATACCGCCGCCACCAGGTACATGATCGAGAGGGTTTTGATGCCGCCGATACGGTCAGCGATGCGCCCGCCGAGCGGACGCACCATCGAGCCGGCGAATACGCAGGCGGCGGTGAAATAGCCTGCGGTAACCGGCGACAAGCCATACTGGCCGTTGAAGTACAGCGTCAGCGACGATGCCAGGCCCGAGAAGCCGCCGAAGGTCACGCTATAAAAGAACATGAACCACCACGCATCCTTGTCTCTCAATACCTGCAGGTACTCCGGCAAGGACTTCGGTGGCGGGGCGGACGGCGCATCTTTTGCAAATACCATGTATACGACGAAGGCCACCGCGAGTGGAATCAGGCATAGTCCGAACACGTTTTGCCAGCCGAAAGCCAGCGCCAGCGTCGGCGCAAACAGGGCTGCGAACGCGGTGCCGGAATTGCCGGCGCCCGCGATGCCGAGTGCCGTGCCCTGGTGCTCCGGCGGATACCAGCGCGACGCCAGCGGCAGCGCCACGGCAAATGCGGCGCCTGCCACGCCGAGCAGGATACCGAGCACCAGCATGGTCTGGTAGCTATCCAGGTTGCCGAGCCACGCCCACAGCATGCCGAGCATGACGATAAGCTGGCCGATGATGCCAGCCTTCTTCGGTTTAAGATGATCGACCAGCACCCCCATCACGATCCGCAGCAGGGCGCCCGCCAACAGCGGCGTGGCGACCATGAGGCCCATTTGCGCCGGCGTCAGCCCGATATCCTTCGAGATTTGCACGGCAAGCGGACCGAGGATAACCCAGACCATGAAGCTGAGGTCGAAGTAAAAGAAAGCCGCCAGCAGCGTGGGTGTATGGCCGGCTTTCCAGAAGGAGGATTTTTGCATCAGTCGCTTTCAGTGTGAAATTCGTATGGCTTGCACCTTGCAAGTGATGTGCCATTGCAAAACAGGTGCAGAGGCGATCCGAATGATCGAACACCGGGATGAGGCACCAAATTGAAGCGACAAATGCGCGCTTATTGCCCACCAGGGCTCGCTAAGGCCTCATGTTGGTGCATTCTTCGCACAATAATCCGGCATTGGTTTTGCTTAAGTAGGATCAGGACGATTTGCGGAGGCTGGAATGAAGAAACTGAAGTTGGTCATGGTCGGTAATGGCATGGCGGGTGTGCGGACACTGGAAGAGCTGCGCAAGATTGCGCCCGATATTTATGACGTTACCGTATTTGGCGCGGAGCCTTACGCGAACTACAACCGGATCCTGCTGTCGCCAGTGCTGGCAGGCGAGCAAACCATCCAGGACATCATGCTGAACGATGTCGACTGGTATGAAGAAAACAATATCACGCTCCATCTCGGAAAGAAGATCGCCAGGATCGACCGCGCGCGGCGCACGGTCATCGCCGAGGACGGCACTACCGCCGGATACGACCGGCTGCTGCTGGCCACCGGGTCCAACCCGTTCATGCTGCCGGTTCCGGGCAAGGATTTGAAAGGCGTGATTTCGTATCGCGATATTCAGGATACCAATGCGATGATCGAGGCAGCGCAGAACCATACGCATGCCATAGTGATCGGCGGTGGGCTGCTGGGACTGGAGGCCGCTAATGGCCTGAAACTGCGCGGCATGGACGTGACCGTAGTCCATTTGCCAAGCGGACTGATGGAGCGCCAGCTCGATTCGGTCGCCGGCAAGATGCTGCAAAAATCGCTGGAAGATCGCGGCCTGAAATTCCTGCTCGAAAAAAATACCCGGGAGCTGATCGGTGATGCGAACGGCAATGTGCAGGCGGTCCGCTTCACCGATGGCCTCGAAGTGCCGGCGCAACTGGTCGTGATGGCGGTTGGCATCCGCCCCAACACCGCGCTTGCCGAGTCGGCCGGCCTGTATTGCAATCGTGGCATCGTTGTCAACGATACCATGCAGACCTACGATCCGCGGATCTATGCGGTCGGCGAGTGCGTCAATCACCGCGGCACGGCGTACGGCCTGGTTGCCCCCTTGTTTGAAATGGCCAGGGTATGCGCCAATCATCTCGCCAATTTCGGCATCGGCCGCTACCAGGGATCGGTAACGTCGACCAAACTCAAGGTAACCGGCATCGACCTGTTTTCAGCCGGTGAATTCATGGGCGGGGAGGGCACCGAAGAAATCGTGCTTTCCGATCCGCTCGGCGGCGTCTACAAGAAGCTCGTGCTGAAGGATGACAAGCTGGTGGGCGCGTGCCTGTATGGCGATACGGTGGACGGCAGCTGGTACTTCAAGCTGCTGCGCGAAGGAAAAAACATTGCCGAAATCCGCGATACCCTGATGTTCGGCGAAGCGAATACAGGCCGTCCCGGCGATACCGGCCATGAAGGCTTCACCATGGCCGGCGCGATGCCGGACGATGCGGAGGTATGCGGCTGCAACGGCGTATGCAAAGGCGCCATCGTCAAAGCCATCAAGGAAAAAGGATTGTTTACGCTGGAGGACGTGCGCAAGCATACCAAGGCTTCCGCATCCTGCGGCTCCTGCACCGGGCTGGTCGAGCAAATCATCATGTTCACGGCCGGCGGCGATTATTCCACTTCGAACAAGGCCAAGCCGATGTGCGGCTGCACCGATCACACCCACCAGGAAGTACGGGATGCGATCCGCGCCAACAAGCTGCTGACGGTAGGCGGGACCATGCAGTTCATGGCCTGGCGCACGCCGGACGGCTGTTCGTCATGCCGCCCCGCGATCAATTACTACCTTATCTCGACCTGGCCGCATGAGGCGAAGGATGATCCGCAATCGCGTTTCATCAACGAGCGCGCGCATGCGAATATCCAGAAGGATGGGACGTTCTCGGTGATTCCGCGAATGTGGGGCGGCGAGACCAACGCATCGGAATTGCGCCGCATCGCCGACGTGGTGGATAAATACAATATCCCGACCGTCAAGGTAACCGGCGGCCAGCGCATCGATCTCCTCGGCGTCAAGAAATCAGATCTGCCTGCGGTCTGGAAAGATCTCGGCATGCCATCCGGGCTGGCTTATGCCAAGGGCTTGCGCACCGTGAAGACATGCGTCGGTTCGGAATGGTGCCGCTTCGGCACCCAGAACTCGACGTTGATGGGACAACAGCTCGAGCGGGCCCTGTGCCGCATGTATTCGCCGCACAAGGTAAAGATTGCGGTGTCGGGTTGTCCGCGCAATTGCGCCGAATCGGGCATCAAGGATGTCGGCGTGATCGGAGTCGACTCGGGATGGGAGATTTATATCGGCGGCAACGGCGGCATCAAGACCGAAGTCGCGCAGTTCTTCGTCAAGCTGAAAACGCATGAAGAGGTGTTGCAATATGCCGGCGCATTCCTCGAGTTGTATCGCCAGGAAGCCTGGTACCTGGAACGCACCGTGCATTATCTCGCGCGTGTCGGCCTGGACCATGTCAAGAAGAAAATCCTGGAAGACGAGGCCAACCGCGTCGCATTGTATGAACGTTTGCTGTTTGCCCTCGATGGCGAGCCGGACCCATGGCACGAAGCGGAAAAGGCATTTGTCGATAGCCGCCAGTTTGTGCCCCTGACCGCGCCTGTAACTGTTTGATTAAGGATTTGCCATGTCTAACCAATGGAAGGCCATCTGCACGGTGGCCGATATTCCCGTGCTGGGAGCGCGGGTCGTTGCAAGAGCAAGCCAGCCCAACGTGGCAATTTTTCGCAACAGTGAAGACGGGATCTTTGCATTGCTGGACCGCTGCCCGCACAAGGGCGGACCGCTGTCGCAGGGGATCGTCTTTGGCGAACGGGTTGCTTGTCCGATGCATAACTGGAACATTGAATTGCAATCGGGCTGCGCAATGTCGCCGGACGAAGGCTGCACGCGGACTTTCAGCGTCAAAGTGGAAAATGGACAGATCTACCTCGATGCCGCCGAACTGAACGCGATCACGGATGAGGCCCGGGCTGCATGAATGAACTGGCACCTTCCCCGCCCGCCCTGTCCGAGTTCAAGACCACCTGCTGCTATTGCGGCGTAGGCTGTGGCGTCATTGCCCAAAGCGACGGCAACCAGGTGGTCGGCGTGCGCGGCGATCCGGACCACCCGGCGAATTTCGGGCGCCTGTGCACCAAGGGCAGTACCCTGCATCTGACGGCTCGACCGGCGCTGCAGCAGCAGGCACGCGCCTTATACCCCGAGTTGCGCACCACGCGCGAAGGCGTGCGTGAGCGCGCGTCGTGGGACGTGACCCAGGATTTCATCGCGCGCAAGTTCGCCGAGTCGATCCGTGCCCATGGCCCGGATAGCGTGGCGTTTTATATTTCCGGTCAATTGCTGACGGAAGATTATTATGTCTTCAACAAGCTCGCCAAGGGTTTGATCGGCACCAATAACATCGATACCAATTCCAGGCTGTGCATGTCGAGCGCAGTGGCGGGCTACAAGCAGACGCTGGGCGCGGATGCGCCGCCCGCCTGTTATGAGGATATCGATCATGCCGAACTGATTTTCATTGCTGGCTCGAATACAGCCTATGCGCATCCGATCATTTATCGCCGTATCGAGGACGCGCGCAAGAATAACCGCAAGCTGAAAGTCATCGTCGCCGATCCGCGCCGGACCGATACCGCGCGCGACGCCGACCTGTTTCTGCCGATTTTGCCGGGCACCGATGTCGCGCTGTTCAACGGCATGCTGCATATCTGCCTGTGGGAAGACATGGTCGATACGGCTTATATCGATGCCCACACGGAAGGCTTTGCCGAACTGAAGCGCACGGTGCGCGATTACACGCCGAAATTCGTCGCCCAAACCTGCGGCATCAGTGAAGAAGACCTGGGCCAGGCCGCGCGCTGGTTCGGCGAATCGAGGGCCGCGCTATCGCTGTACTGCCAGGGCTTGAATCAGTCTTCTTCCGGCACCGCCAAGAATGCCGCGCTGATCAACCTGCATCTTGCCACGCATCAAATCGGCAAGCCCGGCGCCGGGCCGTTCTCGCTCACCGGGCAGCCGAATGCGATGGGCGGGCGTGAAGTCGGTGGCATGGCGAACCTGCTTTCCGGACACAGGGATCTGGCGAACCCGGAGCACCGTGCTGAAGTCGCCCGGCTGTGGGGTGTGGAGGATGTGCCGGCTAAGCCCGGCAAGACGGCAGTCGAACTGTTCGAGGCCGTGCGTAGCGGCGAAATCAAAATCGTCTGGATTGCCTGCACCAATCCCGCGCAATCGCTGCCGGAGCAGCGGCTGGTGCGCGAAGCCCTGAAAAACGCCGAGCTGGTCATTGTGCAAGAAGCCTACAAGACCACGGCGACGGTCGATTACGCCGACGTGCTGCTGCCGGCCACCACGTGGAGCGAAAAGGAAGGCACGGTCACCAATTCGGAACGGCGCATTACGCGCTTCAAACCGGTGCTGGCAAAGCCGGCGGAAACGCGGCACGACTGGGAAATCGTGGTTGACTTTGCGCGTCGGCTGGAACAGCTGATGGGACGGGCGAACACGCTCTTTCCTTATGCGACGACGGAAGAAATCTGGAATGAACACCGCGAATCGACGCGTGGCCGCGATCTCGATATTACCGGCTTGTCGTTCAAGATACTGGACGAGCAGGGGCCGCAGCAGTGGCCATTTCCGGAAGGGGCGGTCACGGGCAAGAAACGGCTTTACGAGGATGGAATCTTTCCTACCGCCAGCGGCCGCGCACGGTTCGTCAATACGGTCTACAAGCCGGTTGCGGACGCGGTCGATGCCCGTTTCCCGTTCAGGATGACGACAGGGCGCCTGCGCGACCAGTGGCACGGCATGAGCCGGACCGGCACGGTGGCGCAGTTGTTTGCGCATGCGTCCGAACCTTCGGTGGTGCTGGCCCAAACCGATATGCAGCGGCGGCTGATTAATTCCGGGGACCTGGTGCATGTCACCAGCCGGCGCGGGTCGCAGATCCTGCCGGCCGTGCCTGGCGACGATATGCGCTCGGGGCAAGCCTTCATCGGCATGCATTGGGGCGAAGAATATGTGTCGGGCCGCGGTCATGAAGGCGAGGGCACTTACGGCGTCAATGGACTGACTTCGCCGGCGCTCGATCCGAGTTCGAAGCAGCCGGAACTCAAGCATGCGGCGGTAAAAATCCTGAAAGCGGAATTGCCGTGGCGCTTCCTTGTGTTCGGCTGGATAGCTGAATCGCAGGTGCTGGCGCTGCAATCCGCGTTGCGTCCTTATATGCGGCGCTTCGCATATGGGTCCTGCACCTTGTTTGGCAGGGAAAAGGTTGGCGTACTGTTCCGCGCGGCCGACGATTATCCGGCCGCACCCGAACTGGTGCGGGAAATCGAAGGCCGGTTCGGGATTGAAGGCGCGAGCGTGCTGCGTTATGACGATACGAAGCGCGGCAACTCGCGGCATATCCTGATTCATGAGGGGCAGCTTGCAGCGGTATCGCTCGCCGGCGATATCTCGGCCGAGCACTGGCTGAAGGACTACCTCGAAAACCGGCAGCCGGTTGCCACACTGGGACGTTTGTTGCTGACGCCTTCGGCAAAAGCGCCTCAGGGTTTCAAGGCGCGCGGCCGGATTGTCTGCAACTGCTTTAATGTGGCCGAGAGCGAGATTTCAGAAGCGCTGGCCGCGCAGGATCTGATCAATCATGGAACGCCGCCGGCATTGCTGGCATCGTTGCAGGACAAGCTGAGGTGCGGCACGAATTGCGGATCATGTGTGCCGGAACTGAAAAAAATTGTTCTGGCTCACGGCGGCGCGGTAAAAGCGGCTGCCTGAATTATTTCTGTAAATAGTTGCTGTAAAGCCCGGGCGGCGGCCGGAAATCCTGGCTGCTTGTCGAACGAGGAGGGAGTTGCGCGCAATGCCAGCGCGTCGGGGCCTCAGCTACATCAGGATGTTTTCTGACGCTTTGGCGGATGCGTTGCATCATTATCGGGCTGTGGGGGACGCTTGGTTCCTGCAGTGTTCCGCAGTTGCGTTTCGGTGTGCGGCGCGATGGCATCACACCAGGCAACAAGCTTTCCTTTCATGACGCTGTTTACCGCGCGTAAAATCGCCGACTCTATCGGGCGATCGGAATGAATGATGGCAGCCTTGAGCGCCCGTGCGAACCTCCTGGAGAAAACAGGATCGATCGTATCGGGCACTTTGATCGTATCGGGCACTTTGGAATAGCTCGAAATATTCATGCCTGATCTTGCGCTATGCCATGCGTCGGCCAGCACAATCGCTACCGGATACGGTATGCCTGTTTCGTGGCAGATCGTGTCAATTAGCTCTTTAAGACTTACGGTGCCGCCCGGCGTTGAGCGCTTCATGCAGAGCGCATGAATGAAATTGGCCGGATCTTGAAGCAAGCTGGCTGCGGCCATGAAAAATGGCGCGCTTATATCGAACAATTTTTCCAGTATCGTGGTTTCCCAGCCGCCCGGACAAAGTAATTCCTTGCCGTGGAAATGAAACTCTTCGGTAGAAACATAGGTGGAAAATAACGTGGAAAACATTCGCAACAGAAATTCGTCCGCCACTGCGTGTGGTACCGCACTCAGTTCGAACGGCTGCATCGCTTCCATCGCCGCTGCCGAGCAATGCGCAATGAGCTCGGCGGCACGCATCGGAAAACCGGGGTTTTCGCATAGTTTTTGAGCGAGCGTTCTGATCTCCGCGACGGACAGGGGCGTACCAGCCGCCGTTAATTCATGCATCGCCGATCCTAGCTTCGTGAAGAATGTATCGAAATGCTTTGCAAGCTGGTGCTCGCCATACGCGATCAGATCCAAAGCCTGTTTTTTTGTTTGTTCAAACATCGCCTGCTTCAGGCGTTGGGGGAGCTCCCGGCTGGTGCCGTTGAAAGGATTGGGGCAATCATGCGCGCAAAATAATTGCAAGCCTGGCGACGTCGCCAGGAGAAACGCACAAAGCATACGCTTTTGTTGCAGTGTTGACGGCTGATCATTATTGGAAAATCGCAGGCGTTCAGTGAAACTGCCGAGTTCACTGGTTAGCGACGTCGCACACAGGGAGAGCATGCCGTTCCGGGAAAGTTCGGCTCGTGCAGGTTGGTGAGCAATCAGTTGAAAGACCAGCCTGGGATTGTGGTCGGCGATATTGGCATCGAAAACAGGCAGTCTTGGGCTGATCAACATATCCCTTGCAACCAGCAGGTCCGTATTGGTCATGCCTGGCGGATCGTTGGTGATGACATGGGTCCAAGCGCTTGCAGTGTGATCTTCGCTCCAGTCGACATTGGCATTGTGCGCGATGAGCGATGGGATAATTTCGAAGTACCGGTGCTTCAGGGCTTGCATCAGCGGGGAATCGTCCCCTCCGTTTGTGTTGGGATCTGCGCCGTGGTCGAGCAAAATATTAATTATTTCGGAATTGTTTCCCTGCAGGGCGTGCCATAAGGCCATACTGTGCGGATCGACCCTGGCACCATGCCTGATTAATAATTTAAGTACCTTTTCGTTCCCATCCCACGCAGCCAATCCGATCGGGGTCTCATCGTCTGGTGTATGAATGTTTACGTCGGCTCCGAGTTCCAGGAGTGTCTTTATGGTGGCCAGGTTCGAATCGTCGTCGTTGACCGCATACAGGAGCGCGGTCCACTCTTTAATGTCGGCGCCATCCACATCCATCGCTTGCGCTTTAACCAGGAACTCGACGATATCGGGGTGCCCTTTTCCCGCGGCGACCATCAATAGCGTTTGGCCATAGTGGTTAACCGGCACAGTGCAATCGGCCTGAAAGTTACACAACGCCTTCACAACTTCCAGCCTCCCGCTTTTGACTGCGCAATGCAACACGCTTTTTCCATCACTGGCGACTGCGTTTGCCGACGCGCCTTGCGTTAAAAGATCTTCGATCCGACTGATGGAATAGTGATCATCGACTGAATCAAATTTCTCGATTAATTCGATCAGTTCCTCGTCTAATATTGTCGGCCTCGCCGGTTCAGGCAGTCTTGGGGGAGATCCCTGTATTGGGTGTTGCTGATTTGTAGGATGTTCAAATCGAGCGATACGGGTAGGTATCATATTGTCTTTGCATTATTGGTTTTTGAAATTTCCATTGCCATTAATCATCCGAAGCAACCGACTGCATCTGCAACGGACCGCACGTATGTAACGGTTGAAGGCAAAGAGTTCCAGGCCGGATTGCATGAGGCTAGAATGCCGTGCCGGCAATCGCTGGCATCCGGGCGGCACCGTCGCCCGGCACGCAAATCGTGTAACCTTCGTTCATGAATACTTCAGCTCTCGACACACCATTCCCCACCGCTCGCTTCATCAAGGAGATCGGACGCGGCAAAAAAGGCGCACGCAGCATTTCGCGCGATGATGCATATCAACTTTATGCGGCCATGCTGGATGGCCGCGTATCCGACCTTGAAATGGGCGGCCTGATATTGGCCATGCGCATCAAGGGCGAGTCGGTCGATGAGATTGCCGGCTTCCTGGACGCGGCCGAGCAATCGTTTGAACAGTTGCCCTCACCTCCGGGCGACCATGCGCCGGTCGTGATACCGAGCTACAACGGCTCGCGTCAATTGCCGAACCTGACGCCGCTGCTGGCCATGCTGCTGGCCCGTGAAGGCGTGCCAGTACTGATGCATGGTGTCTGCCGCGATCCGGGCCGGGTGACCAGCGCCGAGATCCTGCGCGAACTCGGCGTGACGCATGGACAAACCATAGGGGAGGCAGGCGCGCATTTCGCTCGACATCAACCGGTCTTCATGCCGATCGAGGCGCTGGCTCCGCGCATGTCGCGGCTGCTGGCGCTGCGGCGCATACTCGGTGTGCGCAATTCGACCCATACACTGGTCAAGATCATGCAGCCGTTTGCCGGACCGGCACTGCGCCTTGTTTCCTATACCCATCCGGAATACCTCGAAATGCTCGGCGCCTACTTTACGACGGCCGTTCCGGCTGAGCGCGGCGATGCCTTTCTGATGCGCGGCACCGAAGGGGAAACCGTGGCGAACGCAAAGCGCGCCCAGCAGATCGAATGGTTTCACGAGCGCACCCGCACCACGCTGGTGGAACGGCAGGCGCCGGTCGACGAGATGCCCGATCTGCCGGCGCAGAGCGATGCGGCCACCACGGCCGCCTGGATCGCAGCCGCCTTGCGCGGTGAAGTCGCGGTGCCGGTTCCGATTGCCGATCAGGCGCGGCATTGTATGGCGGTGGCGAAGCGCATCAGGGAGCGACAGCCGGCATTGCCTGTTTGATCTTTGGGCTTATGCGCAGCGCCAGGCCCGGCGGCCTGTCGGCACGGCAGCTTGCGCTACAATCGCGGCGTGTTCCTTTCCGGCGTAGTCATGGCAAACCAGTTTGATGTAGCAGTAATCGGCGCAGGCGCAGCCGGCATGATGTGTGCGGCCGTTGCAGGGCAGCGCGGCCGCAAGGTCGTGTTGATCGACCATGCGACCAGGCTTGCGGAAAAAATCCGCATTTCCGGCGGCGGCCGTTGCAATTTCACCAATATCGATACCGGTCCGCAAAATTTCCTCTCGCAAAATCCGCATTTTTGCAAAAGCGCCTTGTCGCGCTATACGCCGCGCGATTTCCTTGCATTGATGAAGCGCTATCGGATCGCGTATCACGAAAAGCACAAAGGACAGCTGTTCTGCGATCGCTCCGCGGAAGACATCATCGACATGCTGAAGGCGGAATGCGATGCCGGCAACGTCGCCTGGCGCATGCCTTGCAAGGTCGCCGCAATCGGCAAGACCGGCGATCTCTTCCGAATCGAGTCCGACGCCGGGGAAATCCTGGCCGGAAGCGTGGTTATCGCGAGTGGCGGCCTGTCGATTCCCAAGATCGGCGCGACCGATTTCGCTTTCCGTATCGCGAAGCAGTTTGGCATCAAGGTCATCGAACCCCAGCCGGCACTGGTGCCGCTCACCTTCGACCTGGAGGCGTGGCAGCCGTTTGTTCCGCTAGCCGGGATTGCGCTGCCGGTCGAAGTCGAAACCGGGGCGAAGAAAGCGCGCGGTCACTTCCGCGAGGATTTGTTGTTTACGCATCGCGGTTTGTCGGGTCCGGCCGTGCTGCAGATTTCCAGTTTCTGGCAGCCTGGCGCGCCGCTGTCGCTGAACCTGCTGCCGGAAATCGATCTCACCGAACAGCTGATCCGGGATAAGGGCGCAATCAGGAAAAACCTCGGCAATCACCTGTCGCAATGGCTGCCGGCGCGGCTGGCGGAAGGCTGGCTTGCCGCCAATGGCTTCAGCGCGGATGCGCGGCCGGCCGACATGCCCGACAAGCAGTTGCGCCGCCTCGGCGAGTCGATCAACCGGTGGAGCGTGATCCCGAATGGTTCGGAAGGCTATCGCAAGGCGGAAGTCACGCGGGGCGGGGTCGACACGCGAGCGCTGTCGCAGCAAACCATGATGGTAAGCGCCGTACCCGGCCTGCATTTCATTGGCGAAGCGGTGGACGTGACCGGCTGGCTGGGCGGCTACAATTTTCAATGGGCCTGGGCGTCGGGAATGGCTGCCGGCTTGTCGGCATGATAATGACGCCTGGAATATTCGGAAATATTATTAAATAATATTGACCCGCTGAATCTCGGGCTTCCTTTTATAATTTAAGCCTGTTATACTCGCCGTCTTCCTATTTCCAAACCTTGGTTTAAGTGTACATGACCACTATTCGCCTTAAAGAAAACGAGCCTTTCGAAGTTGCTATGCGCCGCTTCAAGCGCACCATTGAAAAGACCGGTCTGCTGACCGAGTTGCGTGCGCGCGAGTTTTACGAGAAGCCGACTGCTGAGCGCAAGCGCAAGCTCGCCGCTGCCGTGAAGCGCCACTACAAGCGCATCCGCAGCCAGCAACTGCCGAAAAAGCTGTTCTGATTAAGAGCCGCACTTAGTGCGGCTGGTTCGAATGAGCAAACCCGCTCCGGTGTTCGTCCGCAGCGGGTTTTGGCGTTTTTAAAACTCATGTTGTTGTTCTGACTTGAGTTTTATGATATTTGTTGACCATATTCAACGTTTCCGGAGAAATGCATCGTGGGCCTGAAAGAAAAAATCACCGACGACATGAAAGCGGCAATGCGTGCCAAGGAAGCCGCCAGGCTCGGCACGATCCGTCTGCTGACCTCGGCCATCAAGCAAAAAGAGGTGGATGAGCGGATTGAACTGAACGATACGCAGGTCCTTGCCATCATTGAAAAAATGATCAAGCAGCGCAAGGATTCGATCAGCCAGTTCGAAGCCGGCGGTCGCCAGGACCTGGTCGATATCGAAAAGGCCGAGCTGGCCGTTTTGTCGGCATACATGCCGGCGGCCCTGTCCGATGCGGAAGTACAGGCTGAAGTAAAGGCCGCAGTGGCCGAGGCCGGCGCGACCGGACCGCAGGACATGGGCAAGGTGATGGCCATCGTGAAGCAAAAACTGGCGGGCCGGGCCGACATGACGGCGGTGTCGGGGTTCGTGAAAGCGGCGCTCTCAAAAGCCTGAGCACGGTTTTTCGCACCGCCTTCACGCCGCCGTGATTCCACAGTCATTCATCCAGGACCTACTGAACCGGGTCGATATCGTCGACGTGGTGGGGCGTTACGTGCAGCTGAAAAAAGGCGGCGCGAACTTCATGGGCCTGTGTCCTTTTCATAACGAAAAATCCCCAAGCTTCACCGTCAGCCCGACCAAGCAGTTTTACCACTGCTTCGGCTGCGGCGCCCACGGTACGGCGATCAGTTTTCTGATCGAATACTCTGGCCTTGGTTTTGTCGAAGCGGTCAGGGACCTGGCGCAAAACGTCGGCATGACCGTTCCCGAAAACGACGATAAACTGCCGCCGGCCCAGCGTGCCGAAGTGCAGGCGAAAAGCATGGCCCTGTCGGACGCGATGAGCCAGGCCTGCGATTATTACCGTCATCAGCTGCGCGGCGCCGCGCATGCCGTCGACTATCTCAAGGGTCGCGGGCTGACCGGCGAAATCGCGGCCAGATTCGGGATGGGTTATGCGCCCGGCGGCTGGGATAACCTGCGTGCGGTGTTCGCCGACTATGACGACGCAAGTGCTTTGGTGGAAGCCGGCCTTGTCATCGATAAAAGCGATGAAGACGGCACCCGGCGCAAGCGTTACGACCGTTTCCGCGACCGCATTATGTTTCCAATTAAAAATACAAAGGGACAAGTAATCGGCTTCGGCGGACGGGTGCTGGACGGCGGCGAACCGAAATACTTGAATTCTCCGGAGACGCCCTTATTTCAAAAGGGTAGCGAACTTTATGGCCTGTTCGAAGCGCGGCAGGCAGTTCGCGATGCCGGTTATGTCCTTGTAACCGAGGGTTATATGGATGTTGTGGCATTGGCGCAGCTTGGCTTCCCACAGGCGGTTGCAACACTAGGTACAGCTTGCACACCGGTCCATGTTCACAAAATGTTACGCCAGACTGACCATGTTGTCTTCAGCTTTGACGGCGATTTGGCCGGCCGGCGCGCCGCACGGCGAGCGCTGGATGCCTGCCTGCCGCATGCGTCGGACAACAAGTCGATGAAGTTTCTGTTTCTGCCGGCCGAACATGATCCGGACAGTTATATACGTGAACTTGGCGCGGATGCATTTGAGCGGCAGGTCCGGGATGCGATGCCGTTATCGCAATTTTTGCTCAATGAAGTGACTGCGGAAAACGATCTTGGAACCGCCGAAGGCCGCGCCCGCGCACAGTTTGATGCAAAACCTTTACTACAAGCAATGCCGCCATCGTCGTTGCGCCTGCAAATAGTGCGTAGTCTGGCGCAATTGACACAGACAACGCCGACGGAAATTGAAGCGCTGTTTGAACTTGCTAAACCGATTGCACGCGAACGTGTCGCACCGGCGCGCAGTAAAAGGGCGCCGCCGCTTGATATGGAACGGCAGGTAATGCGCTTGCTGGTGGCGCATCCCGCACTGGCCGCCGAGCTTGACGAAACCGCGCAGGCGGCACTGGTGTGGCTCGCCCCCGATGGCGGTGCGATGCTGATGCAGTTGATCGACGCCAGCCGGGAGATCGGACCGGAAGCAAGGTTTGCCATACTGGCCGAGCATTTACGCAATAGCGGGTCGGATTTCAATGCGCTGATCGCCGAGATTGCCGCGCAATCCGAAACTGAGATCGATGTAGCGCGTCTTGAGCTTGCCGGGGCGGTTCGGCAGACTAAAATGAAGATATTGAAGGCGGAACAGGATCAGTTGGCCGCATCCGGGTTACTCACAGAAGAGGCGCGTATGCGTTACCGTGAATTGATGTTGCAACAAGACCAGTTGCGCCGCGAGGCTGAGGCAGAAATCGCACAGCGCTAGCTTGGACGCTGCTTTTGCTAGAGTAAATCGTACGCTATGCTATAATTAAAAGCTTTTGATTCAAGGTCTTACAGTATTTCAGTCAACAGAAATTGTTGATCAGGCAAAAACAAAAACGTAAAAATAATGCGCGAGTGAATATTAAATAAGTGAAAGCCCGGCGGCCGAGTTTTTGTAAATGCAGTTTTTCTGGTGCAACAAGAGTAACCCGAAAGTAACCCATTTAGTAGTCGAATCCATGGCGAACGCAATGAAGAAACCCGCGAAAACCCAGATGTCTACCGCAAAAACCGCGAAACCGGCTCCGGTCAAGGCACCGCCGTCAAAAGCGGCGGTGACAGCTGCTGCGGCCAAGGCGAACGGCAACGCGAAAGCGGTTGCCAGCGTCGCGCCGGTGAAGTCGTCCGACAAGACAGTTTCGAAAGCGGCGTCCAACAGCGCCGTGAAACAAGGCGCGAAAGCAACAGTCAAAGCACCTGCGCGTTCATCGGAAAAATCCTTATCTAACATTGCTGCAAAGCCGGTCTCTGCTCAATTGAAAGCCCCTGTGACGAACAAGAAAACCGAATCCAAAGTCGGCGCCAAGCCGACGAAAAATGCACCACAAGCGGAAGTCAGGCCTGACATGTCCGTGATGATCGGTGCCGGTGTCAGTCAGACCACTGACGCGGCGGCATTGGCAGCAATCGATACATCCGGTTATATTCTTCCTTCGGTAAAGGTGCCCGGCCGTCGCGGCCGCAAGCCGAAGGAATTCCAGCCTGAAAACGACGAAGTGGCTGCGCTCAACGCGGTCGAACGCGCTGAACTGAAAGCGGTCGACAAGGCCAAGGCCAAGGACCGCAAGGCCAAGGAGCGGGCCTTGCTGAAGGACGCGTTTTCGTCCGATACCGAAGCGACCGAGGAAGAACTCGAACGGCGCCGCCAGAAGCTCAAGACCCTGATCAAGCTCGGCAAGGAGCGCGGATTCCTGACGTATTCGGAAATCAACGATCACCTGCCCGAGAATATCGTCGATCCGGAAGCGATCGAAGGCATCATCGGCACCTTCAATGACATGGGCATTGCGGTGTATGAGCACGCGCCCGACGCAGAGACGCTGCTGTTGTCGGATAACGTGGCGACGGTCGCCAGCGACGACGATGCGGAAGCTGCGGCGGAAGCGGCGCTGTCCACGGTCGACTCCGACTTCGGCCGCACCACTGATCCGGTGCGCATGTACATGCGTGAAATGGGTTCGGTTGAGCTGCTCACGCGCGAAGGCGAAATCGAGATCGCCAAGCGGATTGAAGACGGCCTGAAAGACATGATCCAGGCAATTTCCGCCTGCCCGACCACGATCGCCGAAATTCTCGCCGCGGCCGACCGGATCACCAACGAAGAAATCAAGATTGATGAAATCGTGGATGGCCTGGTAGACCTGAACGCCTCCGACGAGCCTGTCATCAGTGCCGCGCCGTCCGCTGCCGCTGCCGACGAGGATGAAGAGGAGAGCGACGAGGAAGAGGAAGAGGAAGAGGACGAAAGCAATGCGTCCGGCGCGGCCGGTTTCTCGGCTGAGCAGCTGGAGCAGCTCAAGCGCGATGCGCTTGAAAAATTCAACACGATTTCAGTCCAGTTCGACCGGATGCGCAAGGCGTTTGAAAAGGAAGGCTACAACTCCAAGCCGTACGTCAAGGCGCAGGAAACCATTTCAAATGAATTGCTCGGTATCCGCTTCACCGCCAAGGTCGTTGAAAAGCTGTGCGATACGCTGCGCGGCCAGGTGGATGAAGTGCGTCATATCGAAAAGCAGATCCTCGATGTCACGGTCAACCGTTGCGGCATGCCGCGCAGCCATTTCATCAAGGTTTTCCCGGGCAATGAAACCAACCTCGACTGGGTCGATGGTGAGGTCAATGCGGGACACCCGTACAGCACGGTGCTGGGCCGTAATGTGCCGACCGTAAAAGAGCTGCAGCAAAAGCTGATCGACTTGCAGGCACGCGTGGTATTGCCCTTGCCCGATCTGCGCAACATCAATAAAAAGATGGCTGCGGGCGAAATGAAGGCACGCAAGGCCAAGCGCGAGATGACGGAAGCCAACTTGCGTCTGGTAATTTCGATTGCAAAGAAATATACTAACCGCGGTTTGCAATTCCTTGATCTGATCCAGGAAGGCAATATCGGTTTGATGAAGGCAGTCGACAAGTTCGAATATCGTCGTTGCTACAAATTCTCGACGTATGCGACCTGGTGGATTCGGCAGGCAATCACGCGTTCTATCGCCGATCAAGCTCGCACCATTCGTATTCCGGTGCACATGATCGAAACGATCAACAAGATTAATCGCATATCGCGGCAGATTTTGCAGGAAACGGGTGCTGAGCCTGATCCGGCGACGCTGGCGCTCAAGATGGAAATGCCGGAAGACAAGATTCGC
>JAQGMO010000338.1 GCA_028292315.1 Herminiimonas sp. | reverse complement strand
GACCGTCCGGCTGATGACCTGGCCCTTCAAGTCGTAATGAATTCCTGTGACGACTCCGTTCGGGTCGGTGATGCCGATCTGTCTTCCCTTTGCATCGAAAGTGTAAGTCGTGGCGAGATGCAGCCCGCCGGGATCGACCAGCCGCGTCAGCAAGCGGTTCGCGGCATCATAGGAGAAGGCGACCGTGTTGCCGTTGGCATCCGTCGTCTGCGTCAGGCGGTTGGCGCCATCGTACCGGCTGCTTACGGTCGTCAACGAGGTGGCGGTCTCCAGCAGGTTGCCGTTCCTGTCATAACTGAAGCGGGTGACCTCGCCGTGTCCGTCTCTCACGCTGGCTTTCTGTCCGTGACGGTTGTGCGCGGTCGTGATGGTGATGCCTTCCGGGCTGGTGACGCTGACGCTGCGCGCAGCCGTATCATAGGCGTAGCGCGTCACGTTGTTCAGCGCGTCGGTTGTGCTCAGGACGCGGTCGAATGCATCGTAGGCCGTCGATCGGAGCGCATTGGCGGGATCGATGGTTTGCACCGTGCGCCCGAGACGATCGTAATTCGTCGTGCGCAGGTTGCCGTTGCCGTCTATCGATTCGATCGCGCGGCCGAAGGCGTCATACCGGGTCGATTCCCTTACGTCCACTCCTGCTCCGGCACTCGCCACGGCGACCTGCAGGCCGCGCCTGTCATAGGCGATATTCCGCACCGCCGCGCGGCCGGGCGCGATCGGCGCGGTGCTTGCCGTCACCTCGCCGAAGGCGTTATAACTGAGTATGCTGGTATTGTTTAACGCATCCGTCGTAGTGGCGGACAGGCCGTCGGCGGTATAGGTAAAGGTATGGACAGTGTCGGCCGCCGCGCTGCGCAGGGCATCGAATACGGCGGCGACCGGGTCGTTCATCAAGCCGCCGGTGATGCCCGCCATGTCCGCGGCGTCCAGGCGGGAGCCGAACTGACGCGTGCTGATCAGCTGGCCCAGCGAATTGGTGTGCTGTTCCTGCACTTCGCCGAGCGCATTGACGGTGTGGGTGAGCCGTCCATCGCGGTCGTAAAAGAATAGCGTCCTGTTGCCATTCGGATCGGTTGCCGCGGTGCGGCGGCCGGCCGCGTCGTAGGCATAATGCATGCCGTACCGGGTCCAGATTTCATCGATCTGTTCCCTCGTCTGATCGCCGTTCAGTTGCGATACGCCCTGCGCTGACAGCTCCGCGGTGAGCCGTCCCTGCAGATCGTACTGGCGCGTGATCGACCGCAGGTCCGCCGTGCCCGCCGCGACGGTGGTCGACAGAAGATTGCCGGCGCTGTCATAGCCATACCTGGTCTCCGTTCCCTCGGCATTGGTTTGTGACAGAAGCTGCCCGAGCGCCGTATAGGTATTGCTGACCACCCGGTCTTCCGCGCCGGACGCCGGCCGCAGCGCGGCAACGGTCGCACCGGCGATGCCGGATGGCGGCAACGCGACCCTGGCAGCGTAGCGGATGGTGCCGGCGAGATTGCCGACCGTGTCATAAACCGTTTCGGTCAGATAGCCTTCTCCATCGATCCGGCCGGAAACCTGTCCCTTGCCGTTGTATAGCGTATGGACATGGATGTCCTTGTCGCCAGCCGCCGGAATCATCGCGGACAGCGCGCCGGTTGTGCGCAATGCTTCGCCGACCGGCGTGGCATAGGCGATACTGCCGGTGCGCCGTCCGGCGGCGTCATACCGGTATTCCACCAGGTAACCTTCCGCGTCCAGCGTGCCGCGCAGCAGACCGTCGCTGTCATGGAAGTGGCGTGTAATACGGTCCTGCGGGGAAGCCGGCGGGATTGCCTCGCTCATGGTGGGGTTCGATCCCAGCGATGAGGTATCGACCCGGGTGGCGTAGCGGATAACCGAGATCGGCCGGGATGCGCCGTCATACAGATTCTGTGTGACGTTGCCGGCCGCATCGACGGTCATGACGAGGCGTTCGGCGGCATCGTAGATATTCCATTGCGACCTGTCGACCGCGGCGCCCGTGACGACTGCCTCCGGGCGAATCGATGCCAGCGCCACGTCATCCGGCGTGCCGCCGGCATCGACCAGGCTGGCAAGCGCACTGGCGCTTAGCCTGTTCTGATATGCGATCGTCCTGATGACGGAATTGCCCGCATTGTAAAAATATTCTGTCAGCGCTCCCGACGCATCGATATCGGCAACCTTGCGGCCGGCGGCGTCATACAGCATATGCCGGCGCACACCGGTCGGATCCTGCGTCATCCGCAAGCGCCCGTTCGCGTCGTAGGCATAAGTCGTGGCGCCCAGGCCCTGCGCGGCGGCATCGCTCTGCGCGACGCCGATCAGGCGGCCGGCACCGTCATATGCGGAGGTGGTCGTCAGGCCATTGGCCAGCCGGACAACAGTCCTGTTGTCGGCGTCATCATATTGCGTGACCGTGACGTTGTTCGATGCATCGGTGACTGCCAGCACCCGGCCTAGCCCGTCATGGACATAGTGCGTGACATGGGATTGCGAATCGACCGTGGAGAGTAACAATCCTGCCTGGTCGTAGACATAATTCGTTCTGGACTGCGTGCCGTCGGCAATGCCGTTGCCCGCATCATCCACGCTGGCATAGGCCGTCACGCTCGACAGCTGGCCGCGAAAGTCATAGGCGAGGTCCGAACGCGTCGTGAATGCGGAATTTGCCGCCTCGGCCCAGGCCTGCATTTCCCCGAGCGTCGGCACATCGCCTGCGCTCAGGCCGCCAACATAAGTGTCGGCGCCGTAACGTATCTCGGCCGTCCTGTCCCCGCGGGCATCGTAGCGGTATTCCGCGACCCGCCCTTCCGGGCTGATCACGAAGCGCAAGAAATGGAAACCATCGTAAACATAGCGCGTGGTGAGCGGTGCGCTGGGCAGCGCATCGCCGGAGCTTGCGGTGGCATAGACCGTCTCGGTCTGCAGCCGGTTGGGCCCGACATAGGTGCGCGAGACGGTATTGCCGGAACTATCCATCTTGCGAACCAGATTGCCATTGGATGCGTACTGCATGGTGACCGTTTGGGCGCCGGTGTCGATGCGGGTGACATGCCCGCCGTAGCCGTAGGTGAATGTATTGGTCTGCGCCTTGCCGTCTACCGGCGGCGCTGTCATCTGGATCAGGCGACCGCTTTCATCATAGCGATAGGTTGACACGAGATTCAGCGGATCGGTGACCGTGGTGCGCAAATTCATCGTGTCGTAATCGAAGCGGGTCGTCTTCCCGGCGCCATCGGTGACGCTGGCAATTTTGTAGCTGCCGCCGGCCTGTATATAGGTGAACCATTGCGTGCTGCCGTCAGACTGTGTAATCGACGCAATGCGGTTGCTGTCGCCGTCATATCGGTAACTGGTTCGATAGACTTTGCCGTCCTCGATGCTGTTGTCGGTCGGACTCAGGTCGATGATCACGCTGGCGAGGCGGTCCTGCGCATCGTGGGCATATCGAACCCGCGTGACCGCGCCGCCGGACGCGGTAAGCGTGCGCACCTGGGTGAGCTTGCTGCCGTCGTAACGCAGTTCGGTGGTCTCGCCGCTGGCGTCGACGATGGACGACAGGAGACCGTTCGAGCCATAGGTGTAGGTAATCGTATTGCCGGCGTTGTCGATCGTGCTGACCAGCCTGCCCTGGCCGGTCGCTTCATAGCGTTCGTGATTGCCGGCGATGCCATCGGTCCATAGCAGGGTTTCCGTCTCGCTTTCATAGCGGATCGTATTGTTGCCGGCGGGGCCATCGCGATTGACATACGTCGCGCGCCCGGGATCATAGCCATAGATGGCCTGGGCGCCATCCTGATCGGTGCGCGAGATCGTGCTGCCGGGCGCACCGAGGGTGCCGGCAATCTGCAGGCGCTTGCGGTTGACGCCGAGGTTCCAGTTGTCGCCGCCGTCGCTGTACTGGCCCCTGCTGTTGTAAGTTCGCAGGAAATCGACTGACAGGCCATACGACTCGAGATGCTCGTCGCGGCCCTGCAACACCAGGTTGCCGTTGGCAATATTGATATAGGCGGATTCGCCGTTTCGGATACCGGCCGCGTTGCCGCGGACGCCGTGCTGCCCGAGCAGGGAAAGCGATGATAAGGATATGCCCAGCCCCTCGCCACTGACAATAGCCACCATGTCTGATTCGCCTCGCTTGATCAGTCGAAATTGATGGAACAGGCAAAGCAATATCCGATTACCGGCCGCTCGATGCCCGCGTTACACGATGCGCGTCGCACATCTCTGAATACATCCGGGGTTTGCGGGTTTTGTTTAGTGGAAGCGGGTGGGTAAGCAAATTTTTTTATGCGCTCGGGGACGGGATGAGGAAACGCGGGTCACCGAATACACGCCGAGTCCGGTGCCGGGCCGGCACAATGGACTTCGCAGTCAACTGTGAGGGCGATGTGGCGATTTTCTTGAGCAGTACGCGAGGTGCGGCGCGTAAAAGCAGGGAAACGAAGGTAAATTGAATGGAGCGTCGATTCACCAGGGCATTCGATCACACGCTGCCCAGGCCTGTTATTACATATTCAAGGAGCAGTGTCCCTTGATGAACAGCGCCGTTTTACGTAACGGCTATGGCGGTGCCAGCGAAACAGGACACGGGTTGGAAAAATAACCATCAGACCTGAACGGACGCCGCAGTACCGCCACCGAGCAGCGGGCATCGTCCGGAGAACATGCTGTACCTGCCACAGATTATGGTGGTTGACAAGCTCGGCACTAATCCTTAGACTTGATTTTGAGGTTGGTGATGGGCTCCAATGGGCGCAAGCCTAAGACCCTTCATGTAAGACCTAGAAATTTCACCCCGGCCTTGAGCCGGGGTTTTCATTTGTGAATTTGAGTGAAGCGGTCTCGGGCCATCAATCTATCCAGTCAACTGCTCATGGTGCGATCTACTCGATCTACTACGTCTCAGTTAGTCATGAAGACCGACTTACCGAAGTACGGATACAGAGACAGCCGATGCAAGTAGGCAAGGTAAAAAAAACGAGGTTGGGGTCAGGTCTTGCAATTCAGCACAGTATGTTTAATTGCAAGACCTGACCCCATATTCATGACCCCATATTCAAAAAAGTAACTCTTTCTCCTTCCAGTTCGCTCTACATTTTTCCAATATAAAAAGAACACTCGCTCCCTTGCTGTAACGCAAATACAGCTACTTCAAGTTCGGTTGGCAATGGGGTCATGGCAGCATGATCAACACGTAACGTAACGCCGGCCCAGTCAGCCGGGACAAGGCTAGAAGCATGCTCATAGGTACCGTGCGGAATAGGATTGCGGCTGCAGCCGCAGCGCCGTCGCGGTCAGGGTCTTCGCCTGGTCCCATTCTCCGCGCAGGGCGGCTTCTTCGAAACGATTCAGCCGGACCAGCGAGAGCGCATGCCGATGACGCACGGCAGGATGCTGCTCGCCGGTTTCAAGAATTTTCCCCGTCAACGCCAGGCTTTCCTCAAAGCGCCGCTCAAGGAATAGCAGCTGTGCCATCCGATAGCTTGCGCCTGCATGGTCAGGATTGCGCTGCAGGAGTTTTACCAGCAGCGCACGAGCATGTTCATGCCCGCCGCTCTCCAGCGCCAGGTCGCAGGCCTCGAACAGCAGCGTTATATTGTCCGGGTCCGATTTCAGATAACCCAGAAGCTTTTCCAGCCGCGTTTCCCGTTCGTCATTCAAGATGGCGACCTTTATCCGATAACGGTACCGAATCGATCATTCTTCGCCGCTCTTGGTGTATGCGGAAATAAACAGGTGCTGGTATGGCGTATCCCCTGGCGCAGGCGGCGCTTCTCCTGATTCACTCATGTTCTTCAAACCGGTGGAAAGCGCGCCCAAAATCCTGCGCATATCGACATTCAACGGTTCATTATCGGTATTCATTTCAATGCCGGCGCGCAGGCACCGCACACAATCCGCGAACCGGTCGTGGATCAGGTGAATCAGCCCTTCGCCAAACCGGTGCAGCGCATTGTCCTGCCGTTCCTGCAAGGGGGACAGGACTTCCTCGGCATGCACCCCGTCGCCGGAAGTCAGCCAGAGCAGGCCAAGCTGAAAACGTGCCGCCTCCAGCGATGGATCGAGCGCAATGGCGGCCTCCATCTGCGAAATGGCGCGGTCGATCATCTGTATCTGCGCATACTCCGCGCCCAGCAGGTAGTGCGCGGTGGCCGTGGCGTCGGAACGCGCTACCGCCTCCTTCAGATAGCCCAGAGCGGCGCCGGCATTGTTGTTGCGGCCGGCGTCCAGAGCGAGCTGAATCAATTCGGTTTGATCGAAAACATTTGGGACGGGAGTTGTCATAAGATAGCTTGTCCGGGAAATCAATGTTCGTACTGCGATCCCGATGGCGGCTTGCCCGGCAGCCAGTCGGCCATCTGCCCGCCCATGGGCGCCGCGCGCGTGGCAAGCAAGCGTCGCGCGAACCGCTGCAGCGCCGCGGCGTCCTGCACCTCGCCATTCACGATCGCCTGCGCATAGCGTCCCGAAAGATTGGTCTGGTCCAGTCCGAACGCGCGGTCGATATGCCCTTGCGCCGCATGGCCCATCTTTTTCAACGCCAGAACCACCGCCAGGCCGCCATGGCTTTCGGCGAAATTCCGGTCCATTGCCAGGGCGGTTTCGAACGTCGCCTGCGCCGCGTCGAGTTCGTTTCGCATGATCTGCGTCCAGCCCTGGCCATGCCAGGTGCCGATATGTTCGGGCAGGGCCGACAAGGCTTGTTCGAAATGCTTGTGCGCGGCCTGAAGATCGCCCACCAGTAAATCGGCATAAGCGCGCACCGACCATGCCCTGCCCTCGGCCGGATTAATGTGCAGCGCTTCATCGGCCAGGCTCTTCGCGCCGACGGCATCCTGCACGGCCAGCGCCAGCGTGGCCTGGGTCACCAGCGCTTCGATCGATCGTGGAGTGAAAGCATTGGCATTGAGTGCGATATTCGACCAGCGCCGCGCCGCAGCCAGATCGGCCGCATCCACGGCTATCAGGCTGGCGACACCGGCGGCTTGCGGCGCCAGCGCACCGCTGCTTTCAGCCGCGGCAGTCCAGCGGCATGCCCGTGCCAGGTCGCCCAGCCGGTGCAGGATGCGCAGCCATAGCAATTGCAAAGCGGCATGCGATGGCGGCGGCTCCGATTCTTCCATGAGCGATGCCAGTCTTTGTGCGCCGGCGGCATACTCTTCGCGCCGGTAATCGATGTACGCCAGGTTATGCAGCACCGTGTGCATAAAACCGGCAGGCACGGGACTTCGCGCCAGCAGGTCTGTGAGAACCGGGTAGGCGCGGTCCCAATTCCGCTGAGCCATCCAGAAATCGCCTTCACGCAATGCCCAGGCAAGTTCATCGTGTCCCTGTGCCTGGGCGTGTTGCAGGTGCGTTGCCGCGCGCATCCATTCACCGCATCGTAATGCCGCCTCGAAAGCATCGGTGCGTAAAATCGGATTGTCAGGATCCTCGCCGAGAAATTGCTCCAGTCGGTCCAGCCGCTGCCTGGCCGCAATGGCTGAGTTGTCATGCGGCGCAATTGTCATGATGGTTTCCTCGGCTAATCGGACAGGTTTGAGATCCAAGATCGCTTCTATCACGAACGGTCGGCTTGCGGATGCCGGTCGCGTATTTTGCCGAGGTAAACCAGCGCTTTATGATGAATTTACGACAAACGGCTTCCTGTATCGCCCATCGCTATTGCAGATTTCATCGAAATAACTCCTCGCAAATTCATAGCGGCACAATATGATCAATAAGGCTTGATCACTCCCCATACCGCGCAAAGATTTCCTGCATCTTGACCGGCAATTCATCCGCCCCTTTAATTGCCATCCCGAGGTCGCGCAACAATCCATCGTGCAGCCCATAAATCCAGCTATGAATGGTCAGCGGCTGTCCGCGCTCCCACGCATCCTGCACGATGGTCGTCTGGCATACATTACCCACCTGCTCGATCACGTTCAGTTCACACAGGCGATCGACTTTTTCCTTGGTGGGCAATGCATCGCCAAGGTAACGGTCATGCTTCAGATGCACGTCCTGCACATGGCGCAACCAGTTGTCCGCCAGTCCGATCCGGCGCCGCACCAGTGCCGCATGCACGCCCGAGCAACCATAGTGCCCACATACAATTACATGCTTCACGCGCAAGACATCGATCGCAAATTGCAGCACGGATAAACAATTCAGATCGGTATGAACGACCACGTTGGCAACGTTCCGATGCACAAATACATCGCCTGGCAACAGTCCAAGAAGTTCATTCGCGGGTACCCGGCTATCCGAACAGCCTATCCACATGTATTCTGGCGTTTGCTGCGCCGCGAGCTTTTTAAAAAAATCAGCGTCCTTGGCGGAAATACTCGCC
>JAQGMO010000331.1 GCA_028292315.1 Herminiimonas sp. | reverse complement strand
GCAGGCGGCGGCCGCCCGCGGCATCCGCAATGGCGAATACGTGATCGTGTCGACGCCGACCGGCGCGCGTCTGAAGGTAAAAGCGCAGGTGACGCCGCGTGTCGGGCCGGACACCGCATTCATCCCGTTCCATTTCTCGGGCTGGTGGCAGGGCAAAGACATGAAAGAGTATTACCCGGAGGGCGCAGCGCCGGTGGTGCGGGGAGAAGCAGTCAATACCGCCACGACCTATGGCTACGACTCGGTGACGATGATGCAGGAAACCAAAACGACCATCTGCAATATTGAAAAGATCGTGGCTTGACGTTCATGGAACGCATGGGAGACTAAAAAATGGCACGAATGAAATTTATCTGCGATGCAGAGCGCTGCATCGAATGCAACGGCTGCGTGACCGCATGCAAAAACGTGAATGAGGTGCCGTGGGGCGTCAACCGGCGCCGCGTCGTTACGATTGCCGACGGTGTCATCGGGCAGGAAAAATCGATCTCGGTCGCCTGTATGCATTGCTCGGACGCACCCTGCATGGCGGTCTGTCCGGTCGATTGTTTCTATCGCACCGATGAAGGCGTGGTCCTGCACGACAAGGATATCTGCATCGGCTGCGGCTACTGCTCGTACGCCTGTCCGTTCGGCGCGCCGCAGTTTCCATCCAACGGCGCCTTTGGCCTGCGCGGCAAGATGGACAAGTGCACATTCTGCGCCGGCGGTCCGGAAGCGGATGGCTCGAAAGCCGAATTCGAAAAATACGGGCGTAACCGTCTGTCGGAAGGGAAACTGCCGGCCTGCGCAGAAATGTGTTCGACCAAGGCTTTGCTCGGCGGCGACGGCGACGTGATCGCGGATATCTTCCGCACTCGAGTGATGCGGCGCGGAAAAGGCAGCGAAGTGTGGGGCTGGGGCACGGCTTATGGCCAGTCGCCGAATCCGAAAGCCACCGCCCCGGCGGAGAAAAAATCATGATCCGCCTTGCACTGATTGCGTTCCCGGTCCTGCTGCTGGCAGCCTGCGGCGAGAAGGAGCAAACCGCATCGCGCGGCTACAAGGCGGACGGCAAGCCATTCCAGGGCGCGCAAAATGCTTACGTGGTTAAAGGCTGGGCGCCCGGCGATAAGGCGGCCTGGGAAAACCAGCTGCGCTCCCGCGCGCAGACACAGAACGAGTACGTCAGAGTAAACTGAGACCGTCAGCGAGGAAACGCATGATGAATAAATGGTTCGCCAATCTCGCCTTCGGTCTGGCGCTTGCCGCGGGAGCGAGCGGCGCCGCCGTGGCGCAAAGCAGTGGCACGATCAAGCCGGCCGCCGAACCACAGGCCGCCCAGGTGGCGCAGGGGGCTTCGGCAACTCCGGCCGTTGCCGCAACGCCGGCAGCTGCGGCGCCTCCCGCAACGGCGGGGCCGGCCCAGGGCGGTGGCGTTCCGGCCGTGCAATCTGCTGACATACTGTATCTGAATCAAAATCAGGCGGAGCGCAGCGCGGTTCAGCCTGGCAACCTGGCGCCGACCTGGCGCAGCGTCAAGGAAGGGACGGAACATTATTCGAGCCTGCCGTACCGGGAGGCCGGCGTATTGATTCAACCAAAAGCGCAGTTCCTGGGGCAGTCGCGGCCGACTACCGCCGGGGAAGCCTGGCGCCAATACCGCAATGGTCCGCTCACTACCCTGGGCGGCTGGTTGCTGATCATCGCGGTGCTCGGGATTGCGGCCATGTATTTCATCGTCGGCCCGATAAAGCTGAAGGAAGGGCGTACCGGCAGGCTGATCGAACGCTTCACTTCACTCGAGCGGCTGGCGCATTGGACGGTGGCGATCAGCTTTGTCCTGCTGGCGATTTCCGGGCTGATCATGCTGTTTGGGAAGTACGTGCTAATGCCGGTCTTCGGGCATACCCTGTTTGGCTGGCTGGCCTGGCTATGCAAGAATATCCATAATTTCGTAGGCCCGGTTTTCGCGGTGTCGCTGCTGGTGTTTTTCGTGATTTACGTGAAGGATAATTTCCCCGGAAAATCCGATCTGAAATGGCTGCTCAGGGCGGGCGGCGCAATCGGCAAGGGGCATGTGAGCGCTGGCCGTTTCAACGCCGGAGAAAAACTGTGGTTCTGGGGCGGCGTCGTCGTGCTCGGCATGATCGTCAGCGCTTCCGGCCTGGTGCTCGACATGCTGCTTCCCAATATCGAATACACGCGCGGCAACATGCAGCTTGCCAGCATCATACATATCGTGGGAGCGGTACTGATTGCCGCCATGTCTCTTGCGCATATTTATATCGGCACGGTCGGCATGGAAGGCGCTTACCAGGCAATGCGCACCGGTTATGTCGACGATACCTGGGCGCGGGAACACCATGATCTCTGGTACGATGACATCCGGAGCGGCAAGGTGGCGCGCGTGCGCAGCGAAGAAGGCGCGGCCAGGATAGGCGAGCCGCTCAAGACCAGGGCTTTAAGAGGGGGCGATGCATGAATAAGTTATTGCTTGCGATGATGGGCATCATGATGGCCGGTATGGCAGGCGCGAAATTGCCGCCGCCGAGCGAGGAAGCGAAAGCCAAGGCCGAGGAAGCCAGGGCGAAGGCTGCCTGGAGCGACAAGGTAGCCTCTTACCAGCTTTGCGTGGCGCAGGACAAAGTGGCTGCCCGGTTTAAAAAGACCGGTTCCACGGCAGCGGCTGCGAGCATGCCGGCGGCAGGACCCGCGGTGCCGGCAGCAGCGCCTGCCGCGACGACGCCGGCCGCGGCCGGCACGCCACCCGCGACAGGAGCAGCATCTGCAGCAGGGGCGGCGCCGGGCGCA
>JAQGMO010000302.1 GCA_028292315.1 Herminiimonas sp. | reverse complement strand
CTATGCTAGAATCCGCCGAACGGCGCATAGGGGCCGAACGTCCGGTAGGCATTGACCCACACCGAGCCGGCCCGCACCTTGGCGGCAACCCGATACGCGCGCTGCAGATTCAGGGGCCAGATGCCTGCCGCCAGACCGTAGCGGGTGTCATTCGCCAGCCGGATCGCTTCTTCTTCGGTGTCGAAAGTGATCGCGAACAGCACCGGCCCGAACACTTCGTCCTGCGCGATGGTCATATCGTTGGTAATGAAATTCGGTTTGTCGCTTGGGAGAACCTCTCCCCAGCGTGCGGCCGTTCGACGCTTCCACCCATTTGCCGCCGATAAGCATCTTGAATTGTTCCGGTCGGGCAGTGTCGTTACTTTTCATATCCATCCAGGCATCCTGTCTCTTTATCTGATGATATTGAGATTCACCATGAATCGACGCGGGCACAGAGTCGGTGCGCTTGGCATACCGGTCGGTTCCGGCGCCGCATCGTCGTTCCCGCATCGCCGCACGCATGGCGGCTTAGTATGAAGACTAACCCACGCCGTACGGGCTTGCGAGCGATGGTTTTTCATGTCGCGCATGAAAAAATCTTATCAGGCCGTCGAAAAACCATGTGCTTCCGGTCTCAAATGAAAACTTTTCATATTTCCTATGAAATATCATCGTTTGCTGGCATGAAT
Source organism: Herminiimonas sp. (assembly GCA_028292315.1). Classification (GTDB taxonomy): domain Bacteria; phylum Pseudomonadota; class Gammaproteobacteria; order Burkholderiales; family Burkholderiaceae_D; genus JAQGMO01. Next base: position 11,179 of record JAQGMO010000302.1, on the reverse strand, counting down.
CGACCGCAGTAATCTGCAGCCTGAAATTTTGCTGATGCTCGTGATTGTGGGATCAACCCATGTCACTGGCTGTTTAGACGGAAAGTCACGACAGCCGCTCACCCCTCACACTGGAATTCACGCATGCCTACGATGGTATCTACCGACAGCGCAACAACAAGAGATGGAACACGCCTGGCCTATACGCTGCGCAGCGGCGGCGCAGCCCGCGCACGCCTGGTGCTGGTGCACTCGCTCGCGATGACGGGCGCGTTCTGGACCCCGGTCGCGGAGCGGCTGGCCCAGGACTTCGACATCCTTACATATGATTGCCGCGGCCACGGCGAATCCGGCAAGCCCGCCGGCCCCTACGATATCAGGCTGTTCGCCGATGATCTGGCCGACCTGCTCGACCATGTCGGCTGGAAAACGGCAGCGGTTGCCGGCGCCTCGATGGGCGGCACCGTCGCGCTGGCCTTCGCAGCCGCTTATGCCGGGCGTACCGACGCGCTCGGCCTGATCGACACGACCGCATGGTATGGCGCCGAGGCGCCGAAAAATTGGGCCGAGCGTGCCGAAAAGGCGAAGCAGGAAGGCTTGCAGGCGCTGGTCGGGTTTCAGAAAACGCGCTGGTTCACCGACAATTTCCGCGAGCAGCATCCGGAAGTGGTCGATGCCTGCGTCGATTTCTTCCTCAAGAACGACATCAATGCCTTTGCCGCCACTTGCCACATGCTGGGCGCCACCGACTTGCGGCCGGCGCTGGCGGGCATGAGCCTGCCAGCAGCGGTCATGGTCGGCGAGGAAGATTACGCCACCCCGGTTGCGATGGCCGAAGTCCTGCATCAGGGCATTGCGGGCGCTAGCCTGAGCATTATCGGGAATGCGCGGCACCTGACGCCGCTCGAACATCCGGATGTCGTCGCCGACGGTTTGAAACAGCTTTTAACACGGGAAACACGATGAATTTTGATGGTCAAATTGTAGTAAAGGCGCCGCGTCCGGCAGTTTTTGAAAAACTGAGCAATCCGCGTTTTTTCGCATCCTGCATCGAAGGTGTGGGCGACCTGCAGGAAATCGATCCGACCCATTTCACCGCCGTGCTGGAAACCCGGGTCGCGTATATCCGTTTCAAATTCAATATCTCGGTCGAGATCGCTGAAAGCGAAGCGCCGCATCGCATCGTCGCCAAATCCGAAGGCACGCCGATGGGTGTGGTCGGCCGCCTGACCTCGACTTCGACCGCGACCCTGAGCGAAGCCGATGGCGAAACCACCGTCGCCTATTCAATCGAGGTCGCGCTGACCGGCAAACTGGGCAGTATCGGGCAGCCTGTGTTGCGCTCCAAGGCGAAAGAGCTGGAGCGCCAGTTTGCGGCGAACCTGAAGGCCGCCTTCGAACCTGTCAATCCATAAAGAGAATCCCATGAACCCTTTTGAGATAGTGGAACCACGCACCACCGCGGAGGCGCTTGCCTTTCTCGCGGCGGACGATCCCGGGACACGCCCGATCGCCGGCGGCAGCGCCTTGATGCTGATGATGAAAAGCGGCGTGTTTCAGCCGACCCGCCTTGTCAGCCTGCGCCAGCTGGAGGGCTTCAGCAGTATCGATGCCACGCCCGAAGGCGGCATCCGCGTCGGCGCCATGACGCCGCTGGCGGCGATCGAATGTTCGCCGCTGGTGAAGGAACGCGCCCCCGTCATCGTCGCTGCAATGCGCCGCCTGGCAAATGTCCGGGTTCGTAATCAGGCCTGCATCGGCGGCGCGCTGGCGCATGGCGATCCGCACATGGACATGCCGCCGCTTTTGTCCGCGCTGGGCGCGGAAGCGGTCGTCGTCGGGCCCGCCGGCGAACGTACGGTCGCGGTCATCGATTTGTATGTCGGCTATTACGAGACCGTGCTGGCGCACAATGAGATCATTCGCGAAGTGCGGATTCCCTCGCTGGCCGGCCGCCTGACAGCCTACCTGAAGTGCACGACCCGCTCGGCCGACGATTGGCCGGCGCTCGGCGTCGCCGTCAATCTGGGCGGCGGGGAAAATGGCATCAGCGATGCGCGCATTGTGGTCGGCGCGGTCACCGAGGTGCCGACCCGGCTGGTCGGTGTGGAAACGGTATTGAATGGCAAGAAGCCGGATGCGGCGTTAATCGCTCAGGCATGCGAAGCCGCCGCGGCGGAAGTGTCACCGATGTCGGACGCGCGGGGCTCGGCAGCCTACAAGCAGCAGCTGGTAAGGGTTTATGTCGGCCGGGCGATCCGGGCCGCATTACACGGAGTGGGGCACTGATGGATACCAAGACAAAGCAAACTACGCAGGTCGGCCGATCGATGCCGCGCCTGGAAGCGCAGGCGAAGGTAACCGGCCGCGCCGAATATATTCACCATTTGAAGTTGCCCGGCATGTTGTACGGAAAAATATTCCGCAGCACCGTCGCCCACGGCCGTATCCGTTCCATCGATGTCTCGGCGGCGCGCGCCTTGGAAGGCGTGCATAGCGTATTTACCGGGCAGGACGTTCTCGCCCTGGTGCCGGAACCGTATTTCGGACCTGCTTTCCTGGACCAGCCGGTGCTGGCGCTGGAAAAAGTCCGCTATGTCGGCGAAGCGGTCGCGGTGGTCCTGGCAACCGATCCGCACGTGGCTGAAAGAGCGGTTCAGCTGATCGAGGCCGAATACGATGAATTGCCGGCCGTCTTCGACGAAGTAGAAGCGATGACCTCGGACGCGGTGGTGCACGAGGTGCTGAAACCGTCGGGCACCTTCCCCGACCTGAAGCACCTGGTCGGCCGCAAGGACACCAATATCGCGCTCGATTACCACCTCAAGCATGGCGACGCCGGCAAGGCCTTCGCGGAAGCGGACCATGTATTCGAGCACACGTTCAAGACGCAGCAGGTCATGCATACGCCGCTGGAGCCGATGGTGTCGGCGGCCGAACCCGGCAACCAGCGCATCACGATCCACACCGCATCGCAGAGCCCATCGTTCGTGCGCCTGGAAATTGCGCGGCTGCTCGGCTGGCAGGAAAACCAGGTGCGGGTCAAGGTAGCGCACCTGGGCGGCGGCTTCGGCGCCAAGCTCTACATCAAGCTGGAAGCGCTGGTGGCGGTGCTGGCCCTGATGGTGCGGCGGCCGGTCAAGATTTCACTGACCATGGAAGAGCAGTTTTACACGATTACCAAGCATCCGACCACGTTTCGCATCAAGAGCGGCGTGACCAGGGATGGCCGCATCGTCGCGCGCCGCTGCGACGTATATTGGAACGGCGGCGCCTATGCCGACATCGGTCCGCGCGTCACGCAGAAATCGGGCTTCACGGCGGCCGGTCCGTACGATATCGAGAATGTCGATATCGAATCCTACGCGCTCTATACCAACCGGCCGCCGGCGGGGGCCTTGCGCGGCTTCGGCATTCCGCAGCTGGTTTGGGCATATGAAAGCCACACCGACATCATCGCGCGCGAGCTCGGCATCGATCCGCTCGAAATGCGCCGCATGAACATCCTGAAGGAAGGCCGGCCGCAGGCCACCGGCACCCTCATGCGCGGCGCCGAGATCGAGCTGGTGCTCGAGCGCACCGCGGCACGGATGAACTGGGACCAGCCGTTCGAACGCGGAACCGGCACGATCCGGCGCGGGCGCGGCATTGCGATCGGCTTCAAGGCCGTGGTCGCGCCGACCACCTCGACCGCGCTGGTGACGGTGGCGGCCGACGGCAGCTGCATCCTGTCGATGAGCACGGTCGACATGGGGCAGGGTTCGGATACCGCGATGGCGCAGATCGTTGCCGAGATCATGGAGATTCCGACCGAGCAAGTGCGGGTGATGAATCCCGACACCGATGTGACGCCTTACGACATGGCGACGCTGGGTTCGCGTTCGACCTACCACATGGGCAACGCGGTGCGCCTTGCGGCCGAAGACGCCAGGGCCAGGCTCAGAGCACTGGCGAAGGAAGCCGGTTTGCCGGATGACTTCGACGGCCCGGCGCGTGAGATCTTTATCAAGCGCTATGGCATGCAGGCCGGCACGGTGGTCGGGTTCGGCAGCTTCATTCCTTCCTATACCCCGCCCGACAAAAAAGACGGCTCGTCGAAAAATGTCACGCCTTTCTGGATGGTCGGCGCAACCGGCGTCGAGCTGGAAGTCGATACCGAAACCGGGCATGTCAAAATCGATCGCATGATCAACGTGGTCGATTGCGGAAATCCGTTGAATCCCGGCATCGTTGAAACCCAGTTATCGGGGGCGGCCATCATGCAGCTCGGCTTTACGCTGTATGAAAAGATGGAACTGGATGCCGGCCAGGTGACCAATGCGTCGTTCGCGGACTACAAGATTCCGGGATTCCATGACATTCCGCTGGCTTTTGAAAATGAAATGGTGGATTCCTATCAGCCCGGCGCGCCGTTCGGCGCCAAAGGCGTAGGCGAAAGCGCGACCTTCGGCGTATCGCCGGCGATCGCCAATGCCATTCATGATGCGATCGGCGTGCGCCTGACCGAGTTGCCGATGACGCCCGAGGGTATCTATCGCGCACTGCGCGCCCAACAAAACAACCCGCTCGAGGATTTTTGAAATGACTGTAACAACGCGGAAAATCAATTTCAGCCTGAATGGCGAACCGGTGGCGGCCGATATCGGCAACCATCAGAACGTCGTTGAATTGCTCAATAAATTCGACCTGTGCGGTGCGCGCGAAAGCTGCGGCCAGGGACTGTGCGGCTGTTGTACCGTGCTGGTCGATGGCGTGGCAGTTTCGGGCTGCCTGCAGCTCGCCGCCATGGTCGACGGCAAAAACGTCTGCACGGTCGAGGGTCTCGACCAGTCGGGCCAGCTCGATCCGATCCAGCAGGCATTCATCGAAAGCGGCGCTTTCCAGTGCGGATTTTGCACGCCGGGGTTTGTGTTGATGACGAAGCAGCTGCTCGATCGTCATCCGGATCCGGATGATGAACAGATACGCAGCTTCCTGTCCGGGAATCTGTGCCGCTGTGCCGCTTATCCGGAAATCCTCAAGGCGGTCCACCTCGCGTCGCAGCGCCGCAAGAGCGCTGTAGCCGCCTGAGTAATTTCAGGAACCAGGCTGGGCGACCATGCCGGGCGCATGGCGGCTTGCGGAATGCGGCAGGGGACTCGGGCGGCTTGCCGCCCGATTGCGAAACGTCTGTGCGCCCTGCGCGGTTTCTACATAAACGCCTTACGCCGTAATCAGCGGCATAGATATCGCGAATAGCTCGGCGTCGTCCGACGCTTCCAGTGAACCGGTTTCGCCATGGTCGAGGTAGATAACGTCGCCTGCCGTCCAGCTTTCGTCCACTGAGCGGCCGCTCCCACTGAGTACATAAAGTATCTGCCGCCCGGTAGCGGTGAAAGTGGATGCGCGGTCGACCCGTATGCAACGCATTGCCAGCCCGAGATCGTAGGATCCCAGCGGTTTCTCGAATACGCCTTCCGACGAGGCTATCGGTCGCCAGGTAAACGCCGCTGGGTCCGTGAACACCGCGCCTTGAAAACGCTCCTTTGGGTAAACAAGGCTGGTCTTGTTGATATATTCCCAGCAAGCTTCAAACGCATCCTGGTTCTTGCGCCCTTCACCGGTGTGCGAAGTGTATACGCCCTTGTGGAACTCGCCGGTCTTTTTCAACGCGACCACCGCCGCATCCCGTTCTTCGGCGCTGGGATAGCCGGAACCGCTCGGACCGCCGACCTGGAGAATAATGATGAGCGACCGATCCGTGGTAATCGTGGTCGGTCCGTACGGCGTCCCTTCCGGGAAGTAACCGACCACCCCCGGAGTCATTGTGCCGTCTTTGTGGTAGCTGGTCGTGCCTTCGAGCTGAACCCGTATCTGGTCGAAATTGTGTTTGTGGCGCGGCGAATAAAAGTCGCCAAACTGCTCGACCATGTAAAACTTGAAATTATCCTTCGTGCCACGCTCTCCCTTCAGAAACGTTTTTTCGATAAAACGTCCTTCCCGCTGGGTGTCCTTGCGCTCCACCATCGGCTTCTCAGCGCTATGTACAATTTGCATGTGCAATGCTCCTGGTTATCCCTGACTATTCCTGGTTATTCGACCTTGATTCTTGCCTTCCTGATGACAATCTCCCAGCGCGCAAGATCGGTGCGGATCTGCGCCGCGTATTCCTCCGGCGCATTGCCGACCGTCTCGATGCCGAGCACCTTATAGCGCTCCTTGACTTCGGGAATATTCAGTACCGCGTTGATTTCCTTTTGCAGTCGCTCGATGATGGGCCGCGGCGTTTTTGCGGGCGCCAGCACGCCCACCCATGAATTGACGACAAAACCGGGCAAGTCGCTCTCGGCGAAAGTGGGCACGTCGGGCAGCGCGGGCGAACGCATCGCGCTCGAAACCGCAATGCCTTTCAGCCTGCCGCTTTTCACGAACTGCTGGGCAGTCGCGATAGCCGTACATCCGAGCGGAATCTGGCCGCCCACCAGGTCAGTCATCGCCTGGCCGCCGCCCTTGTATGGCACGTGCAGCAGTTCGATACCTGCGCGTTGGCTGAGCAGCTCGCATGCAAGATGTGCGCCGCTGCCGGTTCCGGAGGTGCCGTAGCTTAGCGAACCGGGTTTTGCCTTCGCGAGGGCGATTACTTCGCGCAAGTCCTTGGCCGGCAGCGAAGGATGGGCAACCATGATGATGCCGGCTTCGCCGAGCTTGGTGATCGGGGCGAAATCGCGCAGCGTGTCGAAGCCCGGCTTCGGGTACAAGTGCGGGTTTATCACCAGATTGCCTTCCAGGGCAAGCAGCAGCGTATGGCCGTCGGGCGCGCTTTGCGCGACTTCAGCCGTGCCGATGTTGCCGTGCGCGCCAGGCCGGTTTTCCACCACGACCGGTTGGCCCAGGCGTGCGGCGAGGCGCTCGGCGATCACACGCGTCGTGTTGTCTGCCAGCCCGCCCGGTGCCGACGGCACCACGATGCGGATAGGCTTGGCCGGCCAGCTCTGCGCATAAGCGCCGGAAGCCGCAACGCACAGCGTCAGCAGCCATGGCAACAGGCGCATCCAGCTTTTAGGCGCGCGGTTTTCGGTGCGCCTATCCGTGCGCTTGTCCGATGCAACCGGTGATTTGCCGTCCACGGTCATTTTGAATCTTTTTGGCGGCGCGGCATTCGTTTGCTGCATAGGCATTCGGGTCTCCGATCTCTGGTCCAACGCGTTTGTGGTGCACTGCGGATTGGCGCGGAACATCGCAATAGGAGGCATCAGCCCCCCATGCCTAATCGATCTTCAGCTTGATATGGTCGATGATCTTTCCATACCGTTCCGAGTCCACGCGAATCCTGGCGGCCAGCACGTCGGGCGTTGAGCCTACCGGCTCGGCGCCAATCTTCGCGAGCTGTTCGCGCACGTCATCCATCTTCAGCACCGTATTCACGTCGGCGTTGAGCTTGGCAATGATTTCCGGCGGCGTGCCGGTGGGCGCTGCCATCGCCACCCAGTTGGACGACACGAAATCGGCGATGCCGGCCTCCGCCAGCGTCGGCCATTCCGGGCGCGACTTGAGGCGCTGTTGCGACGCCACGCCGATCGGTTTGAGCTTGCCGGCATCGATGTGTGCCATGACCACGGTTGCACCCGCCACGCCCACCGGCACTTCACCGCTCACTACCGCAAGCGCCGCCTGTGCGCCGCCTTTATAGGGAATGTGGGTCAGCTTGGCGCCGGTTTCGAAAGCGAAGCGCTCGCCTGCCAAGTGATTGAGCGTGCCAATGCCGGGGGAGGCGAACGACAATCCGCCAGACTGCGATTTGGAGTAGGCGACCATTTCGCGCACATTATTGAACGGCGCGCCCGCGTTCGCCACCAGCATCAGCGGTGTATCGGTGAGCAGGATAACGGGTATGAAGTCACGCACCGGATTGAACGGTTGCTTGCCGAGATGCTGGGTGACCGTGAACTCGGCCACCGTCCCGATCAGCAGCGTGTAGCCGTCGGGCGCAGCCTTGGCGACCGCATTGGCCCCGATCACGCCGGCGCCGCCGACACGATTTTCCACCACCACCGGCTGTTTCCACATGGCCGAAAGCTTGGTGCCGAGAGTACGCGCGGCGATATCGCTAATGCCGGCCGGTCCATACGGTACGATGATTTTCACCAGCTTGTTAGGATAGCTTTGCGCTGAAGCGACGCATGCTGCCAGAGCGAAAAACAGCCCTGCGCCGGCACGAAGGTATTTATTCATGGCTGTACCTCAAAATTGGAGAGCAAAATTCACTGACTATTGCACACATTGCACACGGCGCCGATTCGCCACCGCATCAGTCTTCCTTGATGTTCAAACTCTTGATTTGCGCACGGGTGCGTTCATATTCGCCAAGCATGCGCTGACTCATTGCCTGCGCGGTGCTGGTGCGGCTCTCTGTGCCGCGCTGGGCCAAGGCGTCTCGATAAGCCGGCAGCTGCGTGACTTTTTGCAAATCACTGCTTATTTTTTCAAGCAGCGCCGGCGGAATGCCCTTCGGCGCCAGCACGCCTTTCCAGGCGATCGCCTCGAATCCCGGAAAGCCGGATTCGGCTACGGTCGGCACGTCCGGCATGATCGGGGAACGCTCCAGACTGCCCATGGCGAGCGACACCAGCCTGCCATCCTTGATGTAAGGCAGCGCAGTCGACACGGCGACGATCATCAGCGACACGCGGCCGGCCATGACGTCCTGCAGCGCCGGCGCTGCGCTCTTGTATGGAATATGGTTGAGCGTGATGCCCGCTGCGCGCTGGAATCGCTCCCAAACCAGGTGGTGGGTGCTGCCGACGCCGTTGGTCGCGTAATCGATGCCGCCCGGCCGCGTTTTCGCCGTGGCCACCAGTTCAGAAAGCGATTTGACCTTGAGCGCCGAGCTTGCCACCAGCATGTATGGAAACATGCCCACGATGCCGACCGGGACCAGATCGGTCAATGTATCGTAGGGCATGTTCTTTTGAAAGAACGGCATGCTTACCAGCACACCGTCATCGGTGATGAAAAGGGTATAGCCGTCGGGTGCGGCTTTGGCGACCGAACTGGCCGCGATCATGCCGGCGGCGCCCGGCTTATTCTCGACCAGGACCTGGTGGCCCCACAACTTGGTCAATTCATTTCCCAGGATACGCGCGGTAATATCGACCGCGCCACCCGGGGCGTACGGAACCACCAGCTTCACCGGCCGTTCGGGAAAATTCCCGGCTGTTTGCGCGATGCCCGGCAAGGCGACCGATCCCAGCCCGCCGGCCAGCAATGCCGCCGCACAAACGAGCCGGCGCCTCCTCGTATTTCGACTTTGTCTCATTTTGTCTCCGCCATTCTTTATTTTTAAATTGGCTTGATCGCTGCCGGGCCGCCATTGCCCGGCCGGTGTGCAGCGCTTTCGTCGGCTAGCCCGGGCTAGCCACCGCGCGACAGCGGCGGGTTCGCATACCCCGGTTTGACGTGCGCATCGATCACGTAAGGCTTGCCCGCGGCAACCGCGGCCAGGCCTCTCTCGATCGCCGCTTCGAGCTCGGCGACTGTTTTTACCGGACCCTCGGCTTCGACGCCCTGAGCACGGGCGAGACCGGCGATATCGACAGCCGGTTCGTCAATTCGCTGGCCGATCCAGCGGTTCTCTACCGGCCGCTCACGCATTTTTGCTACCGCTTCCTGATGTATTTCATCATTGAAATTCGAGCGGTTGTTGGAAACGATGAACAACGCCGGAAGCCGGTAGTGCGCGGCAGTCCACAATGCGGTCGCACCCTGGATGAAATCACCGTCGCCAAGGACGGAAACCACCAGGCGGCCGCTATCCTTCAGCGCAAGCGCCGCGCCGACGGTAAGGCCGGGGCCGGCAGCCAGTCCCGCCCCGCCGTCATGACCGAGAAAGTCCAGCGCATCGCGGAAATGGTAGGCGTCGCCGGCCCAACCGATGGTCACATGCGCCAGCGCCAGCTTTCTTGCGCCGCGCGCTTTTTCCAGCGCCACTTCGATGTCGCGCGGGGCGATCTCTTTTGCGGCGTCTTCGCTGTATTCCGGCTGCGGCGCGACATTACGGCTGGTCCCGTCCCACTTGCCGGCGTCACCGAGGCGCTCTTTCAAGGCCGGCAGCAGTTGCCCGACGAAGGTGTCGGCGCCGGAAAGAACGGAAGCGTCAAGCGGCGGCAAACCGAAATAATCCATGCTCCAGCCATTGTGCAAAAGGCTGTCGAGCGACACATGGGCAATCTTCGCGCCGACCGCCGCCGTGTTGCGCGTGGTCTGTTGCAATGTGCCGTTCAGGTCGGGCCAGTCGAGGCTCAGGATGCAATCGGCTTCGGCAACGACTTCCTTCGCCCGTTTCGACAGCCAGAAGAACGGCGTTGCGGCATGCAGGGGATGATCGGTTGGGAAGGCGGAGCGCTCGCGCACGGAGGTCAGCACCGAGGCGCCGAGCATTTCGGCAAGTTGCACGCGGCGCTCCCAGTCGTCCTGGTTGCGCGAGACGCGGCCCATCAGGATCAGCGGTTTGCGCGCAGTCGCGAGCAGCTCAGCCACCTGGGCCACCTGGCCGGCCGAAGCGCTCGGTTCGGGGGCGGGGGCGTAGCGCGCCGGGTCCGGAATCGCCACCGGCTTGGTGAGCGCCTGCTCCTGCAGGCCGGCGTCGAGACAGATGTAGACGGGCGCCTTGGGCTCGCTGCGCGTCATGATGTTGGCGCGGGCCATGGCCTCGACCAGCGCGTCGGCGGAGGACGGCTGGTTATCCCACTTGATGAAGTCGCGGATCAGGCTCGCCTGGTCGGCGGAGGTGTGGATCCAGTCGATCCACGGGCGGCGCTGCGAGGCGTCGACGGGGCCGGTGGCGCCCAGAACGAAGATCGGCGCGCGGTCGCACCAGGCATTGTAGAGGCCCATCATGCCGTGCAGGAGGCCGACGTTGGAATGGAGGACGCAGGCCATCGGCTCGCCGGTCGCCTTGGCGTAGCCGTGCGCGATGCCGACGGCATGGTCTTCATGCAGGCACAGCAGCATGCCGGGGTTGGCGTTGCCGAGGTGATTGACCAGGGAATCGTGCAGGCCGCGATAACTCGCGCCGGGATTGAGTCTCACATATTTGAAACCGAACCGCCGCAGCATCTGCGCCGCAATGTCGCTGCCAAAGCCGACCTTGTCGTCGGTCTTGCCTTCCGGACGGTCCGTTCTCATGCCTGTTTCTCCCGTTTTGTTTGCGCTTCTTGATCGT
>JAQGMO010000255.1 GCA_028292315.1 Herminiimonas sp. | reverse complement strand
TAAAATCGGCACGGTAAGCAACTTGTTTCCGGAACAATCCGGCCATGCACAACCAATCCCGACTGGCATCCACAAGCATCCGGTGAGCAGCCCGGTCATGATCAGGCAAATCGGCATCGCCGGCGATGAGCAAGCCGACGCCCGCCTGCATGGCGGACTCGACAAGGCGGTATATGCCTACCCACTGGAACACTATTCATTCTGGACCGCCCATCGCCTGAAAACGCTGAGGCGCCATGATCCTCTGCCACCAGGCTCAATGGGAGAAAACCTCACCTTGACCGGATTGCTTGAAAAAGATATCTGGGTCGGCGACCGGTTATTAATCGGCGACACCGTACTCGAAGTGACCGAGCCGCGTACACCCTGTTTCAAGTTCGGCGTAAAGATGGGCTTCGCGCATGCGGTAAAACTAATGGCGCAGAGTGGCGCAACCGGCTTTTACATGAGAGTGTTACAGCCCGGTTCGATGATCCGGGGGGATGCAGTGACCGTACTGCCAGGCGCGCGCCAAATGTCGATTGACGCAATCAACCTCCGCCGGCGCAGCGGCCCCCAACACGAGCTATTCTAGAAAAATCAGGAATGGACTCGCCATCTCGATTAGCAGCACGGTCCCGGTTACATCGGAATCCGCACCAGGACCCGCACCGGAGCGTGTTCAGTAAGCCTTCGATTGCATTGCGCCAGGCACGGTGGGCGGCGCGGTCAGGCGCCTGGTCTGCGCCGGATGGACATATTCGGCATGTGGCGCGAGATCGATGTCGTTCGCGGTGCCAGGCGATTTGTATTTGCCGGCCATGCGGGAACGCTGACGCAGTCGGTAGTCGTAGCGGGCCGACTGCTCAAAGCCATCGTGGCCAACGGTGAAATTATTGCTGGCTTCGCCGTTGGCCAAGTCATTCCCCAGGCGCGTGCGAAGGGTCGATGCCGGGACGGGTTTGCCCTCTGCGCCGGCCGTGGACTGGTCTGCGGAAAAGAGGCCGATGTCATGCTTGCGGTCGCCGACCAGCAAGTTGTTCATAATTTTAAGCCTCTGCATGCCGGGCTGAATGCGCAGGAAAATACCATTTGCCGGCCTGTCGTCAACGATCGTGTTGCTGACGAGGTAGAGTTCATTTTTTGGCCACCGATAGCCCTCGGCGCCAACCGAAATGATGGACGAATTCTCGGTAGTGGGGCCCTGCTGAATGATATTTCCCACGACGTAGGCCACGCCGCCATTGGGGAATTCCAGCTCATAGCTGGCATGCCCGCCGGCTTCGTCGGTCAGCCGGTTATACATGACAATGTTCTGCGCGGCGCGGCTCTTCAGCAGATGGCCGCCGACGGCATTGTGAAAATAGCTGCCGGTCACCCTCAGCCTGGGAATTGCGCCCACATACAGCTGGTGGCCATTGCCGGCGCGCGTGCCGTTATTGCTGAACTCGGAGTTTTCAATTTCAAGCGCGCTGCCGCCGGTGCCAGTCAGTATGCCGTTCTCATTGTCGCTGAACAAGCAGTTACGCAGTACCAGGCGGCCCTTTTCAAACCGTATGCCGGCGCCATTCCGGTCCGGCACCCGGGCACCGATGAACTCGATATTCTCGACGAGGATATCGCCGCCGCGGACCACCCAGATCGCCTTGCCTTCGGCATGCGCGCCATTGGCCTCGAGGCGCGCCCGGCCGCCGACGGCGCGTATGGTAAGCCTTTCTTGCGTGAAGACGGCGACGTCGCCGGCATACACGCCCGGCTCGATCAGTATCGTGTCGCCGCTGCGCGCGGTCTTTGCGGCCTGCGCAATCGTACGGATTGCGCGGTTGGGCCCGACCTTCAGGGTGGTCGGGCCGGCTTCCGGCGGATGCTGCGCTGCGGTCTTCCGATGGTCGGGCTGACTGGCGCGCCCGGCTTCCTGCATGTCCGTTGCATCGCGCCGTTCATCAGGCGCGGCGGGCGGAATCACGACAACGCCGCCCTTGCCGTCTCCCCTCAGTTCACCCTTGTACCGGGGGCCGTCGGGGAGCGATGCGCAGCTGGCCGCGCCAAGGAAAAGTGCCAGCACCGGCGCCAGGATGGCGCGCGCGCTGAAGGCGAAGAACGCGTAACGGATCGGCATCGGTCATGCTCCTGAAAGCCCGCGCATCGCGCACAGGCTACGTCTGACATCGAACAGGAATCTGGCTGCTTCCAGCAAGTTGCGGCGTAAAGCAATGCCGCGGATTTGCCCACGAAAAATTTGCAGTCGCCCTTGCAGCCCAGGCGCCGCATTCAGGCCTGGGCCGATTTTATCTTAAGCTTTAAAGACCACTGTTTAGCTTAACGGCCAAACGCACCATTGAAAGCGGCGCCAGCCGCATGAATTGATATGGATTAAGCTCGAATGAAACAACGCTATGATTCAGCCTTACCCTACTCCGCTGCCCGTATGCTGCCCAAAGACCGATTCGACACGCTGTTAGCATGGTTCTTCGTCCTCGTCTGGGGATCTGGATACCTTGCCACCAAAGCAGGCATACACTATGCCGCGCCGTTCACATTCCTGACGCTTCGGTATGCGTTCGGTGTTTTGTGTCTCGTCCCATGGCTACTTTTTTCACATCCTCGTTGGCCGACCGGTAAGCGCGAATTCTTTCACGTTTGTGTTGCCGGCGTATTAGTGCATGCAATCAATCTCGGCGGAAGCCATTACGCACAGTATCTCGGCATGTCGGCTGGCATTACGGCATTGCTGTTGGCCACGCAGCCGCTATTGACGGCGATAATCGCCTCTCAAATGATGGGCGAGAAACTAACCGGGCCTCAATGGCTGGGCATACTGGTCGGGCTGATAGGCGTAAGTTTAGTCGTCTGGCATAAGATCAACGTCGAAGCTACCGCGCTTGCCAGTTTCGTTGCCGTTGCCTTGTCGCTCGCCGCGATCACCAGCGGTACCTTGTACCAACGGGTTTTCTGCAAGCACGTGGATCTGCGCAGTTCGGCCTTTATTCAGTTTGCCGTATCGCTGATCGTGCTGGCGCCACTTGCGGTGGCCGTGGAAGGGTTCGTCGTCCAATGGAACTGGACATTGATTTTTTCAATCGTGTTTTTGGTCGTATTTGCGTCAATCCTTGCAATGAATGCGCTTCATACACTGATGCGGCGGGGGAATGCGACGAAAGTAACGAGCCTGTTTTTCTTGACCCCTATCGTAGCAGTGTTGTTGGAATGGGCAATCTTTAACGTTGTACCCACATGGCTAAGTCTCGGTGGAATTGCAATTACTTGCGGCGGCGTCGCTATGGTAACCATGACCCGAAAACATGAAAGATCAGAGGCAGCGGCGTGATATCGGGTAGGAACCGCCCTGGAGCCAAACCTGAAAGCGACGCGATCCGGTTTTACGGCTTTCCCGAAAGCGGAGGTTTTAACGCCCGGCTACCGGCAACCGGGCGCTTTGCCGCCTGAATGGCGGCTTTCAATACGGAACAAGAATGTCCGGTAGTGGCTGGTTTGAGATCGAAGGGCAACTGTAACGTTGCCCGTTGCCGCCGTTTAGTGCACTTTGGCATCGGTACATGGGGCATAAGTCAGGCAGGATGCTGTCTGAGTTTTGTTCGAAATGGAGCGCCACCGCGACCGCGACCGACAAAAAGCAAAAATGGAAGCCAAACAGCGCTTCCATTTTGATGATGCCACTTCAAATTTGCCCCAAATTTGCCCATTTCAGTGACCGATCGTTCTAAGCCACTGAATTTTAAGCAGAATCCTGGTAGGCACGATTGGACTCGAACCAACGACCCCTACCATGTCAAGGTAGTGCTCTAACCAGCTGAGCTACGCGCCTAAAGAAGCGAAATTATAACGGCAAATTTTTGTTTTCGCCAGAACTCATTTCACGAAATCCGTTCATTTTCATTCACACTTGTTTTTCGCTTATTTTCCACTGTCACTGCCGGCGCGCCTCCAGCACCCCATCCACTTCGCGAATTACCGCCAATGCCCTCTGCAGCTGCGCGGTGGAACCAATTTCCGCCGTGAATCCCATGCGCGCCTGCCCTTTCACGCTTTGCGTGCTGACGCCGATCACATTGATTTTTTCACGCAGGAAGATTTCAGAGATATCGCGCAGCAGGCCCTGCCGGTCTCCGGCCAGCACAAACAAATCGACCGGATAAACCGTGCCGGTTTCCGAGTGCCCCCAATCGGTATGGATCACGCGTTCCGGCGCCTTGCGCTCCATCTCCGCGAAATTCTTGCAGTTGGCGCGATGAATAGCCACCCCATTGCCGCGGGTAATGAAACCGACGATCAGATCCGGCGGCGCCGGCTTGCAGCATCTCGCCAGTTGCGTCATCAAGCCCTCGGTGCCGACCACCAGCACGCCCGACTTCGCTCCCTGCGTGACGCTCGAAGCCCGGCTCTTCCTTGGAATGACCGCATCTTCGAGATTGCCCTGCTTCGCACCCGGCCTGACGGCATCGTCCGCATGCAGCATCTGCTCAACCTGGCGCAGGCTGAATTCATCCTTGCCGACCGCCAGCAGCAGGTCGTCCAGCTTGCCGAAGCCCAGCTTGTGCGCCAGCTCTTCCAGATTGACCGCGGTCTTGCCTTCGCGCTGCAGGGTTTTTTCAATCAGCGCGCGTCCGGCCGCCAGCGTTTCCTGCTGTTCGATCGCGTTGAACCAGGCCCGGATCTTGGCGCGCGTGCGCGGACTCGCCGCATACTCCGGACTGAGCCAGTCACGCGACGGCCCCGCGGCGCCGGAGGCGGCAACCTCGCCCTTGGCGGTGATGATCTCCACTGTCTGGCCATTCTTCAGCGACGTGTTGAGCGGCACCATCACGCCGTCGACCCGCGCGCCGCGGCAACGATGGCCGACGTCGCTATGCAGGTGATAAGCAAAATCGACCGGCGTCGCGCCGCTCGGCAATTCAATCACCCGCGCCTGCGGCGTGAGCACATAGATCCTGTCGTCCAGCGCGGCCGATTTGAGTTTCTCTACCCACTCGCGGCGGATCTCGTCCTGCCCCATGACCGCGTCGACCACATCGATTTTCCACGCAAGCAGTTGCCGCAGCCAGGCGATTTTTTCATCATACTTATGGCCGGCCGATTGCGAGCCGCCGGCTTCCTTGTAGCGCCAGTGCGCGGCCACGCCGTATTCCGCGAAATGATGCATCTCGCTGGTACGCACCTGCACTTCCATTGCCCGCCCGTCTTCGGCCACGACCACCGTGTGCAGCGATTGATACCCATTGGGCTTGGGACGGGAAATGTAATCGTCGAATTCCTTGGGAATCGGCGCCCAGATGTTATGCACAATCCCCAGCACGGTATAGCAAGTCTTGACGTCGTCCACGATCACGCGGAACGCGCGCACGTCATACAGATCGGAAAAATCGAGCGACTTGCCGCGCATCTTGGACCAGATACTGTAGATGTGCTTCGGCCGTCCGAATACTTCCGCCTTGATCCCGGCCGCGGCCAGTTCCGACCTGAGGCGCTGGATCGCGTTGTCGACGAAGCCTTCACGCTCGGTTCGCTTTTCCTCGAGCATGCGGGCAATCCGCTTGTAAGTCTGCGGCTCGGTGAAGCGGAACGACAGGTCTTCCAGTTCCCACTTCAGCTGCCACACGCCGAGGCGATTCGCCAGCGGCGCGTACAGGTCGAAGGTTTCGCGCGCGTAGTGCTGCGTCCGTTCGTTTTCCAGGCGCATCTCGGCAAAATAACGCAGGGCGATGACGCGCGATGCCAGCCGCACCAGCACTACCCGCATGTCGGATGCCATTGCCAGCAGCATTTTGCGCAGCGTTTCAACCTGCGCCGAGGCCTGCTGCGATGCATTCTTGCCGCGCACAATACCCTGCTGGCCGAACGTCATTTCACGCAGGCGCATCAGTTGCCGGATGCCGGCGACCAGTTCCGCGACTTCCAGTCCAAAGCGATTGGCAATCCCTTCAGCCGACTTGGGGTCGATCACGGGCAGCTCGAACAGCAAGCCCGCCATGCGCGTTTCGGCATCGGTCTTAAGCAGCGCCAGCACCACAGCCACCTCTTGCGAAAACGCAAGCGCATCCTGGCCGGTCGCGACCACCTCTCCTTCGTACAGCGGCTTGACAAAGTCGAGAGCGGCCAAGACCCGCCCGCCATCCTCGGCGCTAAGGCCGGCCGTCAACTGAAGATGCTTTTCCGTATGCGATACCGCTACTGAAACCATGCCTGTCTTTCACCTGTCATTTCTGCGCCGCCGTGACCACCATTTCCACCAGCAGCCCCGGGCGGACCAATTCCGCCACCACGGTGGCGCGCGGCGGACTATGACCGTCCGCCGTCCATTCATTCCATACTTCGTTCATTCCCTCGAAATCCCTTATGTCCGACAGGAAGATCTGGCACATCAGGATACGGGTCTTATCGCTGCCGGCCTCGGCCAGCAATCGGTCGATATGCCCAAGCACTTCGCGGGTCTGACCTTCGATATTGTGCGTCGTGTTTTCAGCGATCTGGCCGGCAAGATAGATCGTGCCATTGTGCACGGCCGCCTCGGAAAGCGTTTTCCCGACATGCAAACGTTTTATTTCCATGATTTTGTGACGTTCAGTTGATTAGGATGGTCAGGCCCGGCTACAGGATATCGGTGCCCCATGCCGGAATCGCTCAGGCAAGAAGGAATTCCTTTGCCAGCTCGATCTGTGCGGCCGTGACAAAGGTCGGCGCATGTCCGGTTCCGATAATTTCAACCAGTTTTGCTTTCGGTCCGCGCACCGTCATCTCCGCTGCCACCGCCTGCGTGAGAAGGTCGGAGTCGGCGCCGCGCACCACCATCGTCGGACAGGCAATCGCATCGTAAGCTGCCCACAGCAGGGTTTCCGCCTGCCGCGTGCTTTCGGCGCTGCCGCCTTTCAAAGGAACCGCCAGGCCCGGATCGTAATGGCGAATCCATTTCCCATCCGTATCCTGCCGCAAGACATCAGCCGCAAGCTTGCGCCATTGCGCATCGGTATGTGGGCCGAACGGCGCCGAGATGGTCCGGATATAATTTTCCGCCTGCTCGAACGTATCGAATTTTACCTCTTGTCCCATGTATTCGCCAATGCGCCCCAGCGCCGCGAAATTCAACGCCGGCCCGATATCGTTGAGGACCAGCCTGCGGATCGGCGAGTCTTGCTGCGACGCCAGTCCCATGCCGATCAGGCCACCCATCGAGGTGCCGAACCAGTGCACGGTTTCGGCGTCGAGCCGCGCCAGCAGCGTGACCATGTCGCTAACGTATTGCGGGATTTGATAAAACATCGGATTGCGCAGTCGGCCTGAGCGGCCACGTCCAACCACATCGGGACAGACCACACGATAGTCGCGGCACAATTCCCGCGCCAGAGAATCGAAATCGTCCGACACGCGCGTCACGCCATGGACGCAGACGAGCACCTTCGGGTTGCGCGCCTCGCCCCATTCCTTGTAAGCCATGGTGTGCAAACCGGCGGGAGAAATGCACTGAACTGTTCTGATCCTGGGCTCTGTCATAGTGGTACTGGATTGCCGGGCTAAAGTAATTTTACTGATTGCAGGTTTTACCATTTTACTGTCGGTTCCGACTAAAATCCCATTAAGTTCATCGATTCCGATCAATTTCATTTACAGAGGACATTATGCAAAGCAGCTCGCTTAAGGGAAAAAGTGCCTTGGTCACTGGTTCCACTTCCGGCATCGGCCTGGGGATTGCCCGCTCGCTGGCCGCGGAAGGCGCGAATATCGTGTTTAACGGCTTCGGCGATGCACAGGAAATTGCGGCGTTGCAAACGGATGTTGCGAAAGAATTCAATGTAAAAACCATGTACCACAATGCGGACATGTCGAAGCCGGCTGAAATCGAAGCATTGATGCGTGCCGCAAACGAGCAATTCGGTTCCGTCGATGTATTAGTGAATAATGCCGGAATTCAGCATGTGGCGAATATTGAAGATTTCCCGGTTGACAAATGGGATGCGATTATTGCGATCAACTTGACTTCGGCATTTCACACGACGCGGCTGGCCTTGCCAAAGATGAAAGCGAATAACTGGGGGCGCATCATCAATATCGCCTCGGCTCACGGCCTTGTCGGGTCGCCGCAAAAGTCTGCCTACGTCGCTGCCAAGCACGGGCTGGTGGGATTGACCAAGGTGACCGCGCTGGAAACGGCGCAGACCGGCGTCACTTGCAATGCAATCTGCCCGGGCTGGGTGCTTACACCGCTGGTGCAAAAGCAGATCGAGGCGCGCGCCGCAAAAGAAGGCGTGCCGGTGCAGCAAGCCATGAAAGAATTGTTGGCGGAGAAGCAGCCATCCGGCCAATTCGTCACGCCGGAACAGCTTGGCGCGCTGGCGGTCTTCCTGTGCAGCGAAGCGGCAAGCCAGGTGCGCGGCGTGGCCTGGAATATGGACGGGGGCTGGGTGGCGCAGTAACGCAATAATGCAGTAATGCAGTAATACGTTAATAACAGGCCAGGGCGGATGCGCTTCCGCCCTGGCCTGTTATTAAATTACGCCGGAGACATCAACCCGCGCGCCCGTCTTTTCAGCCAGCTCCTCTTTCGTCACGCCGGGCGCCAGTTCAACCAGTTGCAGTCCCTCGGGCGTAACATCGATCACACCGAGATCCGTAATGATTCGGTTGACCACCCCGACTCCGGTCAGCGGCAGATCGCAGTTTTTCAGGATCTTGTGCGAGGTCGTTCCATCCTTTGCCTTCGCGACATGCTCCATCAGCACCACTACCCGCTTGACTCCGGCCACCAGGTCCATCGCGCCGCCCATGCCCTTGACCATTTTCCCGGGAATCATCCAGTTGGCCAGGTCGCCTTTTTCAGATACCTGCATCGCTCCCAGGATGGCAATGTTGATTTTGCCGCCGCGTATCATCGCAAATGAATCGGCCGAGCTGAAATACGACGACCCTGGCAACGCGGTAACGGTCTGCTT
>JAQGMO010000228.1 GCA_028292315.1 Herminiimonas sp. | reverse complement strand
AAAAACTCCCCAAGGTGTGACTAAGGCAGCCGCCAATCAATCGATGGCAGGACAGGGCGCTAATATTCCGATGCAAGTTTCGAGCAGCGGATCGACTGACCTGCACTCGCTGGTGATGTTTGTGGTGGACCCGACCAAACCGTTTTCAACGCCGGCAAAATTTCCGTAATCCGACTTATCCTATTTGGAACAATCCGATCGCTGCCTCGGTTCTACCGTAAAATGATGGCCTTTTGCATTTGCCTGAACCCGCATGGGCAGGGCGCGTACCCCAATGACCAAGGCCATCATCCATTTCGTCCATGCCAATAGCTTCCCGGCCGATACCTATCGCGTATTCCTGAGTCACCTGCGCCAGCATTACAGTGTGGAGGCGCTCCCCATGCATGCGCATAATCCGAAATACCCGGTGCGCGACGGCTGGCAAGATCTGATGCAGGAATTGCTCGATGAATTGATCGCACGCCATCGCGAGCCGGTCATCCTGGTCGGCCATTCGATGGGCGGCATGCTGAGCCTGATGGCCGCAAAAGCCCGGCCCGATCTGGTGCGCGCGGTGGTAATGCTCGACTCCCCGGTGGTGGCCGGCTGGCGCGCTATCCTGCTGCAGGTCGCCAAGTCGGTCGGCATCGATAAAAAATTCTCGCCCGCACAACTTTCCTGGAAGCGCCGTAATCTCTGGCCGGATAAGGAAGCGGCATATCAGCATTACGCTTCGAAAGCAATGTTCGCCGCCTGGCCGCCGGAAGTGTTGCGCGATTACATAGAACATGGCTTGATGCCGCATACGGAAGGTGTAACACTGCGCTTTACGCGGGAAACCGAGACGGCGGTTTATCGCGGCCTGCCGCATCATATCGGCGCGCTGGTGCGGAAATCCTTTCCGGTGCCGGTCGGCTTTATCGGCGGCGCCGATTCGGCCGAGTGCCGCCAGGCCGGCTTGCGCGCGACGCGGCGGCTGACCGGCAAGCATTTCCGGATCATCCCGGGAGGCCATTTGTTTCCGATGGAATCGCCGGCGGTCGCTGCGAAAGCTGTGCATCAAATGATACAGGGCTTGTCCGGTTCATGATTCAACCTGGGGTCCGAGCTATGCAAAAAACCATTGTGGCTTTCTTCCTGGCAGCAGCCTGCATACAAGCGGGCGCAGCCGGTTTCGGCGAGTTGGCCGAAGGTTTCCGCACCGCGGTGGCGCAAGGCCAGCGCAGCCATCTGGTCGATATTGACAACGACTCCCTGTTGCTCAACCGCGATGACGGTTTTTATACCAGCGGCCTGCGGTATACCCAGCAATATGCGCTGCGCGACGCCAGTCGGCTTACTATCTACGGATGGCGCATCGGGCAGGAACAATATACGGCGTCCGATATCAAGCTGCCCCCGGCGAGTATCCCCCGGCTCGATCATCCCTATGCCGGATGGCTGTACGGCGGGGTGTTCAAAACAACACACTTGTCCGATGGCAGTTACCGCCGGTTCGGCCTCGATATCGGTTGCCTCGGGCCTTGCGCAGGCGGCGAGTGGACCCAAAAAAACCTGCATCGGATTCTCGACCAGCCGATACCGCAAGGCTGGAGCACCCAGGTGAAAAACGAGCCGGGCCTGGTGCTGTATGGCGATCTCGCGCCGCTGCGCTGGAACCCGCACGCCGCCGTCGATATCACGCCCGCCCTGCATGGACGGTTCGGCAATATTTTCACCGATGCCGGCGCCAGCCTGACGGTTCGGGCAGGGCAATTGAACCAGCTGCCTGGCGCGTCGACCCTGCACGGCTTTGTGCGGATCGATGGCCGTGCCATCGGTTACAACGCGACTTTGCAAGGCGGCTATTTTTCAAATGACAATCCCCGTACCGTCAGCCCGAAACGCCTGGTCGGCGAGGCGGAGGCCGGCATACAGTGGATCCGCGGGCCGTTTGGCGTCCTGGCCTCGGTCGTCAGGCGCAGCAATGAAATCAGCGGACTGAGCAATGCCGCCGGCGCGCAGAATTTTGCGCGATTGCAATTTACCTACACCCCGTGATCTGTATCAGGTTTTAAAATCGGGGAAAGGATCGGAAGTGAAAGTGTTGCGGTATAATTCGAATTTCCCGCACGTGCCGTTTGGCACCCTATGCAATGACCAAGTTTGTATTCGTCACAGGCGGTGTTGTGTCTTCCCTTGGCAAGGGAATCGCAGCCGCCTCTCTCGCCGCTATTCTTGAATCGCGCGGCTTAAAAGTCACTCTTCTCAAGCTCGATCCCTATATCAATGTGGATCCGGGCACGATGAGTCCCTTTCAACATGGCGAAGTTTTCGTAACCGATGACGGCGCTGAAACCGACCTCGATCTCGGGCATTACGAGCGCTTCATCACTGCCAAGATGAAGAAGGTCAACAACTTCACGACCGGCCAGATTTATGAATCGGTAATCCGCAAGGAGCGGCGCGGCGAGTACCTGGGCAAGACGGTCCAGGTTATCCCGCACATTACCAATGAAATCCAGGAATATATCCATCGCGGCGCCGAAGGCTTCGACGTGGCGATCGTGGAAATCGGCGGCACTGTCGGTGATATCGAATCGCTGCCGTTCCTGGAAGCCGCGCGCCAGCTCGGGCTGCGTGCCGGCCGCAATGCCGCCGCATACGTGCACCTGACCCTGGTGCCTTACCTGGTCTCGGCCGGTGAACTCAAAACCAAGCCGACCCAGCATAGCGTGCAGAAATTGCGCGAAATCGGCATTTCGCCCGATGCGCTGCTGTGCCGGGCGGACCGACCGATTCCCGATGACGAGCGCGCCAAGATTTCGCTGTTCTCGAATGTCCAGGAAGATGCGGTCATCTCCGTATGGGACGCCGACACGATTTACAAGATTCCGCAGATGCTGCACGATCAGGGCCTGGACGCGATCGTCTGCGAACGGCTCGGCCTGTCGCCGAAGCCGGCCGACCTGACGATGTGGAGCAAGCTGGTCCACTCGCTTCAGAATCCGAAGACCTCCGTCACCATCGGCATGGTCGGCAAGTATGTCGATCTGACCGAGTCTTACAAGTCGCTGACCGAAGCCTTGCGTCACGCCGGCATCCATACCGAAAGTCGGGTCAATATCGAGTATGTCGATTCCGAAGAAATCGAGCTCAACGGCACGGAAGCGCTGGCGAAATTCGATGCCATCCTGGTGCCGGGCGGCTTCGGCAAGCGTGGTGTCGAGGGCAAGATCGCAGCGGCTCGCTTTGCCCGTGAAAATCGCATTCCGTATCTCGGCATCTGCCTCGGTATGCAGGTGGCGTTGATCGAATACGCACGCAACATGGCGGGCCTGGCCAATTCCAACTCGACCGAATTCGATCCCGACACCGAGCATCCGGTGGTGGCCTTGATCAATGAATGGCAAAACCATGACGGCAAGGTGGAACGCCGCGACGCCAACTCCGATCTCGGCGGCACCATGCGGCTCGGCGCCCAGACCTGCGCGGTAAAGCCGGGCACGCTGGCTGCTGAAATCTACGGCAGCGAGGTCACCGAGCGCCACCGTCACCGCTATGAAGCGAATAATCACTACCTGTCCCGGGTCGAACAGGCCGGCCTGGTCGTCTCGGCGCGTACGCCGACGGAATCACTTTGCGAAATCATGGAGCTGCCGCGCACCGGCGAGCATGCGCATCCCTGG
>JAQGMO010000186.1 GCA_028292315.1 Herminiimonas sp. | reverse complement strand
GGATCGGCAAGGCGATGGCGATCGTGCTGTTTGAAAAGAACCGCGGCGAAGTGCTGACCGTGGCGACCATCCGCGACGAACTCGGATCGCGCTTCCAGATCACCGGCATGGGTTCATCCGAGGCAGCCGGCGACCTGGCCCTGCTGCTGCGCGCTGGTTCCCTGGCAGCGCCGATGGAAATCATCGAAGAGCGTACGATCGGACCGCAGCTCGGTGCTGAGAATATCGCCAAAGGCTTCAATTCGACGCTATACGGCTTCGCCGCGATCGCGATTTTCATGGTCATTTATTACCACCTGTTCGGTTTATTCAGCGTGCTTGCGCTGGCGGTCAACCTGATGCTTCTAATCGCGCTGCTTTCCCTATTGCAGGCGACATTGACGCTGCCGGGCATCGCCGCTATCGCCTTTACGCTAGGGATGGCGATCGATGCCAACGTGCTGATCAATGAACGGATCAGGGAGGAATTGAGGGCAGGTAATTCACCACAAGCGGCAATTGCCATCGGGTTCGATCGCGCATGGGCGACGATCCTGGACTCGAACGTGACCACCATGATTGCCGGCCTGGCCCTGCTGATTTTCGGCTCGGGCGCAATCCGCGGTTTCGCCGTCGTGCATTGCCTTGGTATCCTGACCTCGATCTTTTCATCGGTGTTTTTCATGCGCGGACTTGCCAACCTGTGGTACGGACGCAAAAAGAAACTCACATCGGTATCGATCGGACAGATCTGGAAACCGAATACCTGAGTTCGCTGCAGGCAAGCGCACGGTGCGCTGCCTGCATTTGACCGCGATCAGAATTGATATGGCATCCGGTGCGCAAACAATGACGCCCCAGACTGTCCGAATGAAAGGAAAGTAATGGAATTATTCCGCATCAAAAAAGATATCCCGTTCATGCGCCATGCATTGATTTTCAATGTGATTTCGGCACTGACGTTTGTGGCTGCGGTGTTCTTCCTGGTGTCGAAGGGGCTGCACCTGTCGATCGAGTTTACCGGCGGCACGGTGATGGAAGTCGCCTACACCAAGCCGGCGAACCTGGAAGCGATACGCAAGAACGTGGAAGGCCTGGGGTTTACCGACCACCAGGTGCAAAGTTTTGGCACCGCCCAGGATGTGTTGATCCGGCTGCCGGCAAAAAAGGGCATCACTTCCTCGGAGGTGAGCCAGAACGTGATGTCGGCACTCACGGCACAGGACAGTAGCGTTACCCTGAAACGGGTCGAGTTCGTCGGTCCTCAAGTCGGTGAGGAACTCACCCATGATGGTTTGATGGCGCTTGCGATGGTCATCATCGGTATCGTGATCTACCTGGCATTTCGTTTTGAATGGAAATTTGCAGTCGCCGCCATCATTGCAAACCTGCATGACGTCGTGATCATTCTTGGCTTCTTTGCTTTTTTTCAGTGGGAATTTTCGCTAACGGTGCTGGCGGCGGTGCTGGCGGTGCTCGGCTATTCGGTCAATGAATCGGTGGTGGTATTCGACCGGGTACGCGAAACTTTCCGGGATCGCCGCTTCGGCAAGCTGGGTACGGCGGAAGTGATGAACCACGCAATCACCAGCACGATTTCACGTACCATCATCACCCACGGTTCGACCGAGGTCATGGTGTTGTCGATGTTGCTGTTCGGCGGCCCGACCCTCCATTATTTCGCGATTGCACTGACGATCGGTATCCTGTTCGGTATTTATTCATCGGTGTTCGTGGCCGCCGCGGTGGCAATGTGGCTGGGCGTGAAGCGCGAAGACATGATCAAGCCGGTCAAGGAAAAGGACGAGGCCGGAGGCGCAGTGGTCTGATGCCGGATGCCTGACACGAAAAAACCAGCTCTCGAGCTGGTTTTTTTTTGTTACTCTTGGAAAAGTCATTTTTTGTTAAGCTGGAAAAACCAAGGGAAAAAGGAGACGACCATGCAAAAAATGCACGTGAAAAAAATACGCGTGTGGGACTTGCCGATCCGGCTGTTTCACTGGGCAGTCGTGCTGCTGATCGTCATCTCGGTCGTTACGGCCAACATCGGCGGTAATGCAATGGAATGGCATTTCCTGTCGGGCTTTACGATACTGACGCTGGTCCTGTTTCGTATTTTATGGGGATTGGTCGGTAGCCGATATGCTCGTTTTAGCACACTGTTTCATACGCCTTCCAGCATTCTTGCGTATCTGCGTGATGTCGACAGTGCCAAAAATGCACGCGGTGAAGGATATCATGGCCATAATCCGCTTGGCAGCCTGTCCGTGCTGGCGCTGCTCGGCGTGATATTACTGCAGGCGATGTCGGGCCTGTTCGCCAATGACGATATTGCCAGCGAAGGACCGCTCGTCAAATTCATCAGCAAGGAGTTTTCTGACCAGATTACCTGGTATCACAAGGTGATCGGCGCCAAGCTGATCTATTTTCTGGTCGGGCTTCACGTCGCTGCAATTGCTTATTACACCTTCAGGAAAAAAGAAAATCTCGTCAAGCCGATGCTCACCGGGGACAAGGTGACTGAAGTGAATGCGCCGGCGGCCATTGATTCCTGGGGCACGCGTTTTTTCGCGATGGTGCTGTTAAGCGCATGCGCGGCAGTCGTGTATTTCCTGATCCGGCTCAAGCCTTGAAATTATCCGATGCACCGGCATGAGAGTATCCGGCAGGAATAAAAATACCCCAGCCGGCGTCTCAAGCGGAGCGCTTGCAACTGTCCGCTAGTTTTTACGGAAGTCGTCGTGGCAAGCCTTGCATGACTGACCAGTTGCGCCGAATGCGGTCCTGATCGCACCCATGTCACCTGATTTCGCGGCGGCCGATAATTTTTGTACCTCGCCCTGCATTTTTTCAGAAGCCGCCTTGAATTTGTCCTGTTCTTTCCAGATTTCCGGCAGCGCCCTGGAATTTGCCGTATTCGAATTGGGCACGAAAGCCGGCCAAGGCAGTTTTGACAGCGTTTCGATCAGTGCTGCATCGGCCTCGACGGCAGCCTTGTCATACGGCCTCTCCCCCTTGACTACCGCGCTGATACGGCCAACATGGTTGCCTATCAGCGTCAGGACGGACTGACGGTACTTCACCGCGTCTTCCACTTTCGCGAACTGGGCTTGGGCGGTTAAAGGAGCAATACAAGCTATGGAAAAGGCGAAGATGCACAGGCAATGCTTCATGGACGCTCCTTTACGGGATTGACGGACGGGAAATTAAATAGTAATCGCATAATTGATTTTATGCACTATCTATACCGCACCGCCTGTCGGATCGTCCTTCGCCTAGTGCTCTAGCCCTGGATTTCGCGCGCAAGCCGGGCGGCGATCCCCGTATAGTTTGCCGGCGTCATCGCCAGTAAATGATCCTTGGCTGACTGTGGTATCGCCAAGCCGTGGATGAACTCGTGCAGCGCTTCCCTGGTGATGCCTTTGCCGCGGGTCAGCTCCTTCAGTTGTTCATACGGATTCTCGATACCATAACGGCGCATGACGGTCTGAACCGGCTCCGCCAGCACTTCCCAAGTGGCGTCAAGGTCTTCCGCCATGCGAGCCGGATTGACCTCCAGCTTATTCAATCCACGCAAGCAGCTGTCGTACGCGAGCAGCGTGTAACCGAAACCGACACCGATATTGCGCAGCACGGTGGAATCGGTCAGGTCGCGCTGCCAGCGTGATATCGGCAGCTTCTCTGCCATGTGCTTCAGCACCGCGTTAGCCATGCCGAGGTTGCCTTCGGAATTTTCAAAGTCGATCGGGTTGACCTTGTGCGGCATGGTCGATGATCCGATTTCACCGGCCTTGGTGCGTTGCTTGAAGTATCCGAGCGAGATATAGCCCCACAGATCGCGGTTCAGGTCGAGCAGGATCGTATTGGCGCGCGCGACGGCGTCGAACAGCTCGGCCATGTAATCATGCGGCTCAATCTGAATCGTGTATGGATTGAAAATGAGTCCTAACCTTTGCTCGATGACGTTCTTGGAAAATGCAGCCCAGTCGAAATCGGGGTAAGCGGACAAGTGCGCGTTGTAGTTGCCGACTGCGCCATTCATTTTGCCCAATATTTCGACAGACGAAATCCGTTCCGCGGCGCGCTTGAGGCGCGCCACGACATTGGCAATTTCCTTGCCGAGTGTGGTCGGACTGGCCGGCTGTCCATGGGTGCGCGACATCATCGGTGTCGCGGCGTTCGCATGGGCGAGTTCGGTAAGGCGGGCGATCACGGCTTGCAGCGCCGGTAGCAGTACCTTGTCGCGCGATGCCTTCAGCATCATTCCATGCGAAGTATTGTTAATATCTTCCGAGGTGCAGGCAAAATGAATGAACTCCGAGGCGGCGATCAGGTCAGGCACATCCTTTACCTGTTCCTTGAGCCAGTACTCGACCGCCTTGACGTCGTGATTGGTTACCGCTTCGATTTCCTTGATTCGTTGCGCATCAGCCTCGCTGAAATCGGCAGCCAGGCGGTCGAGCAGTTCGCTTGCCGCGGCCGAAAAGGGTTTGATTTCTTCGAAACCGGCGCGCGACAGCGCCTGCAGCCAGGCGATTTCGACTTTGACCCGGTGGTGCATGAAGCCGGCTTCGGACAGGATCGGACGCAGGTCGCCGGTTTTGGCGGCATAGCGGCCATCGAGGGGGGAGAGTGCGGAAAGCGGAGAAAGGGACATGATAGAGGGACCGTTGGTCTGAAAAATACATGCGGAAGCGGCGAAAATTGCCTCGACTACAGAATCGAGGTGCAATTTTACCACCCGCGGCGCGGGTCAAATTGCCGCGAATCGCAAAACCACTGTGGCGGATGGCGGATTGATGTTACTTTCTCCAATGATATAATCCACCGCACTCAATACGAAAAAATTCTATGAAACTGATTGGTACGCTTGCCAGCCCCTATGTCCGCAAGGTCCGCATCGTCATGGCGGAAAAGAAGCTCGACTATACGCTGGTCATCGACAATGTATGGGCGCCGGAGACGAAGATCCTCCAGTCCAATCCGCTTGGCAAGGTACCATGCCTGGTAATGGAAGATGGTGGGGCCATGTTCGACTCGCGCGTGATTGTCGAGTATCTCGATACCCTGACGCCGGTCGGCAAGCTGATTCCGCCGCAAGGGCGGGAGCGGGCGGGCGTTAAATGCTGGGAAGCGCTGGCCGACGGCGTGACCGAAGCCGCTATCCTGGTGCGGCTGGAAAAAACAATGCGGCCGGCAGAGCAGCAAAGCCAGGCATGGACAGACCGGCAGATGGCCAAGGTGCATGCGGGTTTGAAAGCCATGTCAGCCGGGTTTACCGAAACGGCGTTTTGTGCCGGCAACCAGTACACGCTTGCCGATGTCGCGGTAGGCTGTACCCTGGGCTGGCTGACGTTCCGCTTCCCAGAAATTAATTGGCGTGACGATTATCCCAATCTGGGCAAGCTGTTCGATAAATTATCGGAGCGGGCATCGTTCAAGGATACCGTACCGAAGTGACATCGAATTTGAATGACAAAAGCGGGCAATGATCAAAAAAGAGCAAAAAAGAGCGCATTGCGCTCTTTTTTATCAGGTCGGTGATGCCGCGTCTTGCTTGAGGACCTAACTGTCGAGCTGCGATTGCAGGTAGTTCTGAATGCCGACTTTGTCGATCAGCGCGAGCTGCGTTTCAATCCAGTCGATATGTTCTTCCGTATCGTCCAGAATATCCTGAAATACTTCACGTGATACATAATCCCCGGCCGTCTCGCACGCGGCGATCCCCTCCTTGACTGTCGTTTGCGACATTCGCTCAAGCGTCAAATCGCAGTTCAGCATTTCGGGCGTGTTCTCGCCGATCATCAATTTGTGCAAGGCTTGCAGATTGGGTAATCCTTCCAGCATCAGGATCCGGTTGATCAGTTTATCGGCATGCTTCATTTCGCCGATCGATTCGTCATATTCCTTCTTGCCTATTTTTTCCAGGCCCCAATGTTGATACATCCGGGCATGCAGAAAATACTGGTTGATTGCGCTGAGTTCATTTGTGAGCTGCGCATTGAGCAACCTGATGATATTGGTGTCACCTTTCATTCGAGCCTCGATAATGATGGAACAGCGATCGGGTCGGCATCCTTGCAAGAAACAGGTCAAGGCTGCAAACGAATAGCCATGATAGCGCACCGTACACTTTTTTGACGGCCGTGAATCATGTTGCTATTTATCATTTCACAGAAGAGTTCCTGGCAGGCTTAGTTCAATACGCTCGGCCCGATGCATGCAACACAGCATTATTTTCTATGTAAAAAAGCATCCATCGCTGCACGGCCTACCGCAGAATCATCAGTGAAGACGCCATCGACACCAGCCTCGAGAAACAGTATGATTTCAGCCGCCGCATCGCCGCGCCCGGACTTTGCATCGCCGTTGCGCAGGTTAGCGGGCAAGAAGGGATTTTCAGGCCGGAAGGTGTAGGGATGGACCAGCAGTTTCAGTGCATGCGCATTTGTGACCAATGCAGTGGGTTTGCCGGGCAAAGCCTGCGCGGTGCGCGGTATGACCATGTTTTTGGTGGGGCCGATTCCATTGGCATAAGTCGCGATTTCGCGCAAACCGGCCGGAGTAATCATGTCGGCATACGAGCGCTTGTCGCCTGCCAGGCGGAAGTCTTCCGGCTGGCCCGGGCCCAATAGCTGAACGATAGGGAGATCGGTCAATTGCCGAATCTCCTTCAGGTTGGCTACTTCGAATGACTGGATGAATACCGGGGCGGACTTGCCGCGATAACCATTGGCGTGCAAGGTATCGACCAGGCTCTTTTCAAGCGGCAGGCCAATCGATTTGAAATAGCTCGGATGCTTGGTTTCAGGATAAATACCGATCGGTCGGCCGGTTTCCCTGCTCATGCGTTTCGCAAGATCGATTACGGACTGGAAGGTAGGAATAGGGAACTGTCCATTGAACTGCATATTGGCCGGGCGGTTCTCGGGAATGCGTTCTTTTGCGCGCAGCGTTTGCAATTCGGCCAGCGTGAAATCTTCGGTGAACCAACCGGTGACGTCGGCGTTGTCGATTTTTTTCGTGGTCCTGCGTGCGGCGAATTCCGGTTTGTCGGCAACGTCGGTGGTGCCGGAAATTTCGTTTTCATGGCGCACCACCAGCACACCGTCCTTTGTGCTCACCAAGTCCGGCTCAATGACATCGGCGCCGTCTTCAATCGCCCTCGTATAGGCTGCTATCGTATGTTCCGGCCGCACTGCGCTGGCGCCGCGATGGGCAAGCACCAGCTTTGCAGGTAGCGCGGCGGGTTCATTCGCCGAAGGGGCGGTACTGCAGGCGGCCGCGCCAAGGAGCGCTGCACTGAGGGCAAGCCAATGTCTCATATTGCCGTTTTTAGTTATTGAAAATCTTTACGCCGCGGTAGGCCAGGAGACACCCGGCCAGATGCGTTTTTCACATCTTACGCTATCCTTTCCATGCCTGCCCGCCGTTGCGCCATGGGGGCCGGGCGAGGGCATGCTTTAGGCAGTACTTAACAGATTTTGTCCGGGCTGCCACTCGCAGGCGGTAAGTCCGCCGGCTTGTAAGGCCTGTAGCATGCGCAACGTTTCGTCGGTCGAGCGCCCGACATTGCTGCTGTTTACGGTGTCAGATTCAATAACGCCTTCCGGGTTGGCGACAAACGTGGCGCGATGGGCGAATCCTTCCGATGACAATACGCCGCAACCGAGAGCAAGATCGCGCCTGATATCGCCAACCAGGGGAAACGAAGGCATGCCTAATCCGTCGTTAGCCCATGCCTTGTGACAATGAACCGAATCGACCGATGCGCCGAGGACCATGGTGTTGAGCTTCTCGAATTCGGCATGCAGCCTGTTGAATCCCTGGATTTCAGTCGGACAGACAAAAGTAAAATCCATCGGGTAGAAAAACAGGACCATCCATTTGCCACGAAAGTCAGAGAGATTGATTTGGGCGAATTCGCCATTCGGCATCAGCGCGTCGCCCGAAAAATTCGGTAATAACTGGCCTACACTCAACATGATATGCCTCGGATCGAAAAGCGCGGACAAGGTTGGCCGCGCGGCTTCAATCCTGATCGGACCTATGCGGGAGTGTCGAGTTCCGTCTGGCCCGGGGCATGGTCTTCACTTTGTGCGCGGATCGGTGATGAAACCGATTTTGCTTAATCCATTTGATTGCGCGGCAGACATGACTTGCGCCACTTTTTCATAAGGCGTTGTGCGCTCGGCGCGCAAGTGCAGTTCCGGCTGCGGACTGGCAAGTGCCGCCGCAGCCATGCGCGCATTGAGCTCGCCCGCCGCAATCGGTACGGCATCCCAGGACAGCCCGCCTTGCGCATCGATGGCCAGATTAATGTGTTCCGGCTTCGTTTGGTTCGGCTGACTGCTTGCTCGCGGCAAGTCCATCTTTACGCTGTGGTTAATGACGGGGACAGTGATTATGAAGATAATCAACAGCACCAGCATGACATCAACTAACGGCGTCGTATTGATCTCGGGATTAAAGTCGTCGTCCGCGTCGGACAGGGAGCCCATTGCCATCACGCGCTCCCGATTTGCGCAGCGCCGGAGCGGCCGGGGCTATCATCGCCGCCCGAACGCGCGCCGGTGACAAACAATGCGTGCAGATCGAAACCGAACTTGTTCAAGCGCGCGAGAATGGACTTATTGCCGCGAACCAGTGCGTTATAGCCGAACGTGGCAGGGATCGCGACCGCCAGTCCCAGCGCGGTCATGATCAGCGCTTCGCCAACCGGTCCCGCCACTTTGTCTATGCTTGCCTGCCCGGTGGTGCCGATCGCCACCAATGCATGATAAATGCCCCATACGGTACCGAAGAGCCCGACGAATGGCGCGGTCGAACCGACCGATGCCAATACAGCCATGCCCGATTGCAGTTCCGCAGTACATTCATCGATCGCCTGGCGCAATGACAGGGTAATCCAGTCACTGAACGACAACTGATCATGCAGGTGCCCCTTGTGCGCGCTGTGATGCCGCATTGCTTCCATGCCGGCCCGTGCCAGATCAGAAAACGGATTGTTGTTGCCGAGCGTCGCCACGCCTTCCTGTAAATTGCCGGTGTCCCAAAATCGGTGTCCGGCCGCGCTTGACGCCCGTCGATAGCGCAATATCTGGAGCGCCTTGGTTAGGATCACATACCATGAGGCGATCGACATGACGAGTAACAGGACGGCGACGCCTTTGGTGACGCTATCTCCTTGCAGCCACAGGCTTTCCATTCCATAGGGACTTGCTTGCATGATGAACCCTTCTCGTAAACCGTTATTGAATTGAAAAATTAATCGGCACCAGCGCATAGACTGCAACGGCGTTGCCATCTTCCAAGTGTGGTTTGAACAGCGCGCGCAATGCTGCCTGCCGCGCTGCTTCATCAAGCCGGGACGACCCCGACGATGTTTGGACGTCTGCCCGTTCCGCCCGTCCTGCTTCATTAACCAGCACCCGCAACAGGACTCTTCCTGTTTCACCGTTGCGTCTGGCGACAGACGGATATTCGGGCTGCGGTGCCCTGATGTACTGGACGCCCGAGACAGTTTTGGGCTGCTCCGGCGCCGCGGCGGCCTGTTGTGCGACAGGAGGTGCAGGCGTTGTCGCAGTGGCCGGAGCAGCGGCGGGCGGCGCGGGTGCGGCTACGGCGGTGGCGACAGGGGCTGTCTCGCGCGGCTCGGGGGTAGGCACGGGCTTCTGGTCGGTGACGCGCGTAGATGGCGCGGGCAGTGGCTTTGAAGGTTTGAGGGATTTGACGATAGGAATCGGCGAATGCACCGCTTTCGGCTTTGGCGGCTCGGCTATCGGTTGCGATTGCGATTGCGATTGCGGTTCCGGTACCGGTACCGTTTCCAACTTTGGTTCCGGAGCAAGGAGAGTAACGGCTAATTCTCGCGGCGGGGCCTCGATTGTCTGCCGCACCAGGCCGTTTTGCAGCACATAAAAAAAAGCGATATGTAAAAAAATAATCAGGCTCAAGGCCCCGATACGCTTGGTCCCTGCGGTCATGCGGCCAGAACATCTTCCAGGAGATTCATGGACTGCGCCGGCTGCAAGTCTTCCAGGCATTCTCGCAGTATCCGTTTAGCACAGGGGTGACATTTGCCGCAGGCTGTGCCGACATCAAGATGAGTACGCAACTCGACCATGGAGGTGATCCCGGACTGCACGGCCTGGCATATCTTTCGGTCGGAGACGTTATTGCAAATACAGACAATCATTGACGCACCTTGCAGCGTTCAGGTTGGAGAAAAAATCGTAAAAGCCGGCAACCGCAGGTCGCTACGCCGTCAGGATTAACTTGTTTAGTTGTGTCAGTCGCAGTCGGTATATCCGGCCCTCGTGCTCGATTTCCACTTCACGCATTCTTTGAAACAAATCCTTGCTTCTTATTCTCGGTGGCGTACCGGAAGAAGCCACCGTCATTGGTCTGACCGGATCGCCCGCCTCTGACCATGCGTCCTGCCTTGGCTTGATCATAAATTTCCTTTTTCCGTAAATGCGAACAATTCGTATTTAGATTATTGGCTATTCCTGAACAGATTGCAAGCGCTTTCGTCCGGAATTCGCACAAGCAACCGAAGAAGTGAAAGAAGCGGGAAGTGAAACTAATAGTTGATGACGTGGGTCGACCGGCGCGACATGCTGCGTTTGGTCAATACATCTTCGAAACTAATAACGTTCTTCTCGCTGTTGAAATGCGACGTCGCGAAAGAGCACGCACCACTACCTTTTTGAATGGAGAAATTTATGAAACTCGCATTCCCGGTCACTCATACGGTTAGCACCGTAACTACTTATGCCTTTGTGGTATTTCTGGCTGCTTGCGGCGGTGGCGGCGGAAAGCCAGCCGGTGATGTCGCGCAAGTTGCCAGTAATGGGGCAGGCATCGATACCAGCGCTGGATCAGGTGGGGTAGGAAATTCACTTGGCGTCCCGTCAGTCGCCGTGGATGGA
Organism: Herminiimonas sp.; assembly: GCA_028292315.1. Classification (GTDB taxonomy): domain Bacteria; phylum Pseudomonadota; class Gammaproteobacteria; order Burkholderiales; family Burkholderiaceae_D; genus JAQGMO01. The sequence continues at coordinate 1,792 of JAQGMO010000186.1, read as the reverse complement.
ACCTTGCCTGACACTACGGGCACTACGGGCACAGGCAACCCAGGCACAGGCAACCCAGGCACAGGCAACCCAGGCACAGGCAACCCAGGCACAGGCAACCCAGGCACAGGCAACCCAGGCACAAGTAATCCCAGTGCAGGTAATCCCGGCACTTCGACAGAAGTATTGCCGGACACGACAGGTACGCAAAACCCCACGCCAAACAATAATGGGACGGTGGTGCTGTCCGGTAAGTTTCCTTATTTGATTAAAGGATTAACTTATTTATCTGGCTCAACAACAGGAACAACGGATGAAAATGGGGCGTTTAAATATGAGCAGGGGAAATCCCTGATATTCAAAATCGGCGATGTCGCGTTCAGTACGGTAACGCCAAAAACTTGTTTGACACCCGCGGAGCTGATGTCCGGCGTCGACGCGCATTTCATCGCTACAAACCAACCCGTTTCGGCGGCAATACAGTTAACCAGATTCCTTCAATTCCTGGACGACGACCGAAACGATACGAATGGCATCAACATCAATGTAAATATGTTCGCTTTCAAGCCAGTTTTGGCTGAAGTCATTAAATCATATTCGTCCGCATCGTTTCCCGATGAAGCGTTTTTGGCGTTGACCGGTGCTGTCCCTGGAAGCAGCGAAAAAGCAGCGCAGCTTCTTGGTGAAACCGCGGCGGCATGCTTCAAGGGCAATTACATCGGTGACTACTCTTCGAATGACGGCACCACAGGAAAGTACAATATAACCATTGATCCGTATGGGCGGGTGAGCGGCACGGCTGCCTTCAGTATGGTCGAATGGTCCGTGACCGGCTCGGTGAATAGCGACGGTGTCGTGACATTCACGAATGTGAGCACGCAAGGCGTCAACATGTCAAAAAACTTTGGTGTCCTTGAAGGCAAGTTCGACCGGGAGACGAATACGATTTCCATCAGATTTGTGCGTGGGTCAGCCGTATAACGAAAGGCAGCCCGGGTAACAGCCCGGGCTCAAAGAGCTTGTGAATAAAGTGTTCGCCCACATCGGACTTGTGAACAGTGGGTTCGTGAATCAAGCGGCAAGACGGCCAACGCCATCATTGCGTAAGTCTGAAGCGCCGGATATCGTCCAGCGCTTCAGACCGCACCGCTAATGATTCCGCCTCCAAGACAAACTTCACCGTCGTACAGTACAGCGGATTGCCCTGGCGTCACCGCCCATTGCGGTACATCGAACGACAATGAAAACGTATCGTCATTTCCCGGTCGATGCGCACAGTGCATATCGGCCTGCCGATAACGGGTTTTTGCGGAATACGTTCCGGCTTCCGGAGCCTGCTGTGCAATCCAGCTGATCTGGCCTGCAGTCAGGTCGGTAGACAATAACCACGGATGATCGTGTCCCTGCACAACATATAGCGTATTGGTTTCAATATCCTTCCTTGCAACATACCACGCGTCGCTATTCCCATCGGCTTTCTTGTGCGATTTCATTCCGCCCAAGCCAATTCCCTTGCGTTGTCCCAGTGTGTAAAAACTGAGGCCGACATGTTCCCCGACAATCTCGCCGTCCGGCGTTTCCATTGGACCAGGCTGATAAGAAAGATAGCGGTTCAGAAATTCACGGAACGGGCGCTCGCCGATAAAGCAAATTCCGGTCGAGTCCTTTTTTCTTGCATTCGGGAGTTTCAGTTGTTCCGCGATCTTGCGCACTTCCGTCTTATGTATCTCGCCCAGTGGAAAAAGGGTTTTCGCCAACTGTGCCTGATTCAGCCGGTGCAGGAAATAACTCTGGTCCTTGCTCGCATCGGCAG
>JAQGMO010000183.1 GCA_028292315.1 Herminiimonas sp. | reverse complement strand
GGCCAAGTACGGCCTGAAGACGGTGGATATCCTGGTCGAACTGGGCAAGCGCCGCATGGTGGGCGGCCAGGAAGACATGATCGTCGACGTCGCGCTCGATATCCTCAAGCAGCGCGAGCAGGCCGGCCAGACAGCCGGCGCCGCGGCAGGCGCGGCGGTCCAATGAGCGACGGGATTCCTACCTGTCAGGGCCCGGACCGGATAACGCGCAAGCCGTCGTTCAAGGTTCCGGCCAACGCCTGCGATTGCCATGCCCATGTCTTCGGGCCTGCCGCGATCCATCCGTTTTCACCGGATCGCAGCTACACGCCCGAGGATTGCACGATCGACCAGTATGCCGGCATGCTCGGCACGATCGGATTTACCCGGGCCGTGCTGGTTCAGGGCGGGCCGCATGGGATCGACAATACCGCGACCCTGGCTGCGATCAAGAAGATGGGAGACCGGTTTCGCGGTGTCGCGGTGATACCGTCCGGCCTGCCGGAAGCGGAACGGCTGGCGCTGCATCAACAAGGCATACGCGGCACCCGCATGTCGACGGTGGTGCGCGGCGGCGTCGGATTTTCGCATCTTGAGAATCTGTCCGCCGAGTGCCACGAACTGGGCTGGCATGTGATGCTGCATCTTCACCGGTCGGCCGAACTGATCGACCTGGCGCCGCGCCTGAAACGGACGCAATCGGCATTCATGCTCGACCACCTGGGACGGGTGACGGGCGAAGAAGGAATCGATTCGCCGGGCTTCAAGGCTGTAATGGAATTGCTCGAGACCGGCCGCTGCTGGATCAAGCTTGCCAGCCTGTACCGGCTGTCTTCCGAGCCTTATCCGCATAAGGACATGCTGCCGATGATACACAAGGTAGTGCAGACAAGGCCGGACCGGATCGTCTGGGGCAGCAACTGGCCGCATCCGATCCATCCCGGACTGATGCCGAATGACGGTGACCTGGTCGACCTGATACCGCTCTGGGTGCCGGATGAAGGGCAGCGCGAGCAAATGCTGGTGACCAACCCTGCCGCGCTGTACGGATTCGAGTAGGCGCGCTTCCGATCAGGCGCGAGCCGTGGCGTGAAATACGCCGCGGCTCGAAACCATAAAACAAAAATAATGCAGGAGTTACCAATGAATCCGATAAGAATTTTTATTGCCCTTTGCGCATTGCTGCTAAGCGTCAGCGCCTGGGCGCAATACCCTAACCAGACAATCACGCTGGTCGTGCCATTCCCGCCCGGCGGCACCACCGATGTCATCGCCCGGGTCCTGGCCGAACGTATGACGCGCGAATTGAAACAAACCGTGGTCGTGGAAAATCGTGGCGGCGCGGGCGGTAACCTCGGCACGCAATTTGTCGCGCGGGCGCCGGCAAACGGGTACACATTGCTGGTATCCACGGCCGGTCCGTTGAGCATTAACCATAACCTGTATGCGAATGCCGGCTATGATCCGGTAAAGAATTTTGCCCCGGTTGCCCTGCTGGCGCATGTGCCGATCATGCTCGTGACCAATCCGTCGACGCCGTTCAAAACGGTACAGGATATGCTGACCTATGCGAAGGCCAATCCGGGAAAACTGTTTTATGGCTCCCAGGGAAATGGAACCACCAGCCATCTGACGATGGAGTTGCTCAAGTTTAAAACCGGCACCAGCATCGAGCATGTACCCTATCGCGGCAGTGCGCCGGCTGCGACCGACCTGATCGGCGGCGCGATCCAGGTGATGTTCGACAATTCTCCCACTACGCTGCCGCAAGTGCGGGCTAACCGCATGCGCGCGCTCGGAGTCGCTACCAAATCGCGGGTCAAGGGAATGGACGATATTCCGGCGATCGCCGAAACAGTGAAGGGTTTCGAATCGGTGGCATGGTTCGGCCTGGTTGCTCCGGCAGGCACGCCACCCGATATCGTCAAGCGTTTGAATGGCGTGGTGAACCAAATCCTGGCGCAGCAAGACGTACGGGAAAAATTCGCGGCCACTGGTGTCGACCTGGCCGGCGGAACGCCGCAAGACCTTGCGGATTTCATGGCATCGGAAATTGCAATGTGGGCGCAAGTGATCAAGACTGCGAAAATCAAGGTCGACTAACACTACTCTGCCATGTTCGTGTCAAGTCATTGATTCATTACGATTTTTATTTTATTTAGAAAAATTGAACAGTCTTGTTAATCAATAACTTGCAGATCTGATTGGCAGAGTAGTGCTAAAACAGGTTCGTTATTTCAAAACGCCCCCGCTGCTTCGGGGGCGTTTTGCTTTGCGCAAGTCAAAAATACCGATCGTGGTAAATACTGCGCTCGCACCAAAGGACGCCTGCGCTCGCCCGAGCCAAACCGGCGGGCATCCTGTACCAGCCTGACATGGAAGTTATGCGCGACCCTGGCTCGGTCGGTAATATGCATCTTCGGGAATCGCCCCACACGGATCATGCATCGCCTTTGCTGGCCGGAGGTTTTTATTGCGCTGTCCGCGTATGCCTGAACCGGATTCCATAAACAAACCTGCCAGGGAAATGTTCCGCAACGAATCAAAACGCCAGGTCTCTGGCACGTAATATGCTGCTC
>JAQGMO010000168.1 GCA_028292315.1 Herminiimonas sp. | reverse complement strand
CAGAGGGGGTAAATTATGCAGGTTTTGCTGCTCGGCGTCAATAGTAATTTTGTCGCTTTGCTTGAAAAAAATGCCATCCGCCCCGCCTTTTCTTTCGTCCGTCGCGCTGGTCTGCGGCGGGAGGCGAACTATAGCAAAAGCGCCGGCTTTTCACAAGCTACTAGCGGCATGGCTGATCGCACAACATTCTTAGCTTGATGCCTTTCGATCCACTGCACCGGTTCTTCAGGGGGCATTGGTCTGGCGAACAGATAGCCTTGCGCCTCGTCACACCCGGCCGCTTTCAGAAAGTCGAGTGCTTCCGTTTTTATATGATTCCTTGTCAGTCTCTATCTGAAAAGGTACATTGTCAAAATTGAATTTCGTCAACGTCGCTCCGCCATGTCCAGAGACCGAACCGCACCCGACGACGGCACGCTCGATGTATTGATCATTGGCGTCGGCCTGTCCGGATTGGCGCCGCGCGCAAAGGATATTCTGCCCAGTCAGGGCTCGCGCGCTCCCTGGCAGGTGTATCAAAACTATTTCAAGGACTTGTCCGCCATTCGCTTCCGCCGTATCGACGATGGCGTCATGCGCTTCGGGACGAAAGGCGCGATGCCGTGAGGCTGAACGACCCGGACGCCGGTGACGCAAACCAGGGCACGCCTCCGGTTGGTACGGACGCGCGGATCATCGCCCTTTTGGAGCGCCTCGCCACTGTCCAATATCGGAAACCACATAAAAAGGGGATTAAAAAGTAATGACGCTACAATTCTCGATCGCAATCCTGCTGCTCATGGTTGCCCTGGTTGCCCTGGTCGCAGGCAGCCTTGCATTATTCACTTACCATACGGCCAGGCGGGTAAAGGCGGCGTTGCCGCCACAAGGACGATTCGTCGACGCCGATGGCGTCATGTTCCATGTGCACGAGCAAGGCGAAGGGCCCGCTTTGCTGCTGATTCACGGCTTGGCCGGACAGATGCGTCATTACACCTATGGTGTCGTCGAGCGGCTCTCGCGCGAATTTCGCGTCGTGACGATAGACCGGCCCGGCTCCGGATATTCGGTGCGCCAGCCGTCGACACCCGCCGACCTTTCATCGCAGGCCGCCGCAATCGCCACCTTGATCGACAGATTGCAGCTGGGGCCCGTTTTCGCGGTAGGCCATTCACTGGGAGGCGCGGTTGCCCTGACGCTGGCACTGGAACATAGCGGGTGCGTCACCGGACTGGCGCTGGTGGCGCCGTTAACGCATTTGCCGGACGGCGGAAAGCCGCCTGCCGCATTTCGGGCATTGATGATCTCTTCCTCGTGGCTTCGGACACTGTTTGCCTGGACGTTGGCCGTGCCGGCCTCGATTGCCGGACGACGCGCGGTGCTCGAGCAGGTATTCGGGCCAGATGCGATTCCCCGTGACTTTGCTACCCGCGGCGGCGGCCTTTTGAGCCTGCGCCCCAGCCAGTTCATTGCGGCATCGCGCGACTTGCAGGCGCTTCAGGACCGCATGCCTGCCATCACCTCGCGCTATGGGGAATTGCGCATTCCGATCCGCGTGCTATTCGGGCGCGAGGACCGCATACTGGACTGGAAAGTAAACGGAAAAGCTCTGGTTGACAAAGTAAAAACCGCCGAGCTCACGCTGGTCGAGGGCGGACATATGCTGCCAGTGACGAAGCCGGAGTTAACCGCGCGCTTTATTCAGGAAGCGGTGCGTATTACCCGAATCTGACCCTGAAGGCTCCCAGTGTTTTCGCGACAGGCGGGTCCGGCAGCAAGACGTCACCAGACCTATCTTCCGCACCGGCAGCGCTGCCCTCCTCGGCCGCAGTGCCATTAAGACGGACCGCGCTCCGCCGAAATCATTTGTGCGCCGCAAAACCCCATGAATCATTCCCTCGTTTTGGTTATTATTGCGTGCAGGTTGCCCGGGCCGAGCGGCAGTTCGCCAAGAAAGATGTCAAATCCATCGAGCGCGTTTTCTACCGCGCCGACAAGCGCTGGACACGCCGCCAGCCTTCCGCCTTCACCACCGCCCTTGATACCGAACGACGTGAACGGCGACGGCGTTTCAACATGGAAAACGCGAATCTCGGGAATTTCACAGGCGGTCGGTATCAGGTAATCCGCCAATGAGCCGGTCAGAGCCTGGGCCTCCGCGTCATATTGATACTGTTCATAAAATACGGTACCAATCGCCTGGGCAATGCCGCCACGGATCTGGCCATCCATCGTCATCGGGTTGACCACGCGTCCAACGTCGTGCACCGCTATAAAATCCAGAATTTTTACGGTTCCGATTGCGATATCGACTTCGACCACGACGATATGACATGCATGACCGACTATGGGATAGAAAATGCCCAGATCTCCCGTTTCCGGATTCGGCAGCGTAGTATACGGATGATCATAGGTGTAGCTTGCAATTAAACTGCTGCCGTACCCGTCACCTGCCGGGAAGTCAAGCCGGTACATATAGGAGGCTTGGGCGATCGATGGAAGCGAAACGCACTGCGCCGGGTTATTCAGCATTGCGACGCCGGCTTCCGTAAGATGAACCGCGTCATGGGTAGTCCCCAGCATGTGGCTGCCAAGCCGCAGGAGCTTCTCGCGCAGTATCTTGCAAGCGCCCTCGACCGCGCCGGCGAGCATCGTGGTGTAACGACTGCCGGCCGGCCCTTTTGACAGCAGTCCGGTGTCGGTGTCGCCGTAGACCACCGATATCTGATCCGGGTGCATGCACAGGTGCTCCGCTGTGAATTGCGCGGCCATTGTTTCAGGGCTATTGCCCCAGCATGGCGCATAGATCGTCACAACCGCCATACCGGTTGCGTCGATTCGAATCTGCACGCTTTCAGGGCTGGTGGATGCCGGAAAAGGCGGGTTCTCGGTAAGAAACCAGAATTCAGTAACGCTAAGCACACTGCGTTCGCAAACTGTCGCAAGGCCGATGCCGATACGCTTGTCTGAATCCTTCGCACGCGTCTGGCGCGCACGCCATTCGTCCAGGCGCGCTTCACCGAGCGCCTTATCGAGTACCGCTTGGTAGTTGCCGCTGTCGTAGACGTTTCCATTCGAAAGTTTGTATGGAAACTGGTCTGGCGTCAGAAAGTTGCGTCTACGCAGATCTACGGGATCGATCCCGAGTTCGCTGGCCGCCGCATCGACCAGGCGTTCGAGCACAAAATTTCCGACTTCGCCGCCGAAACCGCGATATGGACCCTGTTGCGTCTTGTTGGTAGCGACCGCGCGCACTTCATAATGCAGGCCGGCCATCCGGTACGGACCGGTTGCCTGCGCCAGCGCGTTGCCGTGGGAGCCGAGGCCCATCTGCATGTAAGCGCCATAGTCGTCAACGATGTCCAGTCGCAAGGCGAGCATCCTGCCGTCCTTGTCGAGCGCAAGTTCGGCATCATAACGCCGATCCGAGCCATGCTGGTTTCCATTGAGCAGATGCTCGAGCCGGTCTTCCATGTACTTGACCGGCCGCCCTACCATGCGCGCCAGTGTCGCTGCCAGCACCATCGCGTAAAACACCGACACCTTCCCGCCAAAGCTTCCACCCACATACATTGGATGAAAATTCAACTGATTCGGCATCACGCCAAGCGTCTTGGCAATTCGGGGACTAAGCGCCATTTGCTGCGACATGTTCGAATAGACAGTGAATTTCTTCGCGACCGGGTCGTAGTCGACCACGGCGCCCACTGTTTCGATCGGTTGCGCGCTGACGCGCGGCCAGCGAAAATGGCGCTTGACGACATGTGCCGCGGCGCCGAACAATTCGTCGACTCCGCCCCATTTTCGCGTGACATGCGCCATGATGTTGGTATCGCCGAGCGCCGGATGCAGCACGCTTGCGCCGCTCGACGCCAGTGCCGTTTCAAGATCGGGCACTGCCGGCAGCATATCGTAGTCGACCTCGATCAATTCGAGCGCATCCTCGGCGATATACCGGTTTTCCGCCACTACCGCGACGACCGGTTCACCGGCGTATCGCACCTTGCCTACCGCAAGACAATACTGTTCTATCGGCGGACTCGACAAGGTCGGCAGGCAGCCGGTCTGCTGCGCCGCCTGGGCGCCAGTCACCACTGCAAGCACGCCGGGCAGCGCTTCGGCGCGGCTGGCATCGATCGAGACGATTCGGGCGTGCGCGTACGGACTCAGCAAAAGCGCGGCATGCGCCATGCGCGGAAGGTTAACGTCATCCACATATCGCGCGCGTCCGGACAACAACTTGGGGTCTTCTTTTCTCGGGATGCTCTTGCCGATCCACTTCAACTGCGTCCCGGCGTGGTCACTCATTGCGTTCTCCCTTGACGGTCGTCGAAAATTCTTCGATCGCGTCGACGATGGTTTGGTATCCGGTGCAACGGCAAAGATTGCCTGATATGCCTTCACGAATCTGCTCCCGTGTCGGACATGGGTTCCGGCTCACCATTTCCAGGCCTGTGAGAACCATTCCGGCCGTACAAAAACCGCATTGCAATCCATGGTGTTTTGCGAACTGCTTCTGGATAGGATGCAATGTGCCGTCTTTCGCTGCCACCCCTTCGATCGTGGTAATGGTGGTACCCGTGGCCTGTATCGCAAACATCAGGCATGAGCGCACCGATACGCCGTCGACCAGCACGGTGCAGGCGCCGCATACGCCATGTTCGCATCCGACGTGAGTACCCGTAAGAGCGAGGTCGTCGCGCAGGAAGCTGGAGAGCAAAGTTCGTCCCTCTACCAGGCGCTCGTGTTTTTCGTCGTTTACGGTCACATTAACGATGAATTTCTTATTCATTTTCTTGCCTTCCTCAGGGTTGCGCGTCAGCGGCGATTTGAGCCAGCAAACGGGTCAGCAAAACGCGCAACAGGTTTTTCCTGTATGCGCCGCTTGCCTTGACGTCGGAAAAGGGTTCGACTTCGTGCGCAGCCATCACGCCCGCCTGCTCACAAGTATGCCGGTCGAGTCGCCGGCCACGCAGGAACGCTTCAATTGCGGCAAGTCGCGGTGGTTGCGCCGTAAGGCCGCAACAGGCAATCCTTGCATCGGCGCATGCGCCGTCTTCAAAAAGCACTGCAGCAGCAATGCCGCACAGGGCGAAGTCGCCCTTGCGCGGACTAAGTTCGAGAAAGCCGCTCCGATAAGGGCTCAAGGGAACCGGTATGGAAATTTCCGTCAGCAGCTCATCCGGCTCAAGCGCGGTGGTGAACATATCGATGAAAAAATCCGCGGCTCCCACGTTGCGCCGACCGCCGGCCCTCTGTAGCGTCATCGTCGCGTCCAGCGCCCGCATCACCGCAGGCATTTCGGAAGAAGGATCGGCATGTGACAGATTACCGCCGATCGTACCGCGGTTGCGTACGGTCTGGTGCGCGACAAATTCATATGCCTGCGCAATCAGAGGCCATGCCTGCCGCGCTATCGGCGACCGCGCCAGCGTATCATGCCGAACCATGCTGCCGATGCGCAGCGTCTGGCCGTCCCGACGAATATAGTCGAGTTCGTGAAGTCCGTTGATGTCGAGCAGGCACGCAGGTGATGCCACCCTGAAGTTCATCATCGGCACCAGACTCTGGCCGCCGGCCAGTACCTTTGATTCGATATCCGCGTTCGCCAGCACCTGTAGCGCATGCGTGATATTTTCCGCCTTGATGTAGTCGAACTGGCTTGGTTTCATTTTCTTTTTCCACTCCAATGCATGCGTCGGTTAAAAGCGATGTTCAAAGACCAAGATACACCTTTCGGATCCTGTCGCTGTCACCTAGTTCGGAATCCCGTATGGCCGCGACTGATGTCGAAAGTACCTGCCGCTATATGATCCGATTCCTGGCGGCCGGATTTCGCACGCCACCGGCAGAAGGCGAACCGACATGGGAAGCCCGATGAGCTTCCAGTAAGCCTGCCGGTAGTGGCAGCGCGATGCCGAACGATACCGGGTGGGCGTGTATCTGGATGGAATCGAACGGCGCTTTCAGTTTGAATTGTTGTTCCGGTCCAAAGAACTTGCCCTCGACATGCGGCCCAGATTCACATCCTGGAAGAAATTGGCTTGCACTTCCAGTAAATGTTCTTCCATCAGGTCACGCGCTGTTTTTGCATCCCTGTCGCACAGCGCTTGCACGATCGCTCTATGCTGGATCTCGTAGACGCCGCGATTTCCGGGCGTCATCGAGTCGCGCCGCAGACGCCCCCAGCCTCCCATCTGTCTCACATTATTTGTCAGTTCAAGTATCTTAAGGAAAAACGTGTTATGAGTGGCTTCCGCGATTGCCCGATGCAATTCATTGTTCCAATGATCGAATTCCTGCAAGGTCGTGGCAGCTTCCGATTTCAGGAGGCAATCCGTCATTCGCTGAAAGTCGGTCGCCGTCCCGTTCCGTGCGATGAGAATTGGCATCAAGGGTTCAATCAAAATCCTGGCCTGTATTAATTCCGCCGGGCTAATGGTGTCGGCAAAGTCACGGTCTTCAATAAGCGAAGGCAAATTCTCCCTTGCCCGATCGGCAACAAATGTCCCGCTACCCATCGTTTGCGTGATCAATCCCTGGTCTTTTAACTTGGCCAGTACGCGCCGCACGGTGTTGCGCGATGCACTGAATAATTCACAAAGCTCGCGCTCCGGAGGTAACTTGAAACCTTTTTGTATCTGCCCTCTCTTGATCTGATCGAGTAAATAACTCTCCAGAGCCTTGGCTCCATTACTTCTGAAAATCATGTTGCTTCTGGAATTGGTCACATCCATGTGGATATTGGCTTTCCGTTATTCGGTCAGGAATTCAGCCAGCAAGGCGCTGACTTGCTGGGGTTGTTCAATGGTCAGCCAGTGCCCCGCCTGCGCAATCAATGCAAATCGCGCATTCGGTATTTCCTTCGCCAGCGCCTCTGCGGCG
>JAQGMO010000130.1 GCA_028292315.1 Herminiimonas sp. | reverse complement strand
TCCGCGCGGATTGCCCGATCTGCTGAAGCAAGAGTTGCATTTTGTTTTCAGGACGCGAACTCGCTGTCATATCGTGCCCGGCGGATCGGCCCTCCTCAAATATCTGGTTACCGCCTTGCCGTATTTTGTCGGACGATACCCGGTCCAGGAATTTCAGGTTTTTTTCAAACCGGTCCGGCGCGTCTTTAATTTCCACGTCCATGCGATACAGGGCTTGCTCGATAGCTTCCATTGCATTGCCGCCGCCTCGCTTTTCAAAGTTGTCAAGGGAAACCATCAGCGCCTCCAGCGCACGTGTAGGCGACTTTCCTTGCCCTATCCGAACCATCACGCGAACCAAATCCATCTGCACATCCTTGTGTGCATGCCGATCCTTGACGGTCGCCCGTTCCGTTCCCGCAAACAGGATTTCAATCTTGCGCGACACCATTGTTTTAATGCTGCCCCAGCGACTGATATCGTAGCTGGTTCGCGGATTCGGCAGAGGAGCAGCGGCGGCGAACCGGCTCGCATTGTCTTGCGGGACCCGCGTCTCGATGACCGGCGACATTGAATACCGATTAGCAGCCTGATTAACACCGTCCATCGCGCGCCTTTCGCAATCAGCAGTACTTTTGAGTAACACCAGCTAAATGAATGGTTCCCAAAAGTCGAAAAAGAATCGGTGCGCCGTTTCCACCGGAGATTATCTGGAGAAAGTTACGGCAGCCGCAGGATCGAGAACGGGGAAAAACGAAGAGTGGCCGGCGTTAGACGTATAGAAGGAGCAGGCAGCGGAATTGTGCCGGGCTGAAGAACGGCTGGCGAAGTGCGCATTTGTGCCTATATACAGGTATGCACCGCGGCCGCGGGGCAGCGGCGCGGGTTTGCGTGAGCGACACCGTCCGGTTCAGGCGGATAGATTCAGCCGCTGCCAGATTGCCGTAGTGGCGGCCGCCTGGTTCAGGGTGTAAAAATGAAAACCGGGCGCCCCACCCGCCAACAGGCGTTCGCACAGGCGGGTGACGACGTCCAGGCCGAATTCGCGGATCGCTTCGCCATCATCGCCAAAGCTGGCCAGCTTCAGGCGAATCCAGCGCGGAATCTCGGCGCCGCACATGTCGGAAAAACGCATCAGCTGCGAATAGTTCGTGATCGGCATGATGCCCGCGACGATCGGCACCTCGACCCCGACCCGGCGCGCATCCTCGACGAACCGGAAATACGCATCGGCATTATAAAAATACTGCGTAATCGCCGCATCGGCGCCAGCCTGCACCTTGCGGGCAAAATGCTGCAGATCATCCTGCGGCGATTTTGCCTGTGGATGCACCTCAGGATAAGCCGCGACTTCGATATGAAACCAGTCGCCGGTTTCGGCGCGAATGAATTCGATCAACTCGTTCGCATGATGGAATTCGCCGGAAGCCATGCCATAACCGCTGGGGAGATCGCCGCGCAATGCGACCAGGCGCTTGATCCCTTGTTCCTTGTACTCGGCCAGCAGCGCTTGCAAGTCATCGCGCGTGCGGCCGATACAAGACAAATGCGGCGCTGCGTCATGTCCTTCGCGCCGAATTTCAAACACGGTGTCGCGCGTACCCGATTGCGTCGATCCGCCGGCGCCAAACGTGACTGAAAAATATTTCGGCTGCAGCCTGGCCAGCGCGGCACGCGTCACGCGCAATTTTTGCGCGCCTTCTGGCGTCTTGGGCGGGAAGAATTCGATGCTGAAGATTTTTTGAGACATTATTTTTTTAATAATAGTGCGGACAATGCCCACGAAATAATACTGTACACCAGCGCGCCGCCAATCGCCGACCAGAATCCGGCAACCTGGAATCCGCTGACCAGCTGCGCCACCACCCAGAACATCAAACCATTGATGACGAGTATGAACAGGCCAAGTGTCAGTAGCGTCACCGGCAAGGTCAGCAGCACCAGGATCGGACGAATCAGGGTATTGACGAGCCCGAGCACCAGCGCTGCAATCAATGCGGTGCTGAAATTCTCGATTCGTACGGATTGCATCAAGTAAGGCACGGCAAACAAGGCCATGGTATTGACCAGCCAGGTGAGCAGTAGTCGCATGGGTTCCCTTTAATAGACGTCCAGCCACACATCCCGGATTGCGCCAGTATTGCGCCATCGCAGGCGCAATTCAGGCGCAATCCGGGCATCACCGGCCAGCCTCCTCCCGGCCTGCAGGGAGGTACGGCCACCGGCCGAAAACTGGGTGCCTGTATTGAAAGGCGGCCCGCCGCTTGCGCGCCAGGCCCGCCGGCCGGCTTTCCTAGTAACGGTAATGCTCGGGCTTGTAAGGGCCCGTCTTTTGCACCCCGATGTACCCGGCCTGTTCATCCGTCAGCTCGGTCAATTGCGCATTCAGTTTCTTCAACTGCAGACGCGCGACCTTTTCATCGAGATGCTTGGGCAGAGTGTACACGCCGACCGGATAGGCGGCCGTATTCACATACAGCTCGATCTGAGCGATAGTCTGGTTGGCGAATGACGAGCTCATCACATACGATGGGTGGCCAGTGCCGCAGCCAAGGTTCACCAGGCGGCCTTCGGCCAGCAGGATAATGCGTTTGCCGTCGGGGAAAATCACGTGGTCCACTTGCGGCTTGATGTTTTCCCAGGTGTACTGGCGCAGCGAGGCGACTTCGATTTCATTGTCGAAATGACCGATGTTGCAGACAATCGCCTGGTCTTTCATCTTCTTCATATGGGCATGGGTGATCACATGATAGTTGCCGGTCGCCGTGACAAAGATGTCGGCATGTTCGGCCGCATAATCCATGGTCACCACGCGATAGCCTTCCATCGCCGCCTGCAATGCGCAGATCGGGTCGACTTCTGTAACCCATACCTGCGCCGACAGGGCGCGCAGGGCCTGCGCCGAGCCCTTGCCGACATCGCCGTAGCCGGCCACGACCGCCACCTTGCCGGCGATCATGACGTCAGTTGCGCGCTTGATGCCGTCCACCAGCGATTCACGGCAGCCGTACAGGTTGTCGAACTTGGACTTGGTGACGGAGTCATTCACGTTAATTGCCGGGAACGCCAGCTTGCCGTCTTTGTGCATCTGGTACAGCCGATGCACGCCGGTAGTGGTTTCTTCGGTCACGCCCTTGATTTCGGCCAGGCGCTTTGAATACCATCCCGGCTGGCGGGCCAAACGCTTTTTGATCGAATTGAACAGGCAGATTTCTTCTTCGGAACCGGGATTATCCAGGACCGATGCATCTTTTTCAGCGCGGGCGCCAAGATGCAGCAACAGGGTCGCATCGCCGCCATCGTCCAGAATCATGTTTGAGTATTGCGCACCGTCCGCTGTTTCGGGCCATTCGAAAATGCGATGCGTGAATTCCCAGTAATCATCGAGCGACTCGCCCTTGACCGCGAACACCGGCGTGCCGGCAACCGCAATCGCGGCGGCGGCATGATCCTGGGTGGAGTAAATATTGCACGATGCCCAGCGCACCTTGGCGCCGAGCGCTTCCAGGGTCTGGATCAATACCGCGGTCTGGATCGTCATGTGGATCGAACCGGTAATGCGGGCGCCTTTCAGCGGTTGCTGTGCGGCGAATTCTTCACGAATCGCCATCAGGCCCGGCATTTCAGTTTCGGCAATCTTGATCTCTTTGCGGCCCCAATCGGCCAGACCGAGGTCGGCGACATAATAATCTTGTGTGGATGAAACAGGGGAGTTCTGTGGCAGGGCGCTCATCACGCCTCCTTTCGTTAGAAAAAAGTAACGTGAGCGCAGTTGCATGTTGATTGCATCAAGCCTGGCAAGTTTGGGAAACCTGTCGCAACGCTCCTTGATACACCGCCATTTTAATCGAAAAATCAATCGAACGTCAGCGTCGGCTGGGCAATTTCTCCGCAGCGCGCCACATTGCCACATAGACTGCGCCGGTCAGTGCGCCATAGCAATGCGCCTGCGCAATGACCGGTGCGCCGATGGCTTGCGCCGTACTTTGCGAAGCACCAAAAAGCCATTCAAGCGCCAGCTTCAGCATCAGTACCAGCAAGCCGGCTGCGCACAGCGTGCGCGCTGCCCGCGGCGGCACCGATTGCGCCCGCGCACCCCATGTCGCGCGCAGGGCACAACCGGCCCACAAACCGTGCAAGGCGCCGGACAGCCCGACGTACCACGCGATGTGCGGCGCCTGCCACCAGAGCAAAACGCTGACGGCCAGCCCCGACGCGCCCAGCATACCGGCCGCGTGACGCAGGGGAAGCCCGGCCCACAGCAATTCGCATAGCAGGAACAGGCCGAGCAAGTTGAAAACCAGATGGGTGGAGTTCAGGTGAACCAGGTGCGCCGTCGCAATTCGCCACCCTTCGCCGGCAAGCAAGCCCGCCCGGTCATACCGAAACAGCGAGAGGCCTTGCGGCCAGTATGTCAGTAACGCCGCGCACAGTGAAATGCCGATGCAAAACCGCCATTTCGGCTCAAGCGACAGCCGCCTTGCCATCGCGGCGTTAATTGGCACGACCTGATTCCGGCGCGATCGGGGCGCGCCGCACACGCAATCCGAGGGCCAGCAAACCAGCCGCCAGCAATACCTCGCCGCCGATGGCGCCACCGCCCCCGCTGCCGGCCGGCGGCGGGATCACTTCTATGCTTACCGCCCCCTGCGGGCTGTCCGTATCGCTATCGCTTGCATAAAAGACGACATCGTATTTTCCAACCGGGGTCGCGCTCGACCAGGTGAACGTTCCACTGGCATCGAGCGTGGCGCCCTCCGGCAGTTTCACCGCATGAAACACCGGCGCATCGCCATCGCTGTCGACTGCGCCAACCTTGAATTCAAGTGGTTCGCCGGTCATTACATGCTGGTTCGGCAGCGCGGTCAGCACCGGCGCCGAGTTGACGCGCACGGTTGCGGTTGCTGTCGCGCTACGGCCGGTATTGTCGATCGTCGTCAGCACAAAGGAATACAGGCCGGCTCCGGGCGCGGTAAAGGCGGCGTTCGGCGTATTGGCATTGGTCAGCGTCACAGCGGCCGGATTACTGGGCGCCGCGCTCCACGCGAAAGAAACAATGGTGCGTCCCGCGAGCGCCGTCGCGCCGCCGTTCAGGCTGACATGGGAACCGGGCGCCACGACCTGCATGGGCGCGGCCACGCCGACCGTGGGCGCCAGCATCGTCAACGCCGCTTCGGCATCGAGCAATCCGGCCCCGCATTTGCCGGCATTTTCCGGCTGCGCGCAAGTCGAACCGGGCGGATGCGGACGGGCTGAAGAGCGTAGATAGGACAGGACTTCCGCCGGCGTCAGCGAAGGGTTCATCGACAGCATCAGAGCGACCACGCCGCTGACATGCGGCGCCGCCATGCTGGTGCCGATCTTCACTGAATAGGTATCGCCGCCGGCTGTAGTGTCAGGCGCCGCCCCGCCGGCATTCGACAGGGAATAGACGCCGGGCCCGCCGGCCGAGCCGACGACACAGGCGGGCGACATCGCGCCGCAGCCCCCGCCGGGCGCGCTGATCGCGACCTGCGGAGCGATGTTGGCGTAGCGGGCATTGTCGCCATCCATCGTGTGCGCGGTGACGGCGATCACGCCGGTGCAACTGGCTGGCTGGCTGATCACGCCGGAGCCCTCGTTGCCGGTCGCCGCCACGATCACCTTGCCGGAATCAAGCACATCGTTGACCGCGCTCTGCAATGCCGCCGAACAGCTGCTGTTGCTGTTGCCGCGGGTGCCGAGGCTGATGTTGAGGACCCGGGCCACGTTCCGGTTATATCCCGCCCCGGGAGCGGCGTATAGCCCGGCCGCCCAGCGCATGCCATCGATGATGTCCGAGGTGGCGCCGCCGCACTTGCCAAGCACGCGCACCGGCAGAATCCTGACGTTCGGGGCGACGCCGGCGCCGCCCTTGCCATTATTGGCCAGCGCGGCAATGGTGCCGGCGATGTGCGTGCCGTGCCAGCTGGCATTGCGGGCCGCGTGCACGGTTCCGCACTCATTCGCCGCAACCGCATCGCCGGGGTCGCGGGCATCGGCGTCGCGCCCGTCGCCATCGCCGTTTGGTATCGGCGTACCGTTGATGAGCGTACTGTCACTCATGAAATCGAATCCCGGCAGCACCGGCGCAAGGTCCGCATGCTGACGGTATCCGGTGTCAAGCACCGCCACGATCACGCCGGTGCTCCCCAGCGTCAGATCCCATGCATTCGGCAAATTGGCGCCGCCCAGGTTGACGCCGGCCGGCCGCATGTAATGCCATTGATTAGAATAATACGCCGGGTCGGCGGGAGTAAATGAGGCCGGATATAAAATACGGTCGGGTTCCGCCAGCTCGACCCCGGCATCGCGCTCCAGGCGGGCGGCAATCACGCGCGCTTCGGAGAGGGTGACCGGCTGCGCCAGTTTTAACACATGCGAATCGTCCGACATCCGGCGCGCCACCCTCAGCGGCACCTGCCCGGCCCTGGCCATATCGGTGGCATCGAACGCGCGCAATGCCTGGTCGAGCTTCTGGCCGGACCTGTGATGCGGTTTTACAATGATGGCCGACACCATTTCTTCCGCCGGCTGGGTTTTTGATACGGCGCCGGCGCCGCCTGAAAGCAACATGGCCGCAACGGTCAAGGCAAGCAAAGCCGGTCCGGGCGGCAAGCGTGCGGTACGCATCACAATGCCTTCATCGGGGCGTCTTCTTCAATCCATTCGATTGACGATTGCCGCTGCAGTGTTGCCTGGTCACGCATAAAACCGCCGACTTCGTCGGCCAGTTGTTTCACGACACAGGCGTCGCCCGACATCGGACGAATGAATTCCAGCCGCACTGCGCTGGTAGCCGAAAAAGCCGCGATGCCAGCGGCGTTGCACGCGATCGTGCCCGCTTTGAACTTGATGATCAGCTGGCGCGCGGTGGCGGACGTGGCGTGACGCCCGGAAGTGTCAGGCGCGGCATGGCAGCCGATAGCAATCCCGAACAGCGTGAGAGGAATTACTGTAAAGATTCGTTTGAGCAGTCCAACCACAAGAAAATTCGCTTAAGAAACATTTATTAAGCGAAACTCTATCAGGCTAAAGACGTGTCGGGACAGCTTTTTAATACATTTGGGAAATATTTGCTACAACCATTAACTGCTTGTCAAGCATTAATGAAAAAAACTTGAAAGTTCAATAACTTGTTGCCGGATTATCGCGGGACGGGGAGGGATTTTCCGGCGAGATCGCTGGCAGAAATATTACGATTTATCCAGATCAGCATGTCTTGCCATATGCGCTGCACCTCGATATCAGGCGGCATGGTAAGCGCGTTAGGCAATTCAATTGTAATGACCGGCACGTTCCGGTAGCGTCCGCTGTAGTTCCCCAGCGAGCCCGGATAAACACCGACGCTATTGAATTGCAACCTGCCGAAACGGGTCGGCACCGGCGCCGGGCCATCGAAATCAAGTACGCCGAACGGCGCGTGCACAGAAATGATGACATGCGGCTTATAGCGCTCGATCTCCTCATTGACCCACCGCGTTTCCGGCTCCGACAGCGGGGCCACGCCGGGAAAACGGCGCGGGTCGCTGCGGGTCACCTTGGCCCAGTAGCGTGGTGCATCCTGCTGCCAGCCCGGGGTAGGAAAGTTACGGTTCAAATCCACGCCATTGGCATTGACGCGTGCCGGCTTTGGCGCAAGCAAGCCATCCGGGTTCACCACCGGAATGACACTCCACTGAAATACCTGCGCTTCCCGCATGTGCATGAATTGCAGCCACCGGAATACGATTGCCGATGCGGTCAGTTCATCTCCATGGATACCGCCGAGCAGCAGGACGCGAACCGCCTTCTGATTGCCGTTGTTATTGCTTGCGGCAATACGGCGCGCCAGGATCGGAAACCCCTTGCCTGAAACACTGCCGGTAGGCAGCAGCGCGCTGCGCTGACAGGTCGCCACCGTTACACCGGGCAGGCGGGGCGTCAGGCGCTTGCACCAATCCGCCGACTGAGCGGCCTTTTGCTGGACTGCCGCCGCCGGTGCGCCACCGGTGGCGGCAGCCGCCGACCACGGCGGCGCTGCAAGCAGCGCGCCAACCGCGAGAAAACACCACCGTACCGGCCGGGACCAGGCGCGAACTGCAGGAGGAAGCGGCTTCACCTCTCCTATAGCCCGGCGCTGGCGCGCAGGGCGGCTGCCTTGTCGGTGCGCTCCCACGTGAATTCCGGCTCCTCGCGGCCGAAATGTCCGTAGGCCGCGGTCTTCTGGTAAATCGGGCGCAGCAGGTCGAGCATTAGCACAATGCCTTTCGGCCGCAGATCGAAATGCTCGCGCACCAGTCCGGCAATTCTTTCATCGCTGATCTTGCCGGTACCAAAGGTGGTGACCATTACCGAGGTCGGCTTGGCAATCCCGATTGCATAGGAAATCTGGATCTGGCAACGTTCGGCCAGGCCGGCCGCCACGATATTTTTCGCGACATAGCGGCCGGCATACGCGGCCGAACGGTCGACCTTGGACGGGTCCTTGCCGGAAAACGCACCGCCGCCATGCGGGGCTGCGCCGCCATAAGTATCGACGATGATCTTGCGGCCGGTCAGGCCGCAATCGCCCTGCGGGCCGCCGATGACGAAGCGGCCGGTCGGGTTGACCAAATAACGGGTGCCGTTGAGCCATTCGCGCGGAATCACCGGCTTGATGATCATTTCGATCACGGCTTCTTCAATTGCCTGGTGCTCCATCTCGGGCGCATGCTGGGTCGACAGCACGACCGTATCGACGCCGACAGGACGGCCGTCGACATACTTCAGGGTGACCTGGGACTTGGCATCCGGACGCAGCCATGGCAGGCGGCCATCCTTGCGTAACTGCGACTGGCGCTCCACGATCCGATGCGCGTAGTGAATCGCGGCCGGCATCAGTTCCGGCGTTTCATCGCAGGCGTAACCGAACATCAGGCCCTGGTCGCCGGCGCCCTGATCGAGATCGAGTCCCTTGCCTTCGTCGACGCCCTGGGCGATATCGGGCGACTGCTTGTCATAGCAAACCATGACCGCGCAACTTTTGTAATCGATGCCGAAGTCGGCATTGTCGTAACCGATGCGCTTGATGGTGTCGCGCGCGACGCCGATATAGTCGACATTGGCATGGGTCGTGATTTCGCCGGCCAGCACGACCAGTCCGGTATTGCAAAGGGTTTCGGCAGCGACGCGCGCTTTCGGGTCTTGCGCGAGAACCGCATCCAGAATTGCATCGGAAATCTGGTCGGCCACTTTATCGGGATGACCTTCGGAGACGGATTCCGAAGTAAAGAAATATTCGTGGGACATCTGGCAGGCTCCTCATGTATTGGTCTGAATGGTCGCGGCCAACCCGTACAGCCTGCGACGCTTTAGCGAGATTTATATTCCGCCTCGCAAGTTGTCTGTTAACTCGGCGGATCTAACTTTCGTGGTATTTTACGCCTCTTGCAAAAAAACAGCAAAACTCCCGCGGCTTTCTATGCTCGTCATTTTATTTCGCTTGCTGTCGAAATGGCCCCTTTGTGGCTTGCACACAACAGGGACATTGCTCGGTTGGCTAGTTTACTTTTTATCACCCTCCTACCGCCGCCGCCTGACCGACAACATCGGCCGCGCCGGCCATGCGGCGCACCGGCGCGCCGCAGTCGGCGAATCCGGAAGAAGCGCGTTCGAACTGCCTTTCATCTGGTGCGCGCCGCAATCACGGGTGCTTGCCACCGCGACCGTCGAAAACTGGGAACTGGCGCAAGCCGCCCTGGACCGCGGACGCGGCGTGATTTTCCTGACGCCGCATCTCGGCTGCTTTGAAATCATCGCCCAGGCAATCGCCGCGCGCACCCCGCTGGCCGCGCTCTACCGGCCGCCTCGCAAGGCGGCATTGAAACCGCTGATGGAACAGGCGCGCGCGCGCAACAACCTGTCGCTGGCGCCGGCCAACCTGGCCGGGGTGCGGACCCTGCTCAAGACGCTCAGAAAGGGGATGGCGGTCGGGCTGTTGCCGGACCAGGTGCCACAGCAGGGAGAAGGTGTATGGGCTGATTTTTTCGGCAAACCGGCCTACACCATGACCCTGCCGGCCAAGCTCCATCTGATGACCGGCGCCCCCATCATCCTGTCGTACGCCGAGCGGCTGCCGCATGGCGGCGGGTACGTGATTCGCTTTGTGCCGTTCGAGCAGCCTCTGGGCGATACGCCACAGCAGCAGGCGCGGGCCATCAATGCCGCGATGGAGCAATTGATCGCCCGTTGTCCAGCCCAGTATTTCTGGAGTTATAACCGGTACAAATCACCGGCTGGCGTGGCTGGCCCGGAGGAAAACCGGTGAAGCTTTTGCTTGGCATGATGTGGCTGCTGCATTGGCTGCCGCTGCCGCTGCTCGGCCGTCTCGGCAACGCAGTCGGCGCCCTGCTGTTCCTGGTCTTGCGTTCGCGCCGCCATATTACGATGACCAACCTGCGCCTCTGCCTGCCCGAGCGTTCCGAGCGCGAGCGGCGCGTCATTGCGCGCCGCCACTTTGAAGCTTATGCGCGCAGCGTGGTCGAGCGCGCCGTCCTCTGGTGGGCGCCGCCGGCGCGTCTCAGGAAACTGATCACGGTCGAGGCGGACCTGCCGCTCGAGGCGATGGCGGCCGGCCCGACGATCCTGCTGTGTCCACATTTCGTCTGTCTCGATGTCGCCGGGGTGGCGACGTTGCTCGATATATCCGTATGCTCAATTTATACGCAGCAGCGCAGCGAGGTATTCGATCAGGCGCTGCGCAAGGGCCGCATGCGATTCCGACCGGCCAAGCTGTTTTCACGGGCGCAAGGCGTCAAACCGATCATTCGCGCGATGCGTGAAGGTTTGCCGTTTTTCATGTTGCCCGATATGGATTTCGGCGCGCGCGAATCCGAATTCGTTCCGTTCTTCGGCACGCCGGCGGCGACGCTGACCGCGCCGGCGCGGATCGCCGCCGCCACCAATGCCAAGGTCATCCCGGTGGTGGCCACGTTCCTGCCGAACTACCGGGGCTGGAAAATCCGTTTCTATCCAGCCTGGGAAAATTATCCCGGCGACGATCTGATTGCCGCCACCCGGCGCATGAATGCGTTCATCGAAGAGCGTGTGCTGGAAACCCCGGCTGAATACTTTTGGACCCACAAGCGATTCAAGACGAGGCCGCCGGGCATGCCCGGCGTTTATGATTCAAACCGAGCCGGCTGACCGGCCTATAATCGTGGCATTCGGCTACAACCGCGGCATGAAACTCAAAATCGAAGCATGAAACTCAAATTCACAAAAATGCACGGCGCCGGAAACGACTTCATCGTGATCGATGCGATCAGTCAGCCGGTCGCCTTCACGCCAGAGCAATGGCAATTCCTTGCAGACCGGCGCTTCGGCATCGGCGCGGACCAGATGCTTGTGGTTGAAAAACCGCGCGCCCCCGGCGCCGATTTCCGCTATCGGATTTATAACAGCGATGGCGGTGAAGTCGAACAATGCGGCAATGGCGCGCGCGCCTTCGTCAAGTTCGTGACCGATAAGGGCCTGACCGGCAAGCGCGCGATCAAGGTTGAAACCATGGCCGGAATGATCGAACCAAAGCTGGAAGACGATGGCCGCATCACGGTCGACATGGGCGCGCCGATCCTGGAACCGGAGCGCGTGCCGTTCAATTCGGAAGACTTGCAGCCCAAGGCCGAGGGGCGCGATGTGTTGTGGCCGCTCGACGTGCATGGCGAAACTGTCTGGATTTCGGCTGTGTCGATGGGGAATCCCCATGCGGTCCAGGTGGTGCGCGATAGCGCCGCGGCGCCGGTGCGGGAGCAAGGCCCGGCGATCGAAAACCACGCGCGTTTTCCAAACCGGGTCAATGCCGGCTTCATGCAGGTCATCGACCGGCGCCAGGTCAGCCTGCGCGTGTTCGAGCGCGGCGCCGGTGAAACGCTGGCTTGCGGCACAGGCGCATGCGCCGCGGTGGTCGCGGGTATCCGGCGCGGCCTGCTCGATTCGCCGGTCTTG
>JAQGMO010000101.1 GCA_028292315.1 Herminiimonas sp. | reverse complement strand
TGCGGCGCCTGAATTCAGACCACGCGGCGGGCGGGTTGCCGCCCTCGTCGCTGTCCTGGTTATAGATAGGCAAGTCGCCGATCTCGACAATCTCCATCGAGAGCGACTTCGGCGCCAGTTCCGCCAGGGCCAATGCTGTTTTCCGGTTGAACGATTCCTTGCGAAGGCTGCCGACGATTACTGCGATTTTTTTTGTTGCCATAATTATTCCCCGTTAGACGCGATTGAATAAGAGAGCCAGCAGACTCGCCCCCTCACGGAAACAAGTCATAGCAACATAGTAACAATTTTGCCGGGACTGCGTGCACGCGCCGGGCACAGCCGCCGGCGCGCGATTAACCTTCCCGAATCCGGCGTGCGATATGGGCGAGCGCCTCATCAACCTGGTCCACCAGGATGAGGCACAGGTCGCCCTCGGACAGGCTTTGCATGGCCGTGTCGATCGCCAGGAATTCGCCGCGGATTTCATCGACGGCGGACGTGCGTTTCGCTTCCGACAGCCCGCTGCGCAGCAATGCCAGCACTTCGCCGTCTTCTCGTCCGCGCTGGCACTGGTCCTGGTACAGCATGACGCGGTCGAACGCGTCACCCAGGATTTGCGTCTGCTGCCGGATATCTTCGTCACGCCGGTCGCCGGCCCCGCTGATCACGACCGAACGGCGCTTTGCCGGCATGGTTTCGACCGCGCGCACCAATGCCAGGATCGCATCCGGGTTATGGCCGTAATCAGCGATCAGGGTCGCCCCGCGATAGTTGAATACATTGAAGCGGCCCGGCGCATTATCGCTATCGTTGGCAAACGTGCCGAGCGCTGCGCGTATCACATCCCAGTCGATCCCGAGCGCCCACGCCGCAGCCACCGACGCCATCACGTTTTCAACCTGAAATCCGATCTTGCCGCCGCGCGTGACCGGCGCCCCGGACAGCGCAATCCGGTGCTCGGTTTTTCCTTCCGCCGCCACCAGCGTGCCGCCGTCGACGTACACCACGCGCTTGCCCTGCGCCCGATGCGTCGCCATGACCGGATGCTGGCGGTCGGCGCCGAAGAACGTCACCGCACCGCGGCAATTCAACGCCATCGCGGCGACAATCGGGTCGGCCGCATTCAGCACGGCGACCCCATCATCGGCCACGTTTTGCACGATCACGCGTTTGAGCACCGCCAGGTCCTCGACCGTCGTAATGTAGTTAAGCCCAAGGTGGTCGCCGCTGCCGATGTTGGTCACCACGGCAACCCGGCAACGATCGAATGCCAGTCCTTCGCGCAGGACGCCGCCGCGCGCGGTCTCGAATACCGCCGCATCCACGTCCGGGTGGAGCAGGACATTACGGGCACTGCGCGGGCCGCTGCAGTCGCCAGTGTCGATCCGGCGGCCTTCGACATAGACGCCATCGGTGTTCGTCATGCCGACCCGCAGCCCGCTGTGGGCAAGCAGATGCGCAATCAGGCGCACCGTTGTGGTCTTGCCATTGGTGCCGGTGACCGCAACCACCGGAATCCTGCCATCGTCGCCTTTGGCGAACATGCTGTCGATGATGGCTTCGCCGACCGGGCGGCTCTTGCCGTAGGAAGGTGAAAGATGCATGCGCAAACCGGGCGCCGCATTCACTTCGACAATGCCGCCGCCCTGCTCTTCCATCGGCTTCAGCACGCTGTCGCACACCATGTCCACACCGCAGATATCGAGGCCGACCATCTGCGCCGCCGCCACCGCGCATGCCGCGATCTCCGGATGGACGTCATCGGTTACATCGGTCGCCGTGCCGCCGGTCGACAGGTTGGCATTGTTGCGCAGGATGACGCGCTGCCCGAGCGGCGGAACGGAATCGGCGTCATAACCCTGCAGCGCGAGCCGGGCCAGCGCGATATCGTCGAACCGGATCTTGGTCAGCGAGGTTGCATGTCCGCTGCCGCGGCGCGGGTCGCGGTTAACCTGATCGACCAGCTCGCGCACAGAATGAACGCCGTCGCCGACCACTTGCGGCGGGTCGCGCCGCGCCGCCGCCACCATCCTGTTGCCGACTACCAGCAGGCGGAAATCATTGCCGGGCAAGAAACGCTCGACCATGATGTCATCGCGGAATCCGATCGCGGCGGCGTAGGCGACCTGCATATGCTCGCGCGATTTGACATTGACCGTCACGCCCTTGCCCTGGTTGCCGTCGCGCGGCTTCACCACCACCGGCAAACCGATTTCGAGGGCGGCAGCCCACGCGTCGTCGGCGCTATCGACTGCGCGCCCGAACGGCACCGGCACGCCGGCCGCGCAGAGCAGTTTCTTCGTGAGCTCCTTGTCTTGCGCAATCGATTCCGCGATGGCGCTGGTGCGGTCGATTTCCGCGGCCTGGATGCGGCGCTGGCGGCTGCCCCAGCCGAACAGGACCAGGCTGCCGTCGGTCAGGCGGCGGTACGGTATGTTGCGCGCGGCGGCGGCATCGACGATGGCGCCGGTGCTCGGCCCCAGGCGCACATCCTCATCAAGCTCGCTCAACTGCGCCAGCGCGCCATTAAGGTCGAACGCCGTATCGTGGTATGCGGCCTGGCAAAGCGCTTCCGCCAATTCCAGCGCCAGGCGGCCAACCGCTTCTTCGGTATATTCGACGACGACCTGGTACGTGCCCGGTTCAACCGTCTGGGTGGTGCGGCTGAAAGTGACCGGGCACCCGGCCTGGGCCTGCAGCCCGAGAGCGGCCAGTTCCAGCACCTGGGCAATCGAGATCGCCTTGTCGTGACCGAGCGCCTGCAAGGGACCGAGGCCCGGGAAACGGGCGCGCAGGCGTTCTTCGAAGCCGGGCAGGTTCGCTACCGAGCATTCTTCGCCCGCGCAGGTTACCACCGCTTCGATTGCAGTGTGATGGCTCCAGAGGTTCGGGCCGCGTAGCGCCCTGATTCGTGATACTTCCATAGACCGGATGTCCTGAATTATAGATTCGTAATGCGCGGGTCGCGGCGCGCGGGTTGCGTAAAAATCATGCTGCAATCCCGCGCGCCGGCGCCGGACTTAATAATTTGTTTTCTTCGGGTTCGAATCGAAGGTTCTCAGCGCGCCGGTAATCAGTTCCGGCGCGATGCCCAGCGCCCAGCCGGCAGCCACTGCGGCCAGCACGCTTTCCGGCTGCGCCGCCTTGGCCGGCTTGAGCGCCGACAATGGCAGCAGCGCTGTCTCAACCTGCCCTTCGGCCAGCACGATGACGCCGTCGCGCAGGAATACCACGCGCTCGCCGGCCGCGCGATGGCTGGCCAGCACGTCAAGCTGTGCCTCCATCGCGTAAAAAATCACCTTGCCGTCGCACAGCGCCGCCATGTCGACCAGCCGCGCGTCGGCGGCATTGAGCACTGCCACGCCATCCGGCAAGACCACGTCGACCTGGGTGCGCGCCACGTTATAAACCTGGTCCGGCCCGGATATAAAAAACTCGGCGAGTTCTTCATGGCCGCCGAGATCGGTGACGACGCCGACCTGGCACCGGTCATACGCCAGTCCTTCGGCCAGGATCATGCGGTTACCGTTTTCAAACACGGCGGCTTCAACCGAACGGTTGATCAGCAGGCGCTGCCCGGCTTCCCAGGTAGCGCAGTTTTCCTTCGAAATCTGCTTGCCGTTGAAAAACAGCCCCGCGCTGCAAGCCAGGCCGGCATGCTTGCCGCTGATCTGGAACAGCCATGCTATCAGGCGCGCAACCAGCGTCGTGCCGCCCGTGCCGCATACGCCGACCACCGGAATACGCCCGCTTTCGCCGTTGGCGAACAAATTGTTGACGATTGCTTCACCGACCGGGCGCGGCTGACCGCCGGCCGGCTTCAAATGCATCAGCAGGCCGGGTCCGGCGTTGACTTCGATGATGGCGCCGCGCTGTTCAGCAAGCGGACGCGATATATCCTCGGCCACCAGGTCGACACCGGCGATATCGAGTCCGATCACGCGCGCCGCCAGCGACGCGGCCGCCGCCACCTCCGGATGCACCAGGTCGGTGACGTCGATGGAGACATTGCCGTTGCGCTGGATTAGCACCTTCTGGCCGTCCTGCGGAACCGCGCTGCCCGTCAATCCCTGGCGTTCCAGTTCGAGCCGGATTTCAGGCTCGTCCTCGAGCATGATCACATTCAGTGGAAATTCTTCCCCGGCGCCGCGGCGCGGGTCCTGGTTCAACTGGCGGTCGATCAGTTCGCTCACGCTGGACTGGCCGTCCCCGGTCACGGTAGCGATTTCACCGCGCGCCGCCGCTACAACGTTGCGGCCGACCACCAGCAGGCGGTGTTCATTGCCGGAAATGTATTGCTCGACCATTACCCCGCTGCCCTGCTGGTCGGCGAGACGATAAGCGGTTTCGATATCGGCGCGCTCCCGGAGATCGAGCGAAACGCCGCGGCCGTGATTGGCATCAGTCGGTTTAACTGCGACCGGCAAGCCGATGTCCTGGGCCGCCTCCCAGGCGTCGTCCGGATTTTCGACAATGCGGCCTTCCGGCACCGGTATGCCGCAGGAATGCAGCAGCGATTTGGTCAGGTCCTTGTCGCTCGATACGCTTTCGGCAATCGCGCTGGTCTGGTCGGTTTCGGCAGTCCAGATCCGGCGCTGGCGCGCGCCGTAACCAAGCTGCACCAGGTTGCCTTCATTCAGCCGGACAAATGGAATACGGCGTTCGGCGGCTGCCGCGACGATATGCGCCGTGCTCGGCCCGAGACAGCGGCGGTCAACCATGTCGCGCAACACGTTCAGCGTGGCGTCCAGGTCGTAGGGCCGATCTTCCACCGCGGCCATCACCAGGTCGCGCGCGGCTGCCAGCGCGGCGCGGCCCACCTGTTCTTCACGCGTGCGGAATGCCACTTTATAAATGCCGCGTTGCGGCGTTTCGCGCGCCTTCCCGAATCCGGTCGGCATGCCCGCGAGGTTTTGTAATTCCAGCACCACATGCTCAAGGATGTGTCCAGCCCAGGTGCCCTCGCGCAGGCGCTTGAGGAAGCCGCCACGTTCGCCGATGCCGCAGCGGTGTTCGACCAGGGTCGGCAGCCAGCCGGTTAGCCGCTCATAAAAACCGGGAATCAGATTGGACGGAAATTCTTCAAGCTCGCCGATATCAACCCACGCCTCGATCACCGGGCGATAAGTCCAGATATTTGGTCCGCGCAAAGCTGTCACACGCAGGAGTTCAATGTCTTTCTGTTTTGTCATACTTCCAATTTCAATTAGTCAGGCTGCGTGAGCAAATGCCAAATAATTATCGCCGGCGCACCTGCCGGGTGCCGATTGCGCTGACAGGTACGACACGAGTCAGGCATTTTGACACTCTTGCGGTATACTTGCCGCGTAACAGTCCGGAATCCCGTAGCGCAATTACGATAATTCGCTAGATTATCGCAAATGATTGCCCAAGGGACACTCTAAAAAAACGTCAGATCAATTTATATTGCAGGCGGGGATCGATTGCCATCCCATCTCGGCTTCAAAAATCCTCCCAGTAGTGGGCAAGGCCAACACAAGTTCACCTAACGATGACAAATGAAAAACCTTCTTCCGGCATCTCGCGTCCCGATGTTCCCGACGCGTGGGCGGCGGAAGTTGACGCAATACTTTCTCCGGGAGAAAACGTTGCAGCGACGTTACCGGTTGACCTCAATACACGGCTTCAGTTCGTAGACGGCCTGGTGATCGTCACCGACCGCCGGGTGCTGGCGCGCGCGCCCGGTGAAGCCGGCTGGCACGACTGGCCCTACCAGCCGGGGCTGACATTAAGGCATCACGACCATGCCGGTGTCGGCCACCTCGAGATTTCAGACAAGACCGGGCGCCTCGCGTCGTTTCGTTTCACACTCGGGCGCAACCTGCTTGCGATCCGGCTGATCGATCAATTTGCACTGCAACATGAGAGCCATCTGAGCGGGCGTCCAATAGTACGCGAAGAACAAAATCTTTGCCCAAGCTGCAAGGCGCCGCTGGAACCCGATCAGGATGAATGCCCGATCTGCGCCAAAGTGATTCATACCCCGCCCTCGACGTGGACATTGTTGCGCCTGTGGCGCTTCGCCCGGCCCTATCGGATGCAACTGCTGGCCGGATTCATCCTCACGCTGCTGGGCACCGCGGCCAGCATGGTGGCGCCCTACCTCACCATGCCGATCATGGATAACGTGCTGATCCCTTATCAAAACGGAAAGCAGATCGACCCGGCGCTGGTTGCGCTTTACCTGAGCGGCCTGTTGGGATCGGCGCTGCTGGCATGGGGGCTCAGCTGGGCCAAGACCTATATCCTGGCGCTGGTGTCGGAGCGGATCGGGGCCGACCTGCGCACCACGACTTATGAACATCTGCTGCGCCTGTCGCTGGAATATTTTGGCGGCAAGCGGACCGGCGACCTGATGTCGCGCATCGGCAGCGAAAGCGACCGCATCTGCGTGTTCCTGTCGCTGCACCTGCTTGATTTCGCGACCGATGTGATCATGATCATCATGACCTCGGCGATCCTTTTTTCCATTAATCCATGGCTGGCGCTCGTGACGCTGGTCCCCTTGCCTTTCATCGCATGGATGATTCACGTGGTGCGCGACCGGCTGCGGACCGGCTTTGAAAAAATCGACAGGGTCTGGTCCGAAGTGACCAACGTGCTGGCCGATACGATCCCCGGCGTCCGGGTGGTGAAAGCATTTGCCCAGGAAAAACGCGAAGCGCAGCGGTTTCGCGAGGCCAATGCCCATAACCTGCAGGTGAACGACCGCATCAACCGGGTGTGGTCGCTGTTTTCCCCGAGCGTGTCTTTCCTTACCGAGCTCGGATTACTCGTGGTATGGGCTTTCGGCATCTGGCAACTCTCGCGCGGCGAAATCACGGTCGGTGTGCTGACCGCTTTCATTGCCTACATCAGCCGTTTTTACGGACGCCTCGATTCAATGAGCCGGATCGTGTCGGTGACCCAGAAATCCGCTTCGGCGGCCAAACGCATCTTCGACATTCTTGATCATGTTTCCAGTGTTCCCGAACCGGCCCAGCCGGTGCCCCTGAACCAGGTCAAAGGCGAGATCGAGTTGCGCGATGTCGGCTTCCGCTACGGTAACCGGGCCGTCAACCGCGGCATCAGCCTGCGCATCGCGCCCGGCGAAATGATCGGTCTGGTCGGCCATAGCGGCTCCGGCAAAAGCACGCTGGTCAATCTGATTTGCCGCTTTTACGACGTGACGGAAGGCTCGATCCGGGTCGATGGCGTGGACATCCGTTCCTTCCCGATTGCCGATTACCGGCGCAACATCGGCCTGGTCCTGCAAGAGCCGTTCCTGTTTTTCGGCACGATCGCAGAGAATATCGCGTATGGCAAGCCGAATGCCAGCCGCGCCGAAATCCTGGCGGCCGCGCGGGCCGCGCATGCACATGAATTCATCCTGCGGCTGCCGCATGGCTATGACTCGATGGTCGGCGAGCGCGGCCAGGGCCTGTCAGGCGGCGAGCGCCAGCGCATTTCCATCGCGCGCGCATTGCTGATCGATCCGCGCATCCTGATCCTCGATGAAGCAACCTCGTCGGTGGATTCGGAAACGGAAAAGGAAATCCAGAAGGCGCTCGACAACCTGGTGCAGGGCCGCACCACGATCGCCATTGCCCATCGGCTGTCGACCCTGCAGCGTGCCGACCGGCTGGTGGTGCTCGATCGGGGACGGGTGGTCGAGGAAGGCCGGCATGACGACCTGATGGCGCGCGAAGGCGCGTACTTCCGGCTTTACCAGGCGCAGGCGCGCAATGAACAGGAGGCTGCCCATGCCGGCGATTGAATTTGAACTGATACGCAACGCGTTCGGACAGCTGGTGCTGACCGATCCGCACGGCCAGGTGATCGAAAACGTGGCGCCGGTCCGCGCGTTTCCGATCCAGGCGCCCGATGAAGGCGTCGCGCTGGTGTGCGCCGACGGGCGCGAAGTGGCGTGGATAGAGCGCCTGTCCGATCTGCCGGAGCCGATACGGCAGCTGGTCGAGGAAGAACTGGAAGGCCGCGAGTTCATGCCCGAGATTCACCGGATACTGCAGGTGACGAGCTTTTCCACGCCGTGCACCTGGCACGTCGAGACCGATCGGGGCGCCACCGAATTCGTGCTGCGCGGCGAAGAAGACATACGCCGGATCGGGCCATCGAGGCTGCTGGTGGCCGACAATCACGGGATTCATTTCCTGATCAGGGATACGGCCGCGC
The DNA here is from genome assembly GCA_028292315.1 of Herminiimonas sp. GTDB lineage: Bacteria > Pseudomonadota > Gammaproteobacteria > Burkholderiales > Burkholderiaceae_D > JAQGMO01. The sequence goes on along the minus strand of JAQGMO010000101.1, from coordinate 3,614 downwards.
TGGACAAGCAGAGCCGGAAGATCCTGGACCGGTTTTTGTAAAACGGGATAGCGGTAGCGGACTCGCTACAGGCTGCTAACTACAGGCTGCTAACTACAGCCTGCTAACTGGCGCGTGTCGACTACGACGTGCTGACTGCAGCAGCCGGGCCGGCCGGCAGCGGAATCACCGCCCGCACCGTTGTTCCCTTTCCCGGCGCCGAGATGATTTCGCATTGCCCGCCGACCAGAATCGCGCGCTCTGTCATGCTGAGCAGCCCGATGCTTTTACCAATCAGCGCATGGCGCCGGCTCGCCTCCAGGTCGAAACCGGCGCCATCGTCGCTGACCAGCAAATGCAGCGCGCCCTCCCACATGCGCAGTTCAACCGATACATGACACGCCTGTGCATGTCGCATGACGTTGGTGAGCGCCTCTTGCGCGACCCGGAAACAGGTGGTCGCAATTTCCGTCGGCAGCTTCGGCGGCACGCGCGCGACGCTGAATTCGATAGTCCATCCGGCCAGGTTGGCATTGCTCTTCAGATGGCATTCAAGCGCGACCGCGAGCCCGAGCTCGTCGAGCAGCGGCGGACGCAAATCGAGCGACAGGCTGCGCACCTGGTCAAGCACCTGGGTGGTGAGGCTGACGCAATCCGCAAGCTGCCCGGATACCACCGGATCACTGATCGCCTCGCGTGCGCTTTGCAGACCGAGCTTGGCCGCGGTCAGGGTCTGTCCGATCTGATCATGCAACTCGCGCGCAATACGCGAACGTTCGGCTTCCTGCACGTTCAGCAATTGCTGCGACAGGATCTGCAGGCGCGACGCATGGCGCTGCAACTCCCGTTCGGCCGCGAGCCGCTCGGTGATATCGAGCGCCAGCACCAGGCTCTTCGGTCTCCCGTCCAGCGTCAGGACATAGTGGAATATTTCGACATCGATCAGTTTTCCGTCTTTTCTGATATGGCGCCAATGGCCGGCCGCCTGGTGCCCGAAACGTTTGGACTGGTGGTAGGTCGCAAAACGTTCCGCTTCGTCGGGCGCCCGGATCTCCATGGTGCTCATGTTGAGGAATTCTTCGCGTGAATAACCGTACTGCCTGATTGCCGCCTGGTTTACCGCGGTAAACCGGAGGCTTACATGATCATAAATATAAAGAGGCAAGGGATTGCATTCGAATAAAAAGCGATAGCTTTCTTCATTTGCGCGCAGCGGCGCCCTGGCAAGATTGCGGCCGTAAATCTCGTTGGTCAGTTTCCGGTTTGCCGCTTCAAGCTGCGCCGTACGGGCGGCGAAGTGGGCCTCGATCCGGGTATTGAAATCGGTGAGGCACTGAATCATTTGCTGGCTTTCCGTTTTGCTTGCGCGGTCATTCGATGCATCAACACAATCGATTATTCGCGCACCGCACCAGACGATGAACCCCATCATCACCGCAATCAGCGTGAAGACTACCGCAATGCCGTTTTCCAGCCCGAACAGGCCGGCCTTTTGGCTGGCGACCAGTATCCAGCCTCCGGCGGCCAAAATAATCATCAATGCCGGCAACAACCGCCGCATCATGAATTGGCCAGTTTGCATATTGAAAAGCCCTATTACAAAGCAAAAACGCGGCCGGCTTTTTTCATTCATATTCAAGAGTCTAGGACGGGCTGCGCCGATACATTATTGCGCACGTGATTTTGCCTTAATGCCGTGAGGAAAGAAAGCGTCGCCGGGGTAGCAGCATGGGGCATGCTCGCAATGCCGCCGCTATCGGCCTGATCCCGAGACGCGATTATTTTGATTTCGTGCGGGTTTCCGCAGCCCCGGTACAAAGAAAACCCGTATCGTGGCCAGCCTGCGGAGAAACCGTGCTTTCTGCTGTTTTCACGCTGTCCATTATCATTTGCGCATGGAATGCGACCGTCGCAGCGCACGGCTTTACCGACCCGGGCCAGGGAATTTTTTGTTTTGTTTGATTACAAGCACGTGCGCCTGCCGGCGTAGTCAGGCTGGACAGGCGCAGTCATACCGCATTGAACCGGCCTGTCCGGAGCACCGCTCCGCCGCGTTCGCAATCATTGGGCCTACTTCGTCGGCGAACCGCGCCTTTGAAATAAACGCATCAACGCCGGCTTCGTCCGCGCGCGCACGATGTGCGGCAATATCACTGAGCGTTGCAATCACGATAAACGCGTTACTGCCTCGAGTCCTGATCTGTCGTGCTGCTTCAATGCCGTCAATTCCAGGCATCACGAGATCGATCACGATCATGTCGGGCTTGAGCGTATCGGCCATTCCTACCGCCTCCGCGCCGCTTGCGGCGCAGCCAACCACCTCCGCCGTCGCGATCTCCGCGACATAGAGTGCGGCCATTCTCAGAAAGATGAGATTGTTATCCACCAGCACGATACGAGTCTTGCTCATTTTTTTCTCCAAACCATGGGAAGCTCCGCCTGCGATCGGTTGCTGGCCGCAATCGCGCGCGTCCACCGAGCCCAAGTCAGTGCAATGAGGAATGATACGATTTGCTGATATTTCGACAATCGGGATGTTCCTTAGCAGGCGGCGCGCCGACTAAGGAAAAACCTTAACTGGTTGCTTAATCGAGACTGGCCAACCCGTTCCTGATCGCATAGCGGACCAAGCCGGGAATGTCGCGGATATCGAGCCGCTCCATCAGATGCGCGCGATGCGCCTCGACGGTTTTTGGGCTGATGCCGAGGCGGTGCGCAATTTCCTTGGTCGACCAGCCTTCGGCAATATCCTTGAGAATTTCGCGCTGACGCGCCGTGAGATCGATTCTCTTTGCAGTTTCCGCCATGGCCGGCTCGGCATGAACCGCGGCACGCTTAAGAAAGCTTTCGACAAGCTGACGGGAAACGCGCGGGCCAAGATAAATTTCGCCTGAAGCTACGGCATACAGCGCCCGCGCCATTTCTGACGTTTCCGTGTCCTTGAGCAGATAGCCGGACGCCCCGGCGCGCAAGGCCTGATCGACATAGGCTTCGTTGAGGTACATCGACAGAATAAGAACTTGCACGGCGGGATAGCGCCGCTTGATTTCAGTCGTCGCTTCAATACCATTCATGACATTCATCGCCACGTCCATCAGCACCAGGTCGGGCCTGAGCGCTTCCACCTGAGCCAGCGCTTCGACGCCGTTGCCTGCTTCGGCCACGACTTCGACATCATGTATGGTGTTCAGCAAAGAGTGAAGTCCGACACGCACCAGAACGTGATCGTCCACCAAAAGCACGCGTATCATGCGTCCCCTTTAAGATACCAGCCGGGAAGTGCGAAAGGCAAAAATACTTTGACAACACACAAGGTCATTTGATCATTATTATTTATGGGTCCGGGGATTTCAACTGGGGCGAGCAATTATTCCAGCATGGAGGGCGCATGGGATTCAGCGGCCACGCGCAGTATATACGCGATCGGGCAGATCGGGAATCCGTAAAATCGGGACTGCACGCGTGCCGTTATTCGACATCGTCGCGGCGCGAGCCGCCGCGTCAGCGCGTTGCCGGTTCAAGCAGGAACGGCACGCTGCAACGCTCGCAAAGCAAACCTGCGCTGGAGGCGAGCGCCGCATAGTAACCGGCCGCGCCGAAAAGGTGGGAGTTGAACACGGATACCGCGCCCCTGC
>JAQGMO010000045.1 GCA_028292315.1 Herminiimonas sp. | reverse complement strand
GTCGGAATCAAGGCCGGCCTTGAGCGGAAAGACGAGAAGGCATCGGCAAAGCGGCAGTGTAAGGCCCGCGATATCATTCAAACGCATACCCGGCAAGAACTACTGGCTAAGTACAAGGGCGGTGTGGACGAAGTTCTGGCAGTCGCGCGTGGCGACGGCTCAGGCGGATCGGGCCCAGGCATTGCAGCCCCGCAGTACCGGAACGTGCATCTTGCGACCAACGAATATCTCGCCCTGCATTTTACGGCCCTCGCGCTGTCCGATATGTTGTTCGGAGTTCAGGAGGGGGAGGAAAGCTTGGGCCAGTACGGTCCCCGAGTGCGCGACTGCCTGCTTCGCGGCGTTGGAATGACCGATCGCGATTTGGAGGCTTTTTTTAGACTCGTGCGCGCGGCGGCCCCGTCCGACCGCCTGGAATTTATCAAGAAGCGTATCGCGTCGGCATGCGGGTTCGTGTTCCGTGTGGACGCGGACGGGCGCGAAGCGAAGACGGCGCCGGACGTACTGTTCGATGCCTACTTTGATCGCTTGAATGACGACGCGATGTTCGCTAGCGCGGCGCCTGTCGCAGCGCAGCAGGGTCAGTCCGCAGCCGAAGGGGAGCATCCTCGAGTCGCAGCCAAAGGGCAGCGAATTCGCGTCATGGTCGAAGCACAGCACCGTCGCGTCTCGGAGGCCCTGTTTCCGCCCGTCGACCGCGACGAGTTCCTCGCCGCGGCCCGCGAGATAGACCTCGGAAAAGTCGATCCCGATAAGGATTCGTTGAAGGCGAACGATCTCAGGCAAGTGCTTCGCTTTGCCAAATGGGTGGAAGCGCAGCGGGAAATCGATGAAGAACCGCTGGTAGAAGGCTTGGCGAAATTCGATTCCATGTTATCCCGCACCAAGGACGATCTGAGGACAAACTTTCCCGGAATGACTTCTGGCGACATCGAGGAATGCAAGGACTTCTTCTATAACTATGCCGGTTCATTGAAACCTGGGAGGAAAAGAATTTTGCTGTCGGATGCGCCGGCGATGAATTTTGTCAGGATATGGACGCAAGGCGTGAATACGGACCCGGTTCTGATTGGCAGGTACGACTGGGGAAAAACGCTCAACGACGCGATTTCAAAAATGCCCTTGCCCGGGTTTCCTCGTAGTACCGCGTAAGGATTTGCAAGCGCGGAAAGCCGCAAGTAGCCCCGGAATGCCCCTTTTTCATTATTTTCTTATTCAGAAGGAACAAATATTGCTGACGTGCCACTCACTGTTGTGCGAAGTCGCATTTTTAATTCGTTTAACAACCAATTTCAGGACGCGATATCTGGCTGGAGTGACAGATGGCATTGGAAGAATACAAAGATGTAATCGACGAATTTTGCGACGCAGCAGATATCGATGATGTCGCCAGCATATTTCACACTGGATTATTAAAGATCGGGAACACCTCGGTGCGCCTGGAATATCTGGAGCCGATCGACCAGTGTCGCATCTCAATTGATCTTGGCATGCCGATCGGCGGCTATAAGGCCGGGCTCTATCGCCTGATGCTGGAATCGAATTTCAATAGCGGTTTCGATTGCGTGACGACGCTGGGCATCGAACCCATGACAGGCCACGCCGTACTGGTCGCGTACGTGCCGTTGAACAGGCTTCAGACCGATTTGCATCTTATCGATTTACTTGGCGAGCAAATCGATCCGGTACTCGACGCTTGGGAGGGCCTGATCGCGGAAGTGAATGCGGAAGAAGGCGATGTAGCGCACCGGACAGCCATGGATAGTTTCATCTAGCCGCGAAGACCATGGACCGCATTCACTCCCGCCCAAGCGTGGACAGGCTTTTTCCGCCGGGGAAAGCAGGCGTGGGCGAATCGCCGACGAATCAGGCCGGCCAAGTTCCGAAAAAAATCGCGGCAGCCGATCCACAGGAATGTCCGGCTCTTTCTCCATCGGGCGGTGCGGCCCCCGGCCTCGCGATCAAATTAACGCCCGCGAAGCGCGCGTTTTTTGATGCCGAATTCGTCAAAATGGAACAAGACCTGTTATTCAGGGAGGCGATCTCCTTTACGGAACGAAAAATCGACAGTCTTGGAAAGTCCGGCCAAGTGACTTGGAGTGATGGCGCCGATGGGACGGTTCACCTGACGCTGAAAGAAAATACTTCGGAAAAAATACAAGCCAGCCTGAATACGGCAGCCAGTGCAATCAAGGCATTCGTGACTGGCAAAACCGGAGCAAAAAATCTTATCGATAGCAAGCGCGCGGTAATGACGGCCGGCGTTTCCGCGTCCAGTGCCGCGCTCAGGGGCGCCGCCGGTGTGATAGCCATTGCAGGCACCGCGGCCGACGGCCGCCTTGCCAATGCGGTGCCGCTTCCATTGGGCGCGCCCACTGCGGTGGTTGGTGCATTAGTATCCACCTCTGCCTGGTTCGACCTCACCGGGAATCGGAACAAGGCGCTGCGCAGCCTCATGGAACATAAGGACGGCGCATGGAATTATTTTAACAATCCCGATTCCGCCAGCGCCGCCGATATCAATTCGTACCTGGTTTTCATGAATGGCGCAAAGCTGATTCCAGAATTATCCGCCAGCGCGCGAAAGGCGATGGAAAAGGCGCATCTGACCGTGGCGCGCGACGCGATTACAAACATTCCGGGCACCGCCGTTGGCAGTGCCTGCACGATAGGCGCCGCCGCCGGCACGATCACGGGTACCGCCGCCGCCGGGTTGGGTACGGTCATGGGCGGCGCAGGCGTGGTGACGGGGGTAATTGACGTAGCCGAGGCGATGTATGAACTGGACGCGGCAAGGAATATGGAGGATGCCTCGATTGAGAAGCAGTCTTTGGTCCGGCAGCGGTTTGACGCGGTCACCGAGGGGATGAAGAGCGATCCGCTATTGCGTGCCGTGCACGAGACTTGCCAAACCCATTTGGCCCGCACCGAGCACCAGGCCGGCATGGCCGGCAAGTTCGCAGTGAGCAAAATATTCAAAGGCACTTTCGGCGTCTCGACCGGACTTGCCATTGCGGGCGTCGGCATCGCCGGTGTGCTTGGGCTCGCTGTGCCATTCCTGGGCCCTGCCATAGCCATTGTCGCCGCCGCGGTCGCCACTGTTTTTCTGATTGGCGTCGCCGCCAAGCAATACCATAAATGGAAGGACGAGCACACTTCCAAGGAACGGCAGCGTGACGCCCGACAGCTGATCGAAACGCATTCCCGGGAAGACCTGGAAAAAATTTTTGAAACCGGAAGGGATAAATTTCTGTCGATCGCGCGCGGCGCATATGGCGAGGGCGGGAAACATCCGGGATTTGCAGCCGCAAAATACAAGAATGTCAATGTCGCAACCAACGAATACCTGGCCCTTCACTTCATGGCGCTTGAGCTTGCGGATATGGCAAGCGGAATCGGATATGAACACAATGTGCACCGGCGCGGAGAATTGGTGTGCGATGCGCTGCTTCGGAATATTGGCATGACCGAGCGGGACCTGGAGGCTATTTTTTTACTGGCGCAGGTGACGGCCCCGGCTGATCGGGTGGAATTCATCAAGAAAAGTATTGCGCCGGCATTCGGGATCGCGTTTCGTGTCGCTTCCGACGGACATGAGGCGAAGGCTGCGCCGGGCGTGCATTTCGACGCCTGCGTCGACAGCTTCCTGGAAATGGGCGTTACGTCGACTGAATTTGCTTTAGGAATCGACTCGAGCGGGAAGGAAATTGATATCGAAACGCTTTACCGCAATGTATCGGTTGACTTCTTTCCCCGCGTCGACCGGGATACCTTCCTGGACGCCGTCGCCAAAATCGATTCGACCAAGATCGGCTCGATAGAGGAAACGTTCCAGAAGTGGGATCTGAATATGGTGCGCGGGTTTGCCGCATGGGCAGCGCAACAGCGAGACAAGGATCTTGCGGAGTTCGATTTTATGTTGCAGGCCACGGAGGACGACCTGATTGTGACGTTCCCCGGAATGACGGCGCAAGACATCATTGGGTTCAAGGATTTCATTTTCTGCCACGCGCGCAAACTGGAGGAGGCAAAGGATATGAAGCCGGGAGCCTTTCCTGCAATATGGCTAGGCCATGTAAAGGACAGTCCGGCTCTGATAGACCGCTTCACCTGGGGCAGAACCATCCATGACGCCATTTCAAAATTGCCTCCGGCAGAATTCTTGCGACGAGCCTGAACCGGCGGGCGCTGTGCTGCGATGCACAAGGCGCCGCTAGTTCCATTCGCTGTGCCAAGCAGAAGCCCGGCGCTGATCACGCGTTGCAGCCTTTTGGCTCCAACCAGCAGATACATCTTCTTTCCTGACCCCGGACCGCCGGATATTGGGCAATTGTTTATGAAACCCAACGCAACTTCCCATTCCGACCCGTTACTCAATAGATGCGTGGAAAGCTTGGCGGACGAATTTGTGCCGTAAAAGGAAGTGCCAAGGTCGTGTCGTCCGTAGAACAATTTGTTTAATCGGGAGAGTACATGAAATCAGTTGTCAGCTTAGGCTGTACGTGTTCATCGCCGGATCCGCGGGGAATTAGCGCGACACGACGCGCCAGTGTTCCTTCCGGTATTTCCCCATTGGGCAAACGAAGCGGCAAACTGACCGTAGATAAAACTACGGGGGCATTGGCACTCTGCCCCAATCCAGACTCCGCGCTCTTCCCGGTTACCGAGCGGGGCTTATCCGGCGACGCGCGTCCGCCGGCAAATGCCACCTGTGGGGAACATGAATTTTTTGAACGGGCCGTCAAATACACCATTGAGAAGGAAGACAAAGCAAGGAAAAGCGGACGCCTGTCGTTCAGGAACGGCAGGCAGGAACTGCAAAAAGACACCGCTGAACATCTGCAGGCCGCCTTCAAACGGGTATCGGATACGATCAAGAAAGCATTCCGGAGCAAGGATACTTCGGATAATGTATTCGCCGCCAAGCCATCTGCGGGCTTTTATGGCCTGTTTTCTGCCAGCGCGGGAACCAGGGCCGTGGCCGGGGCACTCGCGGCGTCGCATTGCTTGCCCCTCCAGTCGGAGGGCGACACGGCCCTGGCGGCCAGCGGTGTGGGCCTGCCTTTTGCCCTGGGCGACGCCATTTTCTCCTGCAAGGATGCAATCGACCTGGCCGGCGGCAGGAATTCTGCCTTGCGCATGCTTATGAAGCATAGGGTCGCGGCCAGTCGCTATGCCATGGACCCGTGCAATGGCAGCATTGAGGATGGGAATGCCTATCTCGAGTTCATAAAGAACGCGCGGAAGATACCGCGCCTGTTCAAGGAGGCGAACGAGGCCCGGATCAGGGCGAATCTTGGCGCAGTCCGCGATGGCCCGGTATATGTTACCGGCGCAGCGCTTTTAAACGCGAAATCCATCGGCCTGGAGTTGGAGAGCATCTCCAACACGGCGGGCATGCTGTGCGGCGCCGGCGCGGCGGGCGTTAGCGGCGTGATTGGCGGCTCGATCGACATGGGTCACGGGTTTTGCGAGATCAAGGGCGCGCACCAGCAAAAGGAAGCCATCAGGAACAAGGGACTCCGGGTGGCGCAATGGTTCGAAACCGATGCAAATGCCGACCCGGCGCTCATCGCCGTGCATGGCGCTTATCAGCGCAATCTCGACCGCTTGCACCGGCAGGGTGTTAGGGCACGCTGTTTTGGCTTGTCCAGGGTAATCAAGGGCGTCGGCAGCGCATCCTTTGGCCTTGCTTCAGTCGGCGTCGGCGCGGCGGTTTTGGCGGGCGCCGTTGCGGCTTCGACCGGTGGTGTCGCCCTCGCTGCCTTTGCCGGCATCTCCGCCGTGCTGGCAATGGTTTACCTAGGGGGAGTCGGCGTAAAGCTGTACCGCAAATGGAAAGCCGAACATACATCCAAGGAACGTCAGCGCCAGGCGCAGATCCTGATCGAAACCCATACTACCGAAGAGCTGATCGATATGGTCGTCGGCGGGGCGGAGAAAACCGTTCCGGTCCTGCGCTCCGCCTATAACGAAGGCGGAACGCATCCGGGGTTCCATAGAGCAAGAGCCAAGGTGGTCAATGTCGCGGCGAACGAATATCTTGCCCTTCACCTGCTTGCGGTTCGACTCGCGAACATGGCCGGCGGCATCGGTTACACGAATGGCGTACACGAGGAGGGGGAGCAGACATGTGCTTTCCTTCAGGCTATCGGCATGAGCGAAATGGAATTGCAAGCCATATTCCTCGTGGCCCAAGGCACGGCGCCGGCATACAGGGTGGAATTCATCAAGAAGAATATTGCCGCGGCCTTCGGTATTAACTTCCGGACCTCGCGCACCGACGGGCATGAAGCGAAAGCGGCGCCGGCGGTCTTTTTCAACGCATGCAAGGATTTGTTTGAAGATTATGGCATTACCGGGGATACCTACGTCACCAAGGGAGACGTCGATGGGAAGAAGCACGATTTTCCGAAAGCCGCTTTTCCGCAACTCGCACTAAGGCTATTTCAGCGAATAGACAAAGATAAATTCATTGACGCCATAAAGGAACTCGAGGCCGGTAAAAAAGCATCATTCGAGGCGTCCAGCGCAAAGCATGATTTGAAAATGGTGAGCGAGTTCGCGCAATGGGTAGGCCGGCAGAAGCGGCAGGATCTGGATTATTTTTATTCACTTACGCTGCAAATGCAGGAGCCGTTGCAAACGGTGCGCGGCATGACCAGGGAAAAAGCGTATCTCAGCGTATACGAAGGGTTCGCCGCTGGCTATGTCCAGGCGATAGCGGATGACAATGTGATGGAATTCCTGAAAAAAACGCCGCCCCTGGCCTACCCTGAAATATTGATCGACAGCGTAAGCGCGGAACCGGCGCGCACTGCTATACCCGAGTGGGAAAAGACCATCGGCGCGCTCTTTTCAACGATGGAGCCGCCCAAAATCGACTGGCCTCGTCAGACTCAAACTCTGGCCAGTATTTCAGCAGCGTAAAAATATTCACATAAAAAAACCCGCAGCATGCTGCGGGTTTTTTGCAAGGCAGTCCGGTGCCGGGTTCAGCTTGCGCCTGGCCAGTCACCGGGGCACTGCTTCATTACATCATGCCGTCCATGCCACCCATGCCGCCCATGCCACCCATACCGCCCATGCCGCTGCCGCCAGCCGGCTTGTCTTCAGCCGACTCGGCTACCATGCACTCGGTGGTCAACATCAGCGAAGCGATCGATGCGGCATTTTGCAATGCCGAGCGGGTCACTTTTGCCGGATCCAGCACGCCCATCTGAACCATGTCGCCGTAGGTGCCGTCGGCAGCGTTGTAACCGTAGTTACCCGTGCCTTCGAGCACTTTAGCCACGACCACGGAAGCTTCTTCGCCGGCGTTTTGAACGATCATGCGCAGCGGCTCTTCCATTGCGCGCAGAACGATCTTGATGCCTGCTTCCTGATCCGGATTATCGCCTTTGACGGTGATGCTGGTACGCGCGCGCAGCAGTGCAACGCCGCCGCCGGGAACGATACCTTCTTCTACCGCCGCACGGGTCGCGTGCAATGCGTCTTCAACACGGGCCTTCTTCTCTTTCATCTCGACTTCGGTAGCGGCGCCAACCTTGATCACGGCTACACCGCCGGCGAGTTTTGCAACGCGCTCCTGCAGTTTTTCACGGTCGTAGTCGGAGGTCGCTTCTTCGATCTGCACGCGGATTTGCTTGACGCGCGCTTCGATCGTGTCCGAAGTGCCGGCGCCGTCGATGATCGTCGTGTTTTCCTTGGCGACTTCGATACGCTTGGCCTGGCCGAGATCGGTCAGAGCGATTTTTTCGAGCGTCAGGCCGACTTCTTCAGCAATGACCTGGCCACCGGTCAGGATCGCGATATCTTCCAGCATAGCCTTGCGGCGGTCGCCGAAACCAGGCGCCTTGACTGCGCAGGTTTTCAGGATGCCGCGGATGTTGTTTACCACCAGCGTTGCCAGAGCTTCGCCTTCGATGTCTTCGGCGATGATCAGCAGCGGACGGCCAGCCTTGGCGACTTGTTCCAGCACCGGCAGCAAGTCACGGATGTTCGAAATCTTTTTGTCGCACAGCAGTACGAACGGATTGTCGAGGATCGCGGTTTGCTTTTCCGGATTGTTGATGAAGTACGGCGACAGGTAACCACGGTCGAACTGCATGCCTTCGACGATTTCGAGTTCGTCGTTCAGCGACTTGCCGTCTTCAACAGTGATAACGCCTTCCTTGCCGACTTTTTCCATCGCTTCAGCGATGCGTTCGCCAATGGAGTAATCGGAGTTGGCGGAGATTGCGCCGACTTGGGCAATTTCCTTGGTGGTGGTGCATGGCTTGGCGATTTTCTTCAGCTCTTCAACCGTGGCGGCAACCGCCTTGTCGATACCGCGCTTCAGATCCATCGGGTTCATGCCGGCGGCGACATACTTCATGCCTTCGCGGACAATCGCCTGCGCCAGCACGGTTGCGGTCGTGGTGCCGTCACCTGCGTTGTCGCTGGTGCGGGAAGCAACTTCCTTGACCATTTGCGCGCCCATGTTCATGAGCTTGTCTTTGAGTTCGATTTCCTTGGCGACCGACACACCATCCTTGGTCACGGTCGGGGCACCGAATGAACGCTCCAGCACGACGTTACGGCCTTTAGGGCCGAGGGTTACCTTGACGGCGTTGGCAAGAATGTTGACGCCTTCAACCATCTTGGCACGGGCGCTGTCGCCAAATACTACATCTTTAGCAGCCATGTTCGTTACTCCTTGGTTATTCGATTGAGATTTACCTGGATATTGCCTGAATCTGGGTGTCACCTGACCGGGTCATGTCGGATGACAAAACTGGTTCCAGTCGCGGGCTATAGTTATGCTGCGCGCCTGGATATGGCCGTCACTTTTGGACGATCGCCATGATGTCTTCTTCGCGCATCACCAGCAGTTCTTTGCCTTCGACCTTGACGGCCTGGCCGGAGTATTTGCCAAAAAGTACACGGTCGCCGACTTTGACATCGAGAGGACGAACCTTGCCGTCTTCGAGGATCTTGCCATTGCCGACTGCAAGGACGACGCCCTGGTCAGGCTTTTCGGCAGCTGCTTCCGGAATGATGAGACCGGATGCAGTTTTGGTTTCTTGGTCGAGACGCTCTACGATGACACGATCATGCAAAGGACGGAGATCCATACAAACTCCTTAAAAGTCAATGGGTTATGATTATTTGTAGCAAACCCGCCGTACTGTATGATTCACAGGGCAGCGGGCTCGCACTGAAAAATCCGGAAAGCCAGGAGGAGTTGTTAGCACTCTCCCCTAACGAGTGCTAAGTATATGGGCGGCTAGTCGCTTTTTCAAGTCAAGAACGTCAAGATTTAAAAAATACCATCGCGGCGCCTGTAATGATGACGTGTAGTCTAAGGACGGCAAGTTGCCGCCAGGTATTTATTTACGGCAAGATTTGCCGCACACAGGTCTTCGATCGCGGTGCCCACCGATTTGAAAACCGTTACCTGCGAGTCGTTCTCACGGCCGGCATGGCGGGCCGCCGCCAGGTCCGCCAGCTCGGCAATGATGGCGTCGGGCCGCAATTCACCCGATGCGATCGCCTGGATGAGATCGCCGGCTTCCGCCATGGTCCCCGCAAACGTATCGACAAATATTGACGCTTTCGCCATCAGCGCGCCGTCGGCTTCACGCATGTCCGGTTTGAAGCCTCCCACCAGATCCACGTGCGTCCCGTCGCGCACCCATTCGCCGCGCACGATCGGACTGGTGCTCGTGGTGGCGCAGGTAATGATATCGGCCATGCGCACTGCCGCTTCGAGATCGGAAGCTATTTCCACCACGATCCCATCCGGTAAATCCTGCTGCAGGATGCGGGCGGCAGCCGCCTCGCTTTTTTCACGCGAGCGGCCCCACACCGTGATCGTGCGGATCGGGCGTACCGAGCAATGGGCGGCCGCCAAATACGGCGCCAGCGATCCGGTGCCGATCACCAGCAGGGAAGCGCAGACGGGCCGGGACAGCCACGACGATGCCAGCGCAGAGGCCGCCGCGGTGCGGCGCAAGGTGAGTTCTTCACCGTCGAGCAAGGCAATTGGCGCCCCGGTCACCGTATCGAACAACATGAAAATCGAATGCACCGTCGGCAGTCGCTTTGCCGGATTGCCCGGCGCAACCGTGACCACTTTAACCCCGGCGTTGCCGGCCGCCTGCCACACGGGCATCAGCAACAACACGGTACTTTCCTGTTCGGACAAGGTATGCACATGCCGCTTCGGGGCTTGCATGCTTTCCCGGAATGCCGCGCGCAAGGCCGCGATCAGATCAGGATAGGGGAGCGCGGTGCGCAATTGTGCGGCGGTAAGGTAAGGGATCATGTCGGCGAGGAGGGCATCAAAGGCGGACCAGGTTGCGTATTTAAACAGTCCGCTAGTGTAACCCGCCCGACACAGTGCGCCGCGGTGCGGGAACGGTCCGCGACCGGACTATGCCCGTAACCCGGCTGACAAACCAATGGAATGCAACCTGAACCCTGGGGTCGGACAGCGTCGAGCGACGCGCACGGCGCCGTTGTGTTCAGTTTTTGCCACAATGGTCATCCGCTTCGCCGGCAACGCCGATTTTTATCCTGGGCTGTTGGCGCCCGGTTGCTGGGGCATGGGATAATCCGGCGTCAGTACGTCAGTACATTACCTATCCTATGCAAATTCTGAAGCAACTCCGAGCCGGCCCCCTGATATTTTTTTTGGCGGCGGGCGGACTGAATCACCTTGCCGCTCAGGCGCAGGAACCCCCGCTTGAAATGATCGGCGCCCTCAGTCGGGCCGGCATTCCCCTGAGTTCGGTAGGTACCTACGTACAGGAGGTCACCGGCGGAAAGATGCTGGTTGCGTCGAATGCAACCGTTGCGCTCAACCCCGCATCGACGATGAAGCTGGTCACGACCAATGCCGCGCTCGAATTGCTTGGTCCGACATTCACCTGGAAAACCCGGGCCTATGTGAGTGGCACGCAAGTCGGCGATGTACTGAACGGTGACTTGATCATCAAGGGCGGCGGCGATCCGAAACTGGTGCTGGAAAATTTCTGGCTATTCCTGCGGCAGGCGCGCGCCCGGGGCATTCGCGAAATTCGCGGCAATGTGCTGCTCGATCGCAGCCTGTTCGAAGAAGGGTTTTACGATCCTGCCGCGTTTGACGGCGATCCGCTGAAACCCTATAACGCCGGACCCGATGCGCTGCTGCTCAATTACAAATCCTTCAGCTACCGGTTCATGCCCGATGAAGCGGGTGGTAAAGTAAAGATCGTCGTTGATCCGCCGGTTGCGGGCTATCCGATCACGACGCCGCGGCTCACCAACGGCGAATGCGGCGACTGGAAAGGAAAATTGCAGACTGCGGTCAGCGGCAGCGGTGTGCATTTCGGCGGCGTCTATGCGGCATCCTGCGGCGAAAAAACCTGGTACGTGCATCCGTACCAGATGACGCATGCCGACTATTTTAATGTCGTGTTCCGGCAGCTCTGGGCCGATCTTGGCGGCAGCCTGAAGGGTGAAGTGAAAAATGGCCCGGTGCCGCCGGATGCGCGCCTGGTCGCGGAGTGGGAATCCACCACCCTGCCGGAGGTGATACGCGATATCAACAAGTACAGTAACAACGTGATGGCGCGCCAGTTGCTGCTCGGGCTTGCCGCCGATATTTTCAAATTGCCGGCAAACCCGGAACGCGGCGGACGGGCGATCAAGACCTGGCTCGCCAACAAAGGCATCGATGCGCCCGAGCTGGTGATCGAGAACGGATCGGGCCTGTCGCGCATCGAACGGATTTCCGCCCGTACCCTGGGCCGCATGCTGGTCGCCGCATTTTATTCGCCGACGATGCCGGAATTTATGTCATCGTTGCCGCTGGCCGGCTATGACGGGTCGATGCGCCAGCGGGTGCGGAATCGCGGCGTCGCCGGCAATGCGCATATCAAAACCGGCAGTCTCAATGATGTGCGCGCAATCGCCGGTTATGTATTGGCCGCGTCGGGCAAACGCTATGTCGTGGTCTGCATCGTCAATCACCGCAACGCGCCGGCAGCGCAGGAAGCCGGCGATGCGCTATTGCAATGGGTGTACGAGCACGGCTAGGAGGCAGAAGCCAGCGAAGTAAAACGAGCGAAAACCAGGGACAGTTTGGCAGGGCGGTTAGGAATGGTCACAGTATGAGTGGTTTGTTCGACAACTGGTTCGGACGCGGACCATCAGCCGGAAATTGCGCATGCAGCATTTCATTCAACTGTTCCAACGCCGCAATCACGCTGTCCTGATACGCGCCGCGCGCAAAATCCCGCGTCATGGTTTGGCAAACCGCCTGCCACTGTGCCGCGCTGATGAGCCGGCCGATGCCGCGATCGGCAATGATTTCAACTTTGTGATCGGCCAAGTTAATGTACACCAGGATGCCGCAATTTTCTTCGGTATCCCAGATGCGGTAATTACTGAATAACTCACGGGCCCGCTGCCGCGAGGACATGCCGTCCAGCGCATCGGCCAGTGACAGCGACGGCTCTATGACGAGCCGCACTTCGGCCCGGTGCAGGTCTTCGCCTTTCGCAATTGTGGCTTGAATCGATTTCAGCGCAGCGGGCGGGAATGCGCGCCGCCCGGTCGCGGTGGTCGTGAACAGGTGGCGCAGGATACGGCGCAGCTTTTTCATTACCAGTCCCCCGAGGCGCCGCCGCCATCGAAACCGCCGCCGCCGCCGGAAAACCCGCCGAAGCCGCCACCGCCACCGCCGCCGAATCCCCCGCCGCCATATCCGCCACGGCTGCCAAGTGCGCCGCCGATCCCGCTGCCGAGGATGACGCCTGCGGCACGGCCCCAGTCGTTATTGTTCAGCGCGTTGCGCGTTCTACGCCCGCGCGATAGCATCGGTCCAATGATCATGAGCGCAATGAATAGTAATG
This sequence comes from Herminiimonas sp., assembly GCA_028292315.1. GTDB lineage: Bacteria > Pseudomonadota > Gammaproteobacteria > Burkholderiales > Burkholderiaceae_D > JAQGMO01. Next base: position 9,067 of record JAQGMO010000045.1, on the reverse strand, counting down.
GAATCAGTCCAATATCGAATCCGCCGGCAGCCGGCTGATCGCGGCGCTCCGGAGCGGGCAGCTTCTCCTGGTCCAGCAAGCTGGTAATTGCGGAAACGCCGGCAACCAGCCCGCCGTAATAATCGTTTTGGCGAAAATGCGGCGCGATCACGTCCTGCAAAATCCGTTTTGATTGCGCATCGGTCAGGGATCCCTGTACGCCGCGTCCGGCTTCAATCCGCAGACGCCGTAATGCCGATGGATTATCTTTCGCCACGATCAGGATGACGCCATCGTCCGCGCCCTTGCGTCCGAGCTTCCATGCGTCGGCGACGCGAATGCCATATTGTTCAATCGCTTCCGGCGCCGTGCTGCCCGTCAGTAAAATGGCAATCTGGCTGCCGGTACGGTCCTCGTATTCCTTGAGCACGTTTTCGAGCGCGCTGCGCTGGGTCGCATTGAGCATGCCGGCGGTATCGGTCACGCGCGATTGCAATGGCGGGACCGCCGCGAAATCCTGGGCCCCCGCAAATGCGGCCGCGCATGCGAATGCCATAATCAGCAGCAGGCGCAATGCCTTACCGAGCAGGGCCATGGTCGCGGCTCTCCCTATTTGCCGAAATTGACCGTCGGCGCATTCGAAATGGCCTTTTCATTTTCGACCGTGAAACTCGGCTTGACGTCGTAATTGAATATCATCGCCGTCAGGTTGGTCGGGAAGCGGCGTGCGAGGACGTTATATTCCTGGACGCTCTTGATATAGCGCTGGCGCGCGACGGTGATCCGGTTTTCGGTGCCTTCCAGTTGCGATTGGAGATCGCGGAACAAGCCATCGGCTTTCAATTGCGGATAATTTTCAGCCACCGCCATCAGGCGCGACAATGCCGACGACAGTTCGCCTTGCACCTGCTGGAATTTCTGGAATGCCTGCGGGTCGTTCAGCACTTCAGGCGTAATCTGGAAACTGGTGGCGGCCGCGCGTGCCCTGGTTACCGATTCAAGTGTTTCCTTTTCGTGCGAGGCATAGCCTTTTACGGTGTTGACCAGGTTCGGAATCAGGTCGGCCCGGCGCTGATACTGATTGACCACCTCGCCCCACGCGGCCTTGATCGCTTCATCCCTGGCCTGGAAGTCGTTGTATCCGCAACCGCCAAGCACGGTTGCCAGCAATGTGATTGCACACCATTTCAGCCATTTGTTCATTACGCGTTCCTTTTAAATAGATAGGCAGGGCAACAGGTTGTGTCCGGTAAATAGCATATGACATAGCATATAAGATGCCATCATCAGATAGGGGCGGACGCCCGCGGTTTCAACAGCACCGTGCTCATCGCAACCATGATCAGGACCATGGCGGCGTAATCCTGCCACTGCGGTGTTTCGCCGAGCATCCAGGCGCCGGACAGCACGCCCAGCACCGGGATCATCATTACCGACAGGCTCGATGCGACGGGCGGCAGCGTCCGCGCCAGCCGGAACCATACCACGTGCGCAAAGCCGAAGATGATCAATGCGTTATATAAGATGGAAAACCATTCCGGCGCTGTCGGCATGCGCCACAACGAACGTTCGAACACGAACGCCAGCGTTGCCATGACCAGCATGGTCATGATCAGCATCCAGAACGTCAGCGAGATTGTCGGTATCTCGATCTTCGAGCGTTTCATTGCGACGGTGCCATAACCCCAGACAATTGCCGCCGTCAGCGCCAGCAGGCTACCGAGCGGTTGCCCGGCCAGGTTGGCGAATTCGCTTGACAAAAGCAGGAGGGCGCCGGTCAGCGCGCAGCCGATCCCGATCCAGGCGTTTCGCGAAATCCGTTCGCGATAAAAGAGCAGTCCGCATAATACGGCCCATACCGGCATCGTGTAGCCGAGGATGGCGGCACGGCCGGAGCTTAACAGGCGCACGCTCAGCACGATGCAAATATGCCAGACCAGCATATTTGAAACGGCCAGTCTTGCGACCGCGCCGGCCTGTCCAGCGGGCATGACAAGCGGGATTTTTTGCATGCGCGCCACCAGCCAGATCGCCGGCAGTCCGCCCAGCATGGAGAGGGTGCGGAAGGTCAGTGGCGGAAAATTATTTACGCCTATTTTCATGATCGGCCAGTTAATTCCCCAGCACAGGGTGAGCAGAGCCAGAAGCGCCCAGTCTTTGCGGGATAATGAAGTCATCCTGAAACGATAGCACGGCACGATACAATATGCATCGATGAAACATTAAAGCTTGATTTTCAGCATTGAACCTTTTCGAAAGCACGCTGTGAACTTCACCGAGAAATTATCCGCCGCATGGACCAGGCAAAATTCCTTGCTGTGCGTGGGACTTGACCCTGACGTCAGCCGAATGCCGGCGGAATTGCAAGGTCGGCCCGATGCAATCTTCGCGTTCTGCAAGGCAATCATCGACGCAACCGCCGACGTGGCATGCAGCTTCAAGCCACAGATCGCCTACTTTGCCGCGCTCGCGGCGGAAGACCAGCTCGAGGCAATCTGCGCTTATTTACGCGATCAATATCCGCAGATTCCCCTGGTGCTGGACGCCAAGCGCGGCGATATCGGCGCGACCGCGGAGCAATACGCGCGCGAAGCATTTGAGCGCTATGGCGCCGATGCCGTTACGGTCAATCCCTACATGGGCCACGATTCGATCGCACCTTACCTGGAGTGGAAGGAGCGCGGCGCGATCGTACTATGCCGGACATCCAACCCGGGAGGGTCAGACCTGCAATTCTTGACGGTCGAGGGTAAGCCGCTCTATCTGCATGTGGCGCGGCTGGTGGCGGAAAAATGGAACTCCAACGGACAATGCGGTTTGGTAGTCGGCGCGACATATCCGGCGGAGCTCGCGCAGGTACGGGCTATTGTCGGCAACATGCCCTTGCTGGTGCCCGGCATCGGCGCCCAGGGCGGCGATATCGAAGCAACGATGAGGGCCGGTCGCACTGCCGGCGGCGCTGGCATGATGATCAATTCGTCGCGGGCAATCCTGTACGCCAAGGCGGATGCACAGGCCGGCGAGAGTTTCGCGCAAGCGGCGCGGCGCGTGGCCACCGAGACGCGCGATACAATTAACCGGTTCAGGCAACAGTAAGCTCGGCGTCAAGCTTGCCGCCCGAGTTGAGGCCGGTCATAACGTCGGTATTAACGCCGTGATAACGCAAGGTTACCGCCGGTATTACCGGGTGCGTGGCCGGTCGCAGCGCGGCGGTTTGCTTTACTGGCCTTACGATTTATCCTGTTCCAGGAACCGCAATAAGCCCTGTAACGCGTGGGCGACCGTTTGCTCGCGTACCGCACGCCGGTCACCGGAAAATACCAGGCGTTCAGTATGGGTTGCATCGCCGGACGACCAGCCGAAGCATACGGTGCCGACCGGCTTGCCCGGCACCGCGCCGCCCGGGCCGGCGATGCCGGTGGTCGACAGCGCGACATGCGCATTGCTGTTGGCGATTGCACCTTCCGCCATGGCCGCGGCAATTTCCTCGCTGACTGTGCCGTGCTGGGCAAACAATGCCGCCGGGACGTCGAGCATCTCGGCTTTTGAGGCATTCGAGTAGGTGATGAAGCCGCATTCGAACCATTCGGATGATCCGGCGATTTCAGTGACTGCCTGGGCAACGCCTCCACCCGTGCAGGATTCGGCGGTCGCCAGCAGCAATCCTTTTTTCTGAAGCGCGCGGCCGGCGCGTTCGGCCAGAGTTGTAATGTCTTCCATGCCGTATTTGCTCCTGAATTTTATTTTTCAAACACGGTTACTTTACCACTCCGGCTGAACTCCCACTATCTTGTTTATCCGATGGGTTTATTCGATCGGTTCTACCTCTTTTTCACCGGGCGGCACCGCGGCGGCATCCGTTCCCGGCGCGACTTGCGCTCCGGGGGCCTTGCCGAATCCGCCTCCGCCCGGCGTTTCAATCACAAACACGTCGCCCGGCTGCATAGTGGTACTGGAAACGAAACCGAGTTCTTCGGTGCCGCCACCGGCCCGGATGACATAATTCCTGCCGCATTTTCCGGAGTCGCCGCCGGCTGCCCCAAACGGCGGAATAATGCGGTTATTCGACAGGATGGACGCTGTCATCGGTTCCAGAAACCGGATCTTTCGGATCCCGCCGTTGCCGCCGCGCCATTGTCCATTTCCACCGGACTCCGGATTGATTTCATAGCTTTCAAGCCGTACCGGATAACGCCATTCCAGGATTTCCGGATCGGTCAGGCGTGAGTTGGTCATATGCGTCTGCACGACGTCAGTCCCGTTAAATCCATGCCCGGCGCCCGATCCGCCCGAGATTGTTTCGTAATACTGGTGCTCATCATTGCCGAAGGTGAAATTGTTCATCGTGCCGGGCGCCGATGCAAGCATGCCCAGTGCGCCATATAACGCGTTCGTGATGCAGCTCGAGGTTTCAACATTGCCCGACACTACTGCGGCGGGATAGCGCGGATTAAGCATCGAGCCGGCGGGAATAATCACTTTCAGCGGTTTGAGGCAGCCGGCATTGAGCGGTATGTCATCATCCACCAGGGTGCGGAATACATACAGGACCGCCGCCATGCAAATCGCGCTGGGCGCATTAAAATTATTCGGCAATTGCGGCGATGTGCCGGTGAAATCGATATCGGCCGTGCGGGTGGCGTGATTGACGCGAATCGCCACTTTGATCAGTGCGCCATTGTCGAGCCGGTATTCATAGCTCGAATCCTTCAGGGCGGTGATTACGCGCCGCACCGCTTCTTCGGCATTGTCCTGTACATGCTTCATGTAGGCCTGCACGACATCGAGGCCGAAATGGTCGACCATCTTCAATAATTCATCGACACCTTTTTGATTGGCGGCGACCTGGGCCTGCAGGTCTGCCAGGTTTTGCCTGATATTGCGTGCGGGGTATTTGCCGGAAGAGAGCAGGGCGGTCACTTCCGGTTCAAGAAAGCGTCCGGCGTGAACCAGCTGGAAGTTATTGATCAATACGCCTTCTTCTTCCACCACCGTGCTATCGGCCGGCATCGAGCCCGGCGTGATGCCGCCGATATCGGCATGGTGCCCCCGCGAGCCGACATAGAACAGCACCTTGCCACCGCCGTGATCGAACACCGGGGTGATCACGGTCACATCCGGCAGGTGGGTGCCGCCGTGGTACGGATCGTTCAGCATGTACACGTCGCCCTGCCGCATGCGGCTGCGGTTTTCCCGGATGATGGTCTTGATGCTATCGCCCATCGATCCAAGGTGAACCGGGATATGCGGCGCGTTCGCGATCAGGTTGCCGTCCGCGTCGAACAGGGCGCATGAGAAATCGAGGCGTTCCTTGATGTTGACCGAGAACGCCGTGTTTTGCAGCCGTAGCCCCATTTGCTCGGCGATGCTCATGAACAGGTTGTTGAATACTTCAAGCATGACCGGGTCGGCGCTGGTGCCGATCGCCTTGCGCTGCCGTCGCGCCTCAATCCGGTTCAGCACGAGGTGATTGCGATCCGTGACCTGGGCGATCCAGCCCGGTTCGACGATATTGGTTGCATTGCTTTCCGCGATGATGGCCGGGCCGCGCACGATATCTCCCGGCCGCATTTCGTCGCGCTGGTAAAGCGCCGTCGCATGCCATTCGCCTCCCGAAAAGAGTTGCACGGTTTGTGCCGCCTTCAGGGGCCCTGGGCGATCCGGCAATTGGTCAGCGCTTTGCGCACTGTTGCCGGAGGCGCCGATCGCTTCGACTGAAATCGCTTCCACTACGATGGCCTTGTCTGTCATCAGGAATGAATACCGCTTTTTATAGGCGGTTTCAAAGTGGAGGATCATGCCTTTCACCGTATCGAACGGCACGACGATGGCGGAGTCGGTTCCTTCATAGCGCAAGTGGACGCGCCGGATTACATGGATGCCGGACGGCGCAACGCCCTGCGACAGCAGGTCGTCCCGTGCTTCGCCGGCCAGCAAGTCCAGATTTGTCTCAAGTGTGAGCGCAATGGCGGGCGACAGCATCAGTTCCAGCGCCTGCTCGCGCATGGAAGTCTGGTCGGCCAGCCCCATCCCATATGCCGACAACACGCCGGCAAGCGGATGGGCGAACACGCGCGACATGCCGAGGGCGTCGGCCACCAGGCAGGCATGTTGACCGCCGGCGCCGCCGAAGGTCGCGAGGGTATATTCGGTTACGTCATGACCGCGTTGCACCGAGATGAACTTGATGGCATTCGCCATGTTTCCGACGGCTATTTCGATGAAGCCTTCCGCGACTTCTTCCGGCGTGCGACGCTTGCCCGTGGCCTGGAAAATAGTTTCCGCGAGATCGGAAAATTTTTGCGCGACCGCGGCACGGTCGAGTGGCTGGTCGGCCTGCGGCCCGAATACGGCAGGAAAATAGTCTGGCTGAATTTTTCCGAGCATGACATTGCAATCGGTTACCGCAAGTTGCCCACCGCGTCGATAGCTGGCCGGGCCGGGATTGGCGCCCGCGCTTTCCGGGCCGACCCGGAATCGCGCGCCATCGAAATGCAATATCGATCCACCGCCGGCGGCGACGGTATGGATACTCATCATCGGCGCGCGCATGCGAATGCCGGCTACCTGGGTTTCAAATTCCCGTTCGAATTCACCGGCGTAATGCGACACGTCGGTCGATGTGCCGCCCATATCGAAACCGATTATCCTATCGAATCCGGCGGTCCGCGCGGTGCGCGCCATCCCGACGATGCCACCGGCGGGGCCGGACAAAATCGAATCCTTGCCCTGGAACCGGTGGGCATCGGTCAGGCCGCCATTGCTTTGCATAAACAGCAGCCGGACGCCTTCCATCTGAGCGGCCACCTGATCGACATAACGCCGCAAAATCGGCGACAAATAGGCGTCGACCACAGTCGTGTCGCCGCGCGATACCAGTTTCATCATCGGGCTGACCTTGTGCGAAATCGACACCTGCGTAAAGCCGGCTTCCAGGGCAATGCGTTCGATTTGCTCTTCATGCAGCGTGTAGCGATAACCATGCATCAGCACGACTGCGACGGAGCGATAGCCTTCGTCATGCAGCGCCTTCAAGTCGGCCCGCACGGCACGCTCGTCGAGCGCGGTAATGATTTCTCCATGGGCGCTGATGCGCTCATTCACTTCGATCACTTTCCTGTATAGCGATTCGGGAAGCACAATTTGACGGTCGAAAAGGCGCGGTCGATTTTGATACGCGATGCGCAACGCATCCCGGAATCCTCTGGTAATCAGTAGTGCGGTCGGTTCGCCTTTACGTTCAAGCAGGGCATTGGTGGCAACCGTCGTTCCCATCTTGACGGCTTCAACCTGTTGCGGCGAAATCGGGTCGTCGGCCCCGATCCCGAGTACACGCCTGATACCGGCAACCGCGGCATCCGCGTATTGCTCCGGATTATCGGACAGCAGTTTCCGGGTAATCAGCTTTCCATCAGGCCGCCGCGCCACGATATCGGTAAATGTGCCGCCGCGATCGATCCAGAACTGCCAGCGCCTGTCTCTCTCATCTTGCAATGCTTCGTCCTGGATCATGAGGATTTACCTTTCAGTTATTAACAAACTTTGCCGCGGGTGCGGGTTGTTTATACAGTCGCTGGCAAGCCGGGCCTCAAGGCGGCTGCCTTTGGATTTGAATCAGTGTCCGCGCTCGAGTTCGCAACGGTGCGTAATTACTTGCTTGGTACACGGTGATTACATGCCGATCACATGTTGATCACATTTCGATATTCGGCCACTCAACTCGCCAATCGATCTGCTTGGCAAAGTATTCGACTACCCGGACTTAATACAGTGAATGTTTTGTGGATTGCACGATGTATCAGGCTTAATTTATCTTGATTTTGATCAGGCCGTGATAAATAATTCATCAACAATTTATCGATATATTAATGATGTAACGTTTAAGACTCAAGACAAATTTCGATCGATGCCACCAAGGAGACACGCATGACGGTTACGAAAAACAAGTCGGGATGGCTGTTCCTGACTGCCTGTCTCGGTTGGTTGTGCGGCGTCGCGGGAACGCATGCGGCGCCCCTCGAAATCAGCGTCGCTACCGCTTATTCGGCCGATAATTTTCAAACGCAGAATTTGCAACAGTTCGCGGATGATGTGAAGAGAGCCACCGGTGCGCGCATAACATTCAAGATTTATCCGGCTGGTACCCTCCTGAAGCCAGTCGATATTTTTTCCGGCGTACGAGCCGGCAGGGCGGGCGCCGGGGAAGTAATGATGTCGAGCCTGGCGCGTGAACACGTCATTTTCGGTCTTGATTCCTTGCCATTCATCGTGTCCGATTATGAGGATGCGCGTCGGATGTGGGACGCATCACGACCGGCCGTGGAAAATGCATTGGCCGAGAAAGACCTTCAGTTGCTGTATGCGGTGCCGTGGCCGGCGCAAAATCTCTACGCCTCGCGCGAAATCAAGACAATCCGCGATTTCAAGGGCCTCAGCATGCGCAGCTATAACCAGGCCACAGAGCGCATCGCCGAGCTGATCGGCGCCAACCCGGTGTCGATCCAGGTAATGGATCTCCGCAAGGCGATCGAGGCCGGGAAGCTCGACCTGATGCTGACATCGAGTTGGACCGGGGTTGATACAAAAGCCTGGTCCAGGCTGAAGTACTACTACAAGGTAAATGCCTGGATACCCAAGAACGTCGTATTCATCCACAAGAAGCTGTTCGCCAGTTTTGACCCGGATACCAGGGCCAAACTGATGGAGGCTGCTCGCAGCGCTGAAAAACGTGGCTGGAAACTAAGCCAGGAAAGCGACCGGCGTTACGAAAATGAACTGGTGGAAAACAATATAAATGTATCGACCATGGACTTCTTCCTGAGAAGCTATCTCGATCGCATGGGAGAAAACCTTGCGCGCGAATGGCTGCACAAAGCCGGAGCCGAGGAGTTAAAGATATTACTGAAATACACCACCGAGCGATCGATGAAGTAAGCGGGGCGCACTGAAGCAAACGCAGCGGCACACACCCCCGGATCGGACCACCGGCACGGGCTTCCGGAGAACCACCATACCAATAGGAGGAGACGTAACATGTTAGCCAGGATATTCAGGCATCTGCTGAAGATGGGTCTGGCGCTGTCGGTCA
>JAQGMO010000040.1 GCA_028292315.1 Herminiimonas sp. | reverse complement strand
GCAAAAGTGAGACGTGACGATGCTGCAAACGAGGATTTCTTCATTCTGTTATCTCCTTGAACTGAGTGTTTTTCCCGTGAGATGTATTTCGGGAATTCGTGCCTGGAGCCCGCATGGCTCCTGTAATGAAACGGCAAAGCGCGGCTGTCATATCTTCGACATTCGCGGCATCGGCACGCCCTTTGGAAAGCCGTGCAATGCGATTTGCCCTGGAATTGTCCGTAACTGTGAGAACAATCGAACTCACCATGAACATGTAGCGCCAGTAAAATTCTTCCGGATCGACTTCCGGGGAGGCCTTCACCAGCGCCGCAATGAAACAGGTCGCCATTGGATCGAAGTGCTCGCGGATCACCCGGCTGCTCATCTCCGACGGCTCGAGTCGATGCTTTAAGATCATTTGCGCAAGCAAGCCGCCTTTATGGCCGCTTCCTGACCCGATGTAAGGCCGGATGAATGCGCGCACGATTTCTTCCAGGTCAGGAAGCACGCCTTCCGCGGCCGCCTTCATCATGAGGCCATCGAGTTCAGCCATGCGCTCCGTATTGACTTCACGCGCCAACTTGTCAAAAACAGCTTCGACCAATGCTTCCTTGCTCCCAAAATGGTAATTTACCGCCGCAATGTTGACGCCTGCTTGTGCAGTCAACTCGCGTAGCGATACCCTGTCCACGCCCTTGACTGAAAATAAAACCAGTGCGGTTTCCACTATGCGGCTCTTGCTGCCGGCATCATCGTTCAATAACTTTCCCTTAGGCATTTAGACTGTTCCTGTGGAATCATCGGAAGCACGGCAACATTATGTTGATATGGCAGCGAAAGTCGACTCGCTCCGAGCAAATTCAAATGATAGTTTGAAACATTCGTTTTAACAATAGGAAAATATGCCTGAGCCGTGTCGGCTCAACGACTTTTTAAAAGGGAGACGGGAATTTCGCGGCGTCCCGCAGCTGGCGAGAAGCGGGCAACAGCTTTTTCAGATAAAGGCCTGACGACATTGAGCCATCGGTTTAATAACCCCGTTTTTCCGATGCCCGAGCCTGGCGCCACGCGCCCTGTTTTCCATTTGCGCCGGTCTGCTTGTGCGCGCGCCACTTATCATGCAAACTTCGGTCCATGAATGCACCCCAGCCCATGCGCCAACTTGATACCAAGGTTACGTTACTGCTCAACGTCGCCCATGCAATCGATCATATGTTCCTGCTGATTTTCGCGGCCTCGGTGACTACCATCGCCGCCGAATTCAAGTTTTCAAGCTGGGAAGACCTGATGCCGTACGGCGCCGGCGCCTTCGTTCTATTCGGCCTCGGCTCGATGCCCTCCGGACGGCTGGGCGACCTGTGGGGACGCCGCCGCATGATGGTGCTGTTCTTCTTCGGGATCGGCGCAGCGGCGCTCCTGACTTCGCTGGCGCAAAACGCCTGGCAGCTGGCCGCCGCCCTCGGCCTGATTGGCGCATTCGCATCGATCTACCACCCGGTCGGCATTCCGATGCTGGTGCAGAAGGCCCGCAATCCGGGCGCCACGATCGGCCTGAACGGGCTTGCCGGCAACCTTGGCGTCGCCATTGCCGCCTTGCTTACCGGGCTGCTGATCAAGTGGATCGGGTGGCGCGCGGCATTCGCCATTCCAGGCGCGCTGGCGATTCTCTGCGGCATGCTGTTTGCCCGCATCTGCCCGGAGGAGACCGAGGCGCCCTCGAAGCGTTCGGGCGGCGCCAAGATCGCGCTGCCTCCCGCGGTGCTGGCACGCGCGTTTACCGTGATGACGGCGACCGCCGTCACCGGGAGCCTCCTGTTCAATTTCACGACCAACGGCAATCCTCAACTGCTGTCCGAACGGTTTCGCGGCGTGATCGAAGACCCGGCCATGCTGGGCGCGCTGCTGGCCATGGTTTACGCGATCGCTTCGGTGGCCCAGGTCGTGGTCGGACGCCTGATCGACCGCGTCGCGCTTAAACCGCTGTATCTTTCGATCACGCTGTTGCAGATACCGCTACTCATGCTGGCCGCCCATGCGCAGAGCTGGTGGCTGTTCGCCGCCTTGCTCGGCGTCATGACATTCATATTCGGTGCCATTCCATTCACCGATGCCATGGTCGTGCGTTATGTCGATGACCGAATGCGTTCCCGCATCTCCGGCATGCGCCTTGCGATATCGTTCACCTTCAGCTCGACTGCCGTCTGGCTGCTTGGACCATTGGTCAAGGGGATGGGATTCAGCGCCTTGCTGTGGACCTTGGCGCTGATCGCAGCGTGCACTTCCGTCGTCGTGCTGCTCTTGCCGGATGAGAAAGCCATAAGGGAATCCGTACCGCAGTCCTGAAGCCGGATTCGGTTCCTATCCGGTTCCTATCCGGTTCGAATTCGCTTCGAATTCGCTTCGAATCCGTTCGGTTCCCATTTTAAGTCCGGTTCGTCAACCGGGACAAATCGGGACGAGGATCAGCTAGCCGCTTTTGCGTTGCGCTCGACCCAGTCCGCAAAGGCGGCGGCAAACTTTTCCAGGAATTTCCGGGTGTCCTCATTAGCCAGCTTTCCAGCCTCGTCGAACAATTTTGCTGCGCCGCCGATGTAGGCTTCCGGCTGCTGCAACGTCGCGACGTCGAGAAACACCAGTGATTGCCGCAGATGGTGATTGGCGCCGAAGCCGCCAATCGCTCCCGGGGAAACGCTGATCACCGCGCCCGGCTTACC
>JAQGMO010000005.1 GCA_028292315.1 Herminiimonas sp. | reverse complement strand
TGCGGCTCACCTTCCTGCTGGCGCTGCCGGCCTGTGTCGCGCTTGTAGTATTGTCGGAACCGCTGACAACCACCCTATTTCATTACGGAAAATTTGATGCCCTGTCGGTCGCCATGACCGGTCGCGCCCTGATTGCCTATGGCGTGGGATTGATTGGATTAATCCTGGTGAAAATCCTGGCGCCTGGCTTTTATGCCCGGCAAGATATCAAGACGCCGGTGAAGATTGCGATTGGCGTACTGGTGGCGACGCAATTGATGAACTTGCTGTTTGTGCCGTGGATCGCTCACGCCGGCCTGGCGCTCTCGATCGGCCTTGGCGCGTGCCTGAACGCCGCCTTTCTTTTCTGGGGCTTGCGCCGGCGCGGCATCTTTGTCGCCCAGCGTGGCTGGGGCCTGTTCCTGGCCAGACTGCTTGGCGCACTGTTCCTGCTGGCCGGGGTTTCTCTCTGGGTTGCCGGCCACTTCGACTGGCTCGGCATGCAAGCGCATCCGTTTCAACGTATCGGCGCATTAATGCTGGTTATCTTTGCGGGCGGCTTCACGTATTTCGGTGCGCTGCTGGCAACCGGATTGCGCCTGGCGGATTTCAAACGCATCTCGGTCTGATTGGCATCAACTTCAGACATGCCGGTCCAATCTGCACCTTTAACTGGAGACATCATGGATATATGATGTTCAGTATATGATGATCAAATCACTCGATTACTTCACTGCCCTGGTGCAGCAGGATGACTCGATCCCCTTGTTTGAGGCGGCGTTGTCGATCGCGCAAGACGCCGATCCGCAACTCGACCTGACTGCTTCGCAGATTGAGCTCGACATCCTGGCCGCCAAGCTGCGCCGGCGCTTGCCGACCGATGCGTCGCATGTTCAGAAGCTGCGCATGCTGAATCACTTTTTTTATCAGGAACTCGGATTCGCGGGGAACGTGAACGACTACTATGACCCGGACAACAGTTATTTGCACCGGGTTATAACCACCCGGCGCGGCATTCCTATTTCACTTGCCGTGGTGTACATGGAATTAGGGCAACAAATCGGCCTCGATGTCAAAGGCATTTCATTCCCCGGGCATTTTTTGATGAAGCTCTCGGTGCAGTCCGGCGACATCATTCTCGATCCCTTCAACGGATCGAGTCTGTCGCGCGAAGAACTGGAAGAGCGGCTCGAACCTTATTTTGCGCAGCAGGAGTATCCGAGCGACATATCGCTGGCGACCTACCTGCAGGAGGCGCATCCGCGTGAAATCCTGGTGCGCATGCTGCGCAACCTGAAAGCCCTGTTCGCGGAGCATCCCTACTGGCAGCGCATGCTGGGGGTACAGCAGCGGCTGGTCATTCTTTTGCCGGATGAAATTACCGAACGCCGCGATCGCGGGCTGGCCTACGCCAACCTCGAATGTCCGCAAGCGGCATTGCGGGACCTTGAAGCGTACCTGCAAGACCGTCCCTACGCCGCGGACGCCGAACTGATACGGGCCAGGCTGCCGGCGTTGCGCGAAGCCAGCAAACGATTGAATTGATTTTGAACTGGTTCATTTCGCGCGTGTTTCGATCCCTTCCCATTTTTCGAGGCTTTCCATCAGCTGCGCATCGATTTCCGCAAAGCGCCGGTTGAGCCGCTGCGCTTTATCGGGCTGCTGCTTATACAGGCCGGGATCAGCCAGTTTTTGGGAAATCTCCTTTTGCTCGGTTTCAAGGCGGGCGATCAGGACCGGCAATTCTTCCAGCTCGCGCTGTTCCTTGAAGCTGAGTTTTTTCTGCTTCGGGACGCTCGCAGGCTGTGCCGGCCTGGTCTCCGCTTTCGGCTGGCCGGCGGCGCCCCTGGCGCCAGCCTTGCCGGGCGCCGGCGACCCAACGGTGGCGCGCACGCGTTCCCAGTCGGTATAGCCGCCGATGAATTCGCGCCACATGCCGCCGCCTTCCGCCACGATCACCTGGGTCACCACATTATCGAGGAAAGTGCGGTCGTGGCTGACCAGGAACACCGTGCCAGGGTAATCTTCGAGTAATTCTTCCAGCAGCTCCAGCGTATCGATATCAAGGTCATTGGTCGGCTCGTCCAGCACCAGTACATTTGCCGGTTTGGCAAACAGCCGCGCCAGCAGCAAACGGTTGCGTTCGCCGCCCGACAGCGAACTGACTGGTGAGCGGGCGCGTTCCGGCGCAAATAAAAAGTCATTCAGGTAAGTCATCACATGCTTGCGCTGGCCATTGATTTCGACCCAGTCGCTGCCGGGCGCGATGGTATCGGCCAGGCTGGCATCTTCATTCAGCTGCGCGCGCATCTGATCGAAATAGGCGACCTGCAGCTTGGTGCCCTGCCGGATCGTTCCGGAATCGGCCTGCTCTTCGCCCAGGATCAGTTTCAGCAGCGTGGTCTTGCCTGCGCCGTTCGGGCCGATCAGGCCGACCTTGTCGCCGCGCAGGATGGTGGCGCTAAAGTTGCTGACAATCGTCTTGCTGCCATAGGATTTGTTTACCTCGGTCAGTTCGGCGACGATCTTGCCCGAGCGTTCGCCGGCGGAAACATCGAGCCTGACCTGTCCCTGCTGCTCACGCCTTGCGGTGCGCGTGAGGCGTAATGCTTCCAGTCGCCTGACACGGCCTTCGTCGCGGGTACGGCGCGCTTGCACGCCTTTGCGGATCCAGACTTCTTCTTGCGCGAGGAACTTGTCGAATTTGGCGTTTTCAACTTCCTCAATCTCGAGCTGCTCCGCTTTGCGGACCTGGTAAGTGCTGAAGTTTCCGGGAAACGAGAGCAGACGGCCGCGGTCGAGTTCCACAATACGGGTTGCGACGTTATCCAGAAAGCTGCGGTCATGGGTAATGAAGAGCACACTGCCCTTGTAATCGCGCAGCAGTCCTTCCAGCCACAGGATGGAGGTAAAGTCGAGATGATTGGTCGGCTCGTCGAGCAGCAATACATCCGGGGCGCTGACCAGGGCGCATGCCAGCGCGACCCGTTTCTGCATCCCGCCCGACAGGGTGCCCATCAAGGCATCTTTTTGGAGATTCAGGCGATCGAGGGTGGTTTCAACGCGATTGTTCAGGTTCCACGCATCGGCGGCATCCAGTTTGAGCTGGATGACATGCATGCGTTCCATGATTGCGTCATCGTCGTCGCCGCCGAACTGGCCGGTCAGTGTCTCGTACTCCGCGAGCAGTCCCGGCATTTCGCCCAGTCCCGCCGCGACCGCATCAAAAACTGTCATTTCAGAATCGAAGTGCGGCTCCTGCTGGACGTAAGCGATTTTGACGCCCTGTTGCATTACAAATAAGCCATCGTCCAGTTTCGACGTGCCGGCGATAATTTTAAGCAGCGAAGACTTGCCGGTGCCGTTGCGTCCGATCAGGCCGACCCGCTCGGCCGGTTCCAGGGAAAATTCCGCATGATCGAGCAAAGCAACGTGCCCAAAAGCAAGTTGCGCATTGGATAGAGATATGACTGCCATAAATACCTGATAATGTGTGGCTGGGACGCTGCGGCGAACGAGCGATTTATTCGAAGAAAGAGCGCATTGTACCGATAGATGTATCCGGAACTCTGTTCTTTAGTGTGGCGTCGGCTATAATCTCGCTCGTACTAGGAATTATATTCCATTAGTTACCAGCGTCTCGCCGTAGTTCAATGGATAGAACGAGTGCCTCCTAAGCGCTAGATACAGGTTCGATTCCTGTCGGCGGGACCAAATCCCCATCTAATTACATCCAGCAACGTCCAATAGGCCACGCCACTCATAGTGAGTTCGCGGTTTTTCGTCCCATGTTGTCCAATACCATTTATTTGTATCCAGCATTTTAGGGGGTACATTCAGGGGTACTTTTCTACCACGCCGACCAAATTCAAGAAATACCCCCAATGAAGCTGACTGCGACTGAGTGCAACAATGCCAAGCCAAGGAACAAGCCCTACAAGTTGGCCGATGGCGCCGGCATGTTTCTGCTTATTCAGCCAAACGGCGCACGCTACTGGTGCCTAAAGTACCGGTATGCTGGCAAGGAAGCTGCTGGCGCTGGGGGTATTCCCGGAAGTCTCGTTGAGTGAAGCCAGGCAAAAACGCGGCGCCGCCCGGAAATCTCTCGACGCTGGAGATGACCCTGGCAACGCGAAACGGGAGCACAAGCGGCAGACCGTCGCACAGAACAAGCAGACATTTGAAAAATGTTGCCCGTGCATGGCACGCAAAGCAGAAGAAAAAGGCTAACTGGACGCCAAGCTATGCCGAAAAGATCTTAGTCTCGCTGGTTCACGACGTCTTCCCCTTCATTGGCCGGCGTCCGATTAGCGGGATCACAGCTAAAGATATGCTGGAAGTGCTAAGTAAGATTGAAGCACGAGGCGCGCATGAGACCGCATCTCGGGTTAAGCAGCGCTGCAACTCGGTATTCAACTATGCAATAACAAAGCTGCACACAACAGGCAATCCGACAATCCCGCTTCAAGGATCATTCCAGGCACCAAAAAGCCAGCACCACGCTCGCCTGAAACTCACTGAACTGCCTGAACTGCTCAGAAAGGTACCGACATACGACGGGCACAAGCAAACCGCTTTGGCAATAAAAATGCTCGCGTATGCGTTCGTCAGGACCATTGAGCTGCGTGGCGCATTATGGTCTGAATTTGATTTAAAGCCATGTGGCGCATTCCCGGCGAACGGATGAAGAAAATCAAAGATTCTGACCTGCTTGACCATCTAGCGCCGCTTTCATCACCCTGCGGCTAGAGCAGGGCCGGGGTTGAGACTAGCTGGCGTCAGGTTTTGAACTTGGTTCTGACTTTCTTCCGCGGGTTGACAACCGCGGCGTCTACCGTATGCGGCCCCGCTTGTTCTGTTTTCATTATCCCGATCCGCGACACGCCGATCATTGCGCCAGGCATGATAACTTCTGGCTTCGGACCCACTGCGCCGACAGCAACCTGAAACTGAAGCGCCAAGTCATATAATCCTTCATGGAGCCCGTGATGCTTCACAAGGATCGCAGCTACCTCCTGTAAAGACATGGATAATGGCGACTTAGCATCTGCCAAGTCAGTGGAAGGCTGCAACATCTAGCGCCTCCCATTCTTTCGGCTTCTCCATCGTTGCTACGATCGATTTCCCGCTGGCACCAGTTATGCTAATCATATGCTGGTGAATGTGCTCTACCTTCGAAACTCCATCGTGGTCGACGGCGGCCCGCAAAGCGCGATTAACAAACTCATTTAAAGTTGTATTGCATCCGAATGCGGCTTTGACTGCTTTGCGATGAAGATCGGGGCCAACTCGAACATTGAAGGAACCGCTATATGGCTTATTAGCCGGCTTCCCTGTTTGTCTGCAATAGGCTTCGTACCGGTCTACCGCAGCGACGAACGCTTCTTTCAGTCCTGCTGCAGTCTCCGCCTCGTAAATAATTAAATCATCAATAAACAAAATTTGACCGTGAAGGCAGTTGTCCTCAACGCTCACCTCTAGTGAGCCACTGTAACCTTTGTAGCTTAGGAGTGATTTATTCATCGTTTGCCCTGTCGGAGGTTTTTATCGTCTCTAATGCGGCTTTAGCCGCGTCAATCTGATATTTTTTTAAAATGCCGGCTGGATGCGTTTTTGACATTGAAAAACGAAAACCGGACGAGTGCTCGAAATTGTAGTGCGAGCCGCCATCGCAACTTTCCGCGAAATTCTCTCGTCGCATCAGTGTAACCAAGTCCTCCCATGTGAAGTCTTTTGGTGGCGGCACCCGGTGTAGCTTTTCCAGCAACTTATCTTTTTTAGACACGGGATTATCTGTTGAAGTTCAGTATATAGCAACTAAAATTTAGTTGCAAAGGGTATCTATATTACATGACTTAACGCCAGTGGGGCGCACTTTGGCATACTGTTGTGCTTTGTTTTTGTAAGCGCCCAGGCATCTCACCTCGACAATAGGGCCGGTAGAGTCAAACAGCTGCGCTCGGCGTCCAGCGATGCGGCAGCAATTCACCAATGGCGCTCGCGCGTTGTGTTGGCAGCCGTGTCAGCACATCATTGAGATAGGCATACGGATCGTGACCGATGAGCTGTGTCGAACGGATCAGGCTCAGGATGGCGGCCGCATTGACCCGCCCGCAGTGAACCCGCGAATAGCCAGTTCGAACGGTTATGCTGGGTTAAGCATAACCGGAAGAATTATTTGTTCGCCGGCGCGGACACGGGCGGCGAACGGGCCGCTGCCCTGTACAGTCTGACCGAAAGCGCCAAGCTCAACGGACTCAATCCAGAAGCATACCTGCGCCATGTGCTCACCCATATTGCAGATCATC
>JAQGMO010000390.1 GCA_028292315.1 Herminiimonas sp. | reverse complement strand
AAAACGATATCGCCGGGAACCCGCATCCAGACCAGGGTTTCGATCAATGGCTGCTGCATGAATTCCGCCGAGCGCGCGTACCAGTAGCCCTTGTCTATTGCAGCAAGCAATTGGAGCGTGCCGATCGGTAGCAGCGTCAGCCCGGCCATCAGCGCCAATCCGAGATTGAATGACCAGAAGCTTGTTTTCAGTACGCGCTCGTTCCAGACAAGGTCAGGCTTGAGGCCCCGAAGGCAGAACAGCACGAGGCCGATGCCGAGCATGCCGTAGACACCGAACAGGGCAGTATGACCATGCAGTGGCGTGAGATTAAGACCCTGCATATAGTAAAGCGACAGCGGCGGATTAATCAGGAAACCCAGCAGTCCGGCACCGACAAGATTCCAGAAGGCGACCGCGAGAAAGAACATGATTGGCCACCGGTAGCGTTCCATCCAAGGGGTTGCGTGCCCTAACCTGTAGTGGTGGTAAGCCTCGAAGCCCAGGTAAGCCAGTGGCACCACTTCCAGCGCCGAGAAGCTGGCGCCGATGGCTATCACCGCTATCGGGGTGCCGCTGAAATACAGATGATGGAGCGTGCCCAGTACGCCGCCAGCCATGAAAATGATGGTGGCGAACAGCACAGCGGTCGTCGCAGTCTTCACCGGCAAAAGGCCAAGGCGTACGAAAATGATCGCGAGCACGGCGGCGGCAAACACCTCGAAGAACCCTTCAACCCAGAGATGCACCAGCCACCAGCGCCAGTATTCCACGATCGATAAATGACTGTGTTCATTCCACATCAGGGCGGCGCCATAAAACAGTCCGATCGCAACCGTTGCCAGGAATAGCAGGCCAACGATGGAACGGGATTCATTATCGGAACGTAGTGCAGGCCAGAGCGCACGGCCAACCAGAGTAAGCCATAGAAGCAGGCCGATAAACAGGAACCATTGCCAGAAGCGGCCCATGTCGGCATATTCCCAGCCTTGATGCCCGAACCAGAAGTTATGCTCGAGACCCAGCTTTTGCATTACAGCGAACCACTGTCCGGAAAAAGCGCCAACAACGATGATTAGCAGGCAGATCCACAGAAAATTAACGCCCAGGCGTTGGTACTTCGGCTCATATCCGGAAATTGCCGGTGCGATATACAGGCCGGTGGCAAGCCATGCGGTCGCTATCCAGAGTACCGCGAGCTGCGTGTGCCAGGTGCGGGTAAGGGAATAGGGCAGTATTTCCGAAAGATTTACGCCGTACTGGTACTGGCCCTCGATCTGATAGTGCGCGGTGATGCTACCCAAAAGAATCTGCAGCAGGAACATTCCCAGCAACAGCCAAAAATACTTCGCTGTCGCCTTCATTGAAGGCGTGACAAGGACTGCGCTCATTGGATCCGTAACAGGAAAATGATGCGCCTCCTCCTTGCGCCCGCCAGAGACAGCGTGGTGCCAGCCGAGCAAGGCAATTCCTGCGATTACAAACAATACGCTGAAGGCAGACCACACGAAGGTGCTGGCTGGCGGTCGATTTCCGACAAGCGGCTCGCCAGGCCAGTTGCTGGTGTAGCTGATCTTACTGTCGGGTCGTTCCGTAACGGTCGCCCAGGCGGTCCACCAAAAAAAAGCAGACAGCACTTCGCGATGCCCGGCGTCCGGCACCGTATCGTTTTTCATTGCATAGGCTTCGCGCAGTCCGGCAGTGGCGGGATCGTTGCCGAACAAGCTCTGGTAATGGCCGGAGACCTTGGCGATGACGGCGGCTCGATCGCTGTCAAGCGTGATCGTGCCGCTGTTGACGTCATACGTATTCGTGCGGATCCTTGTTTCAAGCCGTCCTTGCAAAGCCGCCTTTTGCTCGGCTGGCAGGGCTTCATAATCCGCAACCTTGCCTTCACGCTGCGCCCACAGGTCAAGCAGACCAACGGCCTCGCGATGTAACCAGTCAGCGCTCCAATCGGGCGCGACGTAGCCGCCGTGCCCCCAGATCGACCCTAGCTGCATCCCTCCAAAGGATTGCCAGACCTGGCGACCTTTTTCGATTTCGGCACGCGTGTAGATCACTTTTCCTTCGGTCGAGACCACCCGCTCCGGCATGGGCGGCGCTTTCCGATAAATTTCGCCGCCGGTCCAAAGCAGCACGCCGAACGAGGTCGCAAGCAAAATCGCGAGGTAGATCCAAAGTTTTTTCGTACTGTTCATGTGACTGAATTACCCTTCAGAATTCGGGCTTATGGTCATAGAACTCGACCTGCGTCCGCATTGGACCAAGCGGCTCGACGTGATGAAGCTGTTCAGGCAGGACAAGGCCGGGCCGGTCTGTCGTGAGGATCGTTTCAACTGATGTGTCCTCGATGACATATCGAAGCTCGCCCTCCAGTACGCGGATAATCCCCCATACACCGGCGCCGGTACGATGCGCGCGTCGCAATTTTGCCGGCAATGTGTTCTCGTCGAATATCGCGGTTGATTTATACGGGCGATTCACCGCGGCCGCTGCGAGCGTATTGGCGTCTTTGGGCGTTGAAATATTCATAGTCTTCCCCTTTCATTGGAGATGCCAGCCTGATGATCGGATCGGATCGATACAACAATCGTGACGGAACTGCGGTTCAACGGGAAGACACCCCGGGGCTGCGCCTTAGCTTACCGCGGATTAGAGGAATCAGGTGAATCAATGATAAGTGGCAGTGGTTCATTATTTGGCAACGGCCTTGGCAGATTCAGCGATACCGGCTGCACACTCGAGCAAAGATTTTCGGCAAGGCTTGACGATGCGGCCGCACTCGACAGTTAGGTGGGTGGATATTTCTACTTTAGATCGGGACGGATTTAACCGGTCAATGCGACGCCTGGTTAAATACTTGAGCTGGCGTTTTAAAGCCCAACCTTTTACGCGGCCTTGCATTCAATTTTGCCGCGATGGCATCCAACTGGGTTTGGTGTACATCGGCAGTCTGCTCGCCTTTGGAAAGTACTGCCTTAGTAATCCGTTTGTATTTTCACTCGTCCTGCCAGCTATGGCAGGTGTCGGCCATTAGCCATCGTTCATGGTTCGATTACCAGCAACTGCTTTGCACTTTACTGCCGAATGCGGTCTGCTTAATAGCAACAGAAAGTCTAAGTGAGTAGTGGGACCCCGCGCGGAAGGGTGACGGTGAAAACGGTGCCATTTTCTTCGTTTGACGAAACGCAAATTTTCCCGCCGTGGGCGGCTGCGATCTCCTTGGCGACAAAAAGACCCAGACCCAAACTTGTTTTGGGCCGAGTGTCCATCTCGTCTTCGATGGTCAACTGTACTAAAGGCTTAAATACGGACGCTAGGTCGCTCTCTGCAATCGGTACCCCAAAGTTTTGTACCTGCACCACCAGATACTCCTCAGAGGATGTAGTCGTCATCGTCACGGTGCGATGCTTTTGGCCATATTGGGCGGCATTGACCAGAAGATTGGTGAAGAGTTGATGCAACCTTACCCTATCAAAATATCCCGTCATGTTGCCCGTGCTGCTAAAGCTGAAGTTGGTCGACGGGTAGGTGGCGTTTGCATCTTCGATGGAGGCTTGGCACACCTCATCAACGTCGACCTGCTCAGGCGCGACAGGCATTCCACTCCCAAGATGTGTCCTGGTATAGCCAATCAAATCGTCGACCATGATGGCCATCATGCGCGAACTGCGCCTGACGCGCTCGCCAATCTGTCCCAGTTTTTCACGGCCACCGGACTCCATTTTCAGCAGATCGCCTGCAAGTGAAAGCGTCGCCAGTGGGGCGCGCAAATCATGCCCCAAAATGGCCAAAAACAATTCGCGAGTTTGATCGGCTTTCGCCGAGTAGGTGACAATCGATTCAGCAAGGGCTTGATCGATAGCTTCGTTAAACCGTATCATTTCATAAACCGTCGTGCTAGACATCGTGCCCACTTCCGGCAACCACAGTCGCAGCACGGTGGCACGTAACGCCCGGTATTCGGCACTTAATTGAAGTAGTGAAAAATCGCTGGCTTGGCGCAGAGTTCCGTGCAAGGATGCGGCGCTATCCGTAGTATCGTCTCCTGGCGTCAAATCCTGGGATTTTTCCAGTTGTTCGGTAGAGTTTTGGCTGGTTCCGATGTCGAAGGCGATTGCCTGCAGAATGCCTTTTGCATGGTCCTTAAGCGCCAAGGTCGTCATGGCATCGGCCACCGGTCCAAAGGTTCGCGCAAAGGATTCCCACTCATCAATAATCTGCTCGATGCGCGTTGTTATAAATGTAGAAAGCTTCATTAGGTCCTGAGAAACGATAATACTTGGTAAGTAATGGTAAACGTGTGGTGTTTCGGGTGCATAAGAAGGATACAGGTACTGGGTGCAAAGCAATATATAAACGAGGTGAGCAACTAGATTTTTTTCCTATTTGCACATATATTCGCGGAATCTCAGGTTTCACGATCTAACTCTGCTCCTGAAAAGTGGACTGGTATTTCGCGCCTATTCCTAGGTTAGCCGAACGCATACGGTACAGCCGGCATGCGGGACGTTCGACAAGTGGGCCTGAATGCTTGCGGGGGTCGCTCCGCGACGGTCACCGAAGGACAGCACCGGCCGAGACCGGCCAGTCGAACGGTCGGGACGCCGGTTCGCCTCAGATTGGATTAGCAGA
>JAQGMO010000389.1 GCA_028292315.1 Herminiimonas sp. | reverse complement strand
GTGGATAAGCCGCCCAAACAGCATGTTTCAGCCGCAATAATTTCCAATGGAAAATTAATGCGGAGAAAAACAACCAGAAAATTTTTGCGTTATAGCATGCTGTTGTTGCTTGTATGCAGTATCGTTGTCGCAATAGGCTTATCGGCTTTTCTGCAAGCGATGATCCGCGAAGCGCCACAGGTGGATAATCTCCAGCAGGTCCAGCAGGCGCGACCGAGCATGGTGCTTGCCGCCGATGGCGCCGAGATTACCAGTTTCCGCCGCGTGCAGCGCGAATGGATTGCCCTCGATCAGATATCTCCTGATGTCATCAATGCTTTGATTTCCACCGAAGACCACCGGTTTTATCGTCATAACGGGGTGGATATCAAGCGCACCGCCGCCGCCATCTTTCACACGGCCAGCGGCGATACGCAGGGCGGGTCAACGATTACCCAGCAACTGGCGCGCAACCTCTTTCCCGAAGAGATAGGACGCTCGCGCAGTGTCGTACGCAAGGCAAAGGAAATCATTACCGCCATTAAAATCGAGCGCCGCTACAGCAAGCGGCAGGTGCTGGAAACCTATCTCAACACAGTGCCGTTTCTCTACAATGTATTCGGTATCGAGATGGCGGCGCGCACCTATTACAATAAAACGGCGGCCGAGCTCGGTCCGCTCGAAAGTGCCACCCTGGTCGGCATGCTGAAAGGAACCCATTACTATAATCCCGTGGCTAATCCGGAACGGGCGCGCGCGCGCCGCAACGTCGTGCTCTCGCAAATGACCCGGCACGGGCATTTGACGGCCGGGCAATATGAAACCTTGCGCGAGCAGCCCCTGAAAGTCACGTTCAATCGGCCGCGCGAGCAGACTGTTCAGACCAGTCACTTCACGGAATATGTGCGCAAGTGGCTTGCCGAATGGGCCGAGAAAAATCGTTATGATCTTTACTCGGATGGGCTGGTGGCGCATACAACGCTCGACCCGGGGCTGCAGGAAGCGGCGACCCAGGCGGTGGCGCGGCAGGCCGAGGCACTGCAAAATATTGCGGACGTGGAGTGGAGCCGCAAGGCGGTCCAACCGGTGTCAACCAGGCCGGATTCCTATGGCAGGATGCGGCCACGGATTGATCCTTTTGCCTATTTCTGGAATTCGCGCGGCGACCTCGTTAATGCTTTCATACGCGAGACGCCGCAATATAAAAAACACATCGATGGCGGCGAGTCCGATCCCGGCGCGCTGGGCGCGCTCAGGCAGGATCAGGGTTTCATGGCGCAATTACGGGCCGATAAAACCCGGCTAGAGGCGGGGTTTGTCGCAGTCGATCCGGCCAGCGGCCAGGTCAAGGCCTGGGTCGGCAGCCGCGATTTCCAGCGCGACCAGTACGACCACGTGGCGCAAGCGGAGCGCCAGCCCGGATCCACCTTCAAGCCCATCGTCTACGGCGCCGCGCTTGAACTTGGCATGAGTCCGCAGCGGGCATATTACGATGGCGCGGTTGAAATCCGTTCGACGGACGGCGCAGTGTGGCGGCCGACCGACATGAGCGCGCCCAGCGAACGGCCGATGACTTTGCGGGAAGGCTTGATTTATTCGAAGAACACGATCACGGCACAGGTCATGCGCGATGTGGGCATCGCCCAGATCGTCGACCTGGCGCACGCGCTGGGCATCAACCGCAGCAAGCTCGACCCGGTGCCATCGCTGGCGCTGGGCACCAGTCCGGTCACGCTGCTCGAAATGGTGTCGGCCTATACGACGATTGCGCGAACCGGTGAATTCCGCGAGCCGATAGTGGTGACGAAGATAACGGACCGTCATGGAAAAACCGTGGCGGTATTCGGCAAGGAAGCGCGCCGGGTCATGTCGGAGCAATCCGGGATTGAACTGATCGACATGATGCGTGGCGTCGTAAATCAAGGCACCGGCCAGGCTGTCAAATCGCGCTTTGGCATCGTTGCCGACATCGCGGGCAAGACCGGCACCACGCAAAACAATACCGACGGCTGGTTCATCATGATGCATCCCGACCTGGTGGCCGGTTCCTGGGTCGGCTTCAACGATGCGCGTGTGACCATGCGGAGCAGCCATTGGGGGCAGGGCGGGCATAACGCGGTGCTGGTGGTCGGCGATTTCTTTAAGGCTGTCCTGAAAAACAAGCTGATCGACGTCAATGCGAAATTTCCGCGACCGCAGCGCGCACCGGCCATGATCGTGAATTCGCCGCCTTCCGGCGATTGGGCCGAACAACTGGAAGAAAGCGTGAGCGCCGGTTCGTCAGGCGAGCAGGAAGGCGTCGTCATCCGGCGCGGCAGCGACGGCACCACCGTTGCGGGGGATTCGCAGGGAGTGCAAATGTTTGAGCAGGACGGGCGCCGCAGCACCACGAAGACGCCCGAGGAAATGGCGGTCATCATGTCCGGCATGGGACGCGATCCGGTCACGGGCGCCCGGCTCGATGCGCGGCATGCGGTAGACCTCGGCCCGCCGCGCAACGCGGAGGTGGCGCCTGACGGGCCAGCGTCCTACGACAGCGGAAACGGTTCTGTCGTGGTTCCGGAGTTTTCCCGTTAGAACGCACGCGGGTGCGGCAGATGGCCATCGACCGGGAATCCGGCCGCCTCCGGGCGGCGCGACCGTTGGCTGGATCAGGAAAACGCTATTCTGCTTCCCACGGATTTCTCGCCGGTGCGGTGATGCGCGCCGCATTTAAAACTTGCAGGCGCGCTAGCGCAAAACTCATGGAGCAACTGGCCTGCAGGTAATCGTTGTGATTGCGCCACGCCGCCTGATGGCACAGCGTTCAGCGGGCGCGGCGCGTCCGCGACGACGCTAGTCCGCGCACGGCCAAGGCGAGTCCGAACGCACCGTAAACCATGACCAGGGAGCGCGATGACAAGCGCTTTTCAAACCCGGGCTGCAAGCGCTGCGGCGTCATTTTGTAATCGACGAAACAGGCAAGGGCCGCGGTCGCGAGACCGCCGGCCAAGGCTGGCGCAACCGCTTTGCCCTCCGGTTTGTCTCCTAACAATTTCTCATAGACCACTGCCCAAAGCGTTGCGGAAGCATGGTGTATTCCGTAGCCCAACACGGTGTAGCGCATGCTCAGGCCATCACGGCGGGCAGCCCGTTCCCCCCATAGCCAATGGCTGATAGCATTGGTGGGCCCATATGGCGTGGCACTTTCCTTTTTGCCGCGTGCGCTCAGGACCGCAGTGGATGCGATGCTCGCCAGGCTGCCGGATATGGCGCCGTCGCGCAGCGCCTCTGACCATGATTTCATATTCCCCTCGCGTAATTAAATTTTAAATGCATAGAAATGAACCTTTATTACAGAAATGAACCTCTATTGCAGATTGCTAGTCGTACAACAGTTACCTATGTGACGCAAAAACAAGAGGATAGTTCTGGACGAAAATAAAGGGCTTGCCGTGGTGGTATTGCTTACAGGGGCCAGCGGTTTTATCGGGCGCCATCTGGCGAATGCGCTGGTGGAGGCGCATCACCAGGTTATTTGCGTCACGCGCGATCCGGCAAAGGCAGGCGATCCGCGGTTCCGATATGTGGCGGCGGACTTTACGCGCGACTTCGAAATGGCTGACTGGCTGCCGCGTTTGAATGGGGTCGACATGGTGATTAACGCGGCCGGCATTTTGCGCGAGCATGGCTCGCAGACTTTCGAGGCAATTCACACCCGCGCGCCGCGCGCGCTGTTTGCCGCGTGCGCCGGGGCCGGGGTACAGCGGGTCGTGCAAATTTCCGCGCTGGGGGCCGATGAAGCGGCCAGCAGCCGCTACCACCTGAGCAAGAAGGAAGCCGACGATTACCTCGCCACTCTCCCGCTGCAGTCCGCGATCGTCCAGCCGTCGCTGGTATATGGCCCGGGCGGCACCAGCGCGCGCCTGTTTACGACGCTGGCGAGCCTGCCGGTGATTGCGCTTCCCGGGAATGGGGAGCAGATGATACAGCCGGTCCATATCGATGACCTTACTGCCGCAGTGCTTGCCCTGCTCGAGCGTCCGCTCAGGTACGGGATGCGGATTCCCGTCGTCGGTGCCGAACCGATGTCCCTGAAGAATTTTCTTTCCACGCTAAGCGAGGCAATGGGGCTTGGACGCGGGTTTTTTGTCGACGTGCCGCTGCCGCTGGTTCGGCTTGCGGCGAAAGCCGGTGGCATCATGCCGGGCAGTGTGCTTGACCCGGAAACGCTGCAAATGCTTGAGCGCGGCAATATTGCAGACGCCGCGGCTGTTTCCAGCCTGCTCGGGCGGGCACCGCGTCCGGCAACGCGGTTTATCCCGGATGCCGACCGGGCCGCAGTGCGCCAGCAAGCCAGACTGAACTGGCTGCTGCCGATCCTGCGCATCAGTATTGCCGTGACCTGGATCGTGACCGGCATCGTATCGCTCGGCCTATATCCTGTTGCCGACAGCTATGCGCTGCTGGCCAGGGTCGGCGTCACCGGGGCGCTGGCGCCGTTCATGCTGTACGGCGCCGCGCTGCTCGACCTGGCATTCGGCTTTGCCACCCTGCTGTTAAAAAAACGTCGCCTGCTCTGGCTGGCACAACTGATCCTCATTGTGTTTTACACCGCGGTCATCAGCTGGAAGCTGCCGGAGTTCTGGCTGCATCCCTACGGCCCGCTATTGAAGAATCTGCCGATGGCGGCTGCAATCTGGCTTTTATTCGAGCTGGAGGAGCGCTGATGGAATACATTATCGTGAAGTGGTTGCATATTATTTCCTCCACCCTGCTGTTCGGAACCGGAATCGGTTCCGCCTTCTACATGCTGTTCGCCAGTCTGAGCCGCGACGTGCGCGCGATCGCAGTGGTATCGCGCCACGTGGTGCTGGCCGACTGGCTGTTCACCACGCCGACCGTCATCATTCAGCCGCTTACCGGTCTTTACCTGATCCACCTCGCCGGCTTTCCCATGACCAGCCGATGGATAGTGTGGTCGTTCATGCTGTACTTCATCGCGATTGCCTGCTGGCTCCCGGTCGTTTGGCTGCAGATCAGGATGAAGGCTTTCGCCGGCGAAGCCATCGCAATGAAAACGCCGCTGCCGGCGATTTACTGGCGTTACCTGAAACTCTGGGTACTGCTTGGCATCCCGGCTTTCTTCGCGTTTCTTGCGGTGTTTTACCTGATGGTTGCCAAGCCGGCGTGATCATGCGCCACGCCGCCCTAGATCGTTGCTGTAGCAACTAGTCACTGATAGAATGAAACTTTCTCCTTTCCTTGCCTGGAGGTCCCATGTCATTCCGATCACGTACGCTGGGGTTTTTATTCGTTTGTTGCATGGGTTTGCTGCCACTGATGTCCCACGCTGCCTGGCCCGACAAACCGATAAAGATCGTGATCGGCGTGCCGCCCGGAGGTGTAACGGATACCATGGCGCGAATCCTTGGCAAGGAATTAAGCGATGTCCTCGCCACGCCTGTCATCATTGAAAACAAAACGGGCGCGGGCGGCATGCTTGCCATGACCGCAGCTGCGGCAGCGGAACCCAATGGTTACACCGTGCTGCTGGATGGCGTCACCACGCGCGTCATTTCCATGAATTTCTATGCCAATGCCACAACTGATCTGCAGCGCGGATTCGAGCCGGTCGCCCTGATTGCCAATGCGCCGCACGTCTTGCTGGTCAGCGAATCCAGCCCGGCCAAAACCCTGCCGGAACTGATCAGCCTGGCGAAGAGCAAGAGCGGCCCGCTCAGCTTTGCCTCGCAGGGTAACGGCACCTTGTCGCATCTCGAGGGAGAACTGTTTGCGCAACAGCTGGACGTGCAACTGCTTCACGTTCCCTATCGCGGCAGCGGGCCGGCCCAGGTTGATTTGATCAGTGGCCAGGTCGCTTTCATGTTCGACAGCGTTGCGGCGGCCAAGCCGCAGGTCCGCGCGGGCAAACTGCGTGCGCTCGGCGTGGCGACCCAAAAGCGCCTGCCGGCGCTCGATGCGCCTACCTTGCAGGAGGCGGGGCTTTCCGGCTACCAGGCGAATAATTGGTTCGGCATGTTTGCGCCGAAAGGCACGCCCTCCGGCATCGTCAATGCGCTGAGCCAGGCGCTGCGCAAGGTGATGGATAATCCTGCCATTAAGTCGCAGCTGGGCGACCTTGGCGTCAGCCTCGAGCATGGCGCTCCGGCCGAGCTGGCAACGACGGTTGCATCGGAAAAGAAAATGTGGGATGCGCTGGTCGCGCGCGGAAACCTGGTCCAGCCGGAAGCCAGGAAATAAGACCGGCCGTCGGCCGGACAAGATGAATCCAGAATGAGACTCCCATCGTGAAAAAATTTGATCCCGCACTACCATACGAATCTTCGAGAACCCCCGTACTGGCCCGGAACGTTGTCGCAACGTCCCAGCCGCTGGCGGCCCAGGCCGGACTGCAAATGCTGGCGAAGGGCGGTAACGCAATCGACGCAGCATTGGCGGCCGCGATCACGCTGACCGTGGTCGAGCCGACGATGAACGGAATCGGCGGCGACTTGTTCGCGCTGGTATGGGATGGCGAGCGCCTGCACGGGCTCAATGCAACCGGATGCGCACCGGATGCGTGGACTCCGGAGTATTTCCAGGGAAAAGACCGCATGCCGGCGATCGGCTGGGATACCGTGACGGTGCCGGGAGCGGTGTCCGGATGGGTGGAACTTTCCAATCGCTTCGGCCAGCTTCCGTTTGAAGATTTGTTTGAGCGTGCGATCGGGTATGCCAACAATGGCTATGCGGTTACTCCAGCCATTGCGCGCCACTGGGCCATGTTTGCCGATATCCTCGGCGGACAGCCCGGCTTTGCCGAGTCGTTCCTGCCGCAAGGCCGCGCGCCGCGCGCCGGCGAACGCTGGTCGATGCCGGCCCAGGGCGCGACGCTTGCAGAAATTGCCCGGACCCGCGGCGAAGCGTTTTATCGCGGAACGCTGGCGAAAGCGATCGTCGACCATGCGAAGGCGACCGGCGGCAGCCTGACCCTGGCGGACCTGGCGCGCCACGAAGCGCAATGGGTGGAACCGATCGAACATGAATATCACGGCTACAAGATCCATGAAATTCCTCCCAGCGGCCAGGGTATCGCGGCGCTGATTGCGCTCGGCATACTGAAGCATACGGCGATCGACGAGACCGCGCCGGACTCCGCCGCGCGTGTCCACTTCCAGGTTGAAGCAATGCGGCTTGCCTTCAATGAAGCGTATACCCACGTGGCCGACCCGCGGTTTATGAAAGTGAGCGCGGAAGAACTGCTCGATGAAGACCGCTTGCGGCAGCTGGCGCAGCGTATCGACCCGGCGAAAGCGTCTTATCCCGCCAGCCCCGGGCCGGTCAGGGGCGGCACTGTCTATCTTGCCGCGGCTGATGAGCAGGGCCGGATGGTGTCCCTCATCCAGTCGAATTTCAAGGGCTTCGGCTCCGGTGTTGTAGTGCCTGGCACCGGCATTTCACTGCACAACCGCGGCATGGGATTTTCGCTGGAACCGGGTCATCCGAACCAGGTCGCGCCGCGCAAGCGTCCGTTCCACACGATCATCCCGGCTTTCATGTCCAAGGATGGACAGCCTGTCATGACAATGGGCGTCATGGGCGGGAACATGCAACCGCAAGGTCATTTGCAGGTTGCCATGCGTTATATCGACGAGGGGCTGAATCCGCAAGCCTGTTCGGACGCGCCGCGCTGGCGCATCGACGACAATGGCCGGCTGACCCTTGAAGCGCATATGCCGGCGCAGACAGTTCAGGGGTTGGCTGACCTCGGACACGATCCAATGGTGGCCGCGCCCGATAGTCTCGACTTCGGCTCCGCACAACTGATTGCGCGACTGTCGGCTGATCCGCAGGATGGATATGCCGCGGGATCGGATCACCGGCGTGACGGACAGGCCGTCGGATTCTGATTTTTTCAGCGCTCTTCCTTATTAATCGAGTCCTGCGCAATGCATGTCGCTATCATCGATTGCGGAGTGGCGGGCGCCACATTGGCCCTGCAGTTCGTCAAGGCAGGGTTCCAGGTAACCGTATTGGAACGCCAGCCCCTGCCGGCCCGGGAAACTGGCGTGGCAGGAGCAAGCAGGAAGTGGACCGGCCGCCGCCCCATGACGACGCGCGGCGTGCCGATTGTCGGTAAAAGCGCGCATGCAAATTTGTTCTTCAACTGCGGCCATGGCGCGATGGGCTGGACCATGGCTTGCGGAGCAGGGAAAATTGTTTCAGATAGGTTGCTCGGCCACGCTCCGTCCATCGACACCTCTTTGTTGAGCCACCGCGTTGCCGGTTGATGTAGAAGAAATTTTTAAGAAGCGGTGAACGAACGGCATGCAAAAGACGCGCAAGCGGCAGAAATTCAGGCGGCTTCACCGGAGAGAGCATCCATGCACACCAGGAAACCTGTAAAGGCTGACACGTCCGATGTCCCGATGGATGCGTTGCTGGCGTTCCGGATCGCCGTGCTGGCACAGTTGTTGAACCGCGGGATCGAGGTCGCATTGATGCACCAGCTCGGGCTGTCGGTTCGTCAGTGGCGCGTGCTGCTCTATCTGGCCACCTATGGCGATGCCCCGCTGCAGGTGATCGCCGATCATACCCATCTCAACAAAAGCCAGGCCAGCAGGGCGGTCTCGGAGCTGGCGGCAAGAAAGCTGGTGCGTCCGGCAAGCAACCCGAACGACCTGCGCCAGGTGATCGTCATGCTGACGCCGGAAGGCGCAGCGGTCCAGGCGGACGGCCAAATGTTGAGCCAGGCGCGCCAGCAAAAATTGATGTCACGCCTGTCGTCAGATGAATTCCAATGCCTGGACAAGATTTTGAATGTGCTGACCGACGAGGCAAGGCATTTCCATGCGCAAGCCCATGAGGATGAGCGAGCGTCAAAATAAAAATCCGGCCGGTGCGCGACAGCGTGCGAATCATTTTTTTCCGACTTGTTTGCAACGCCCTGGCCGCGCGGCGAGCGTGCGGCATCGTTCAACACTAAAAATTTCTTCAACCCGATAACACCGTACATTTCATTTCAAAAGCCATTCAGCACATTACCCTTTGCAAATTCCCGTTCCATTCTCAAAAGCCGTCCAGACCGGCGACTTTCTTTTTCTCGCTGGACAGATTTCGCTCGACGCGAATAACCAGCCCTTACGCGAAGATAACGGAGCGCTTTTTATAGGCGCTGTTCGAAGGTGCGAGAAAACAGCTGGAGGTCCGAATGCATTTCAGCAATACAGTTTGAGCGACTGTTTTAAGTGATCTGAATATATTTCGATCCTCCTGGAACCAGGTACTGGTTGTGGTTACATAGCTTGCGCTTTCTAACCACAACCAGAGGATCTTATGCATCCACAGAAGCAACTCGCGTTGACTGATTACACCGGAGTCGTCGAGTTTTACATGTTTTTGAACAGTCAACCTGTCGATAACTTTCTACACGTTACCAGCGATCCCATGCCTGTACTTACAAGCAGGCCGAAGGAGCCCGATCAGAAAGTCCGCAGAAGAGCGCAGGCGGCTGTTAACCTCGTTCTTGAAAATGGCAAGGGACTTTCCGGGCGAACTGATAGCGAACCTTCCAATAAAAAAGTTTACGTGCAGATGTTGGCTGCCGCGGTCAAATTTGATAATCCCAAGGCGCCGGACATCAAGGAAATAATCAAGGCAACCATCCCGTTATATGTACAAGAGAGTAAACGGAGGGAAAATCGAAACAATTACAGCCGCACATGGGAAGGGTTGGAGCAACAATTAAAAGCATGTGTACGTACAAATGGGTTTAACGCAATAAGGAAGGTTTTATCCCGCCTGCCGCCCGATTTTGGCGCCATGAAGGAGACGAAGCAAATCGAAGAAGAACTGCGAAAGGCCGGCGCGACCCTAACCGAGGTTGAAGCCATGCTTGTGCCGAAAGCAGTGAATATTTTTTGTTTCGACAATGGGAGGTCGCTTAACTTCGGAATGCGCGAGGCCATGGATCCATTATTGAAAGCGATAAAGTCAATCTCCTCCGGAGAGGAAAAGGATCTGGAAGGGCTGCTGCAAATGATTGCGGGAAGACATAAACTCAGTACCGAATCATCGTCGCGTAAACTGAAGCGCGAGAACTCAACACCAAGCAAGGCGACTCCACGCAAAAATAGGCTGGAAAGGCAGGCATCGTTGCCACATTTTCAGTCAATACTGGACAGTAAAACTGTGCCACGTAATCCAAGTAATTTTTCCGTTAATACAGGACCGAAACTCACTTCATGGATTTCCAGTAGTAATCTCAACAGCACTCCGAAAGCCGATCAGGATGTTGAGGGAAAGATTCGTGAAAAAGACGTATTAGCGCAAACGGACGTTGTTCCTGCTGACCCGAACCGAAAAGTCGCGCTATTAAAATTCCCGGAAACCAGGGCCCGCAAGGCGGAGGACCTCGACAAAGCACCTCCCGGCAGTTCGCGTATTGCGACGGATGTCAAGCCGTCGATTCTAGCCAATAGCCGTACGGCCAAACGTCCGGCAAGACAGTCTGACATTGAACTCTCGGAAGAGGGGCTTGCAAATGCAAAAACGCCGTCATTGTTCAGTCCCATCAAATTCTGGCTCGCCCTGCCTGATGAAGTAAAAAACCTTCTGCCGCCAAATGGGGTCCGTGTCGTTAGAAAGTTGTTTGAAAAATTACCAGGGTTATCGGAAGAAAGCGAAGACCGGATTGAAACGATTATTAATGAAGCAATCGAGAGTGCGCAGTTAAACGTTCTCGAAAGGAGTCTTGCCAGGACCACGCTCCTCATCGTTGCCGCGAACAGCCATCATCCAGGCATTAATCAAGAGGGGGAGGTTGCCTATTTCCTTAACCGCATTGCCGGACGTTTTAATTAACCTGAATATATCCGGTAATGAAGAATGGCTAAATGATTTGGTAGCAAGGCATGGATATGTTTGAAACGTCCGGAAAATTTTAGGCGCATGAAAATTATGCCGCGGGCAGAAATTCATGCGCATGCTCTCGACCACGCGCGAAGATGGTTTAGAACCATGCGACATGTCGTCGCACGGATCGAGTGGCACTGCTTTGAGCGTAACGTGATGCCTTGCAATCCGTTATAGCGTTATGGCGTCGCGAGGTGAACCTCGGAACACCTGGTATCCGCGCGCCCGCAATGCGCAAGCCGGGCATTTCCCGCACCCATATCCCCATTCATGCAGCATGCCGCGCTCCCCCAGGTAGCAGGTATGCGTCCCGGTCCGGATCAGCTCCACCAATGCCTCGCCGCCCAGTTCACGCGCCAGCTCCCAGGTTGCGGCCTTATCGATCCACATCAGCGGCGTCTCGATCCTGGTCTGCGTCGCCATACCGAGATTGAGCGCGTTTTGCAAGGCCTGCATCGTATCGTTACGACAGTCGGGGTAACCCGAGAAATCGGTTTCGCACATGCCGCCCACCAGCACATCCAGCCCGCGCCGGTAGGCAACCGTCGCCGCCACCGTCATGAATAGCAGGTTGCGGCCCGGAACAAAGGTATTCGGCAAGCCATTTGCCTGCATTGCAATCTCGACGTTGCTGGTCAGTGCGGTGTCGGAGATTTTGGATATCAGCGACAAATCGATCATATGGTCTTCGCCAAGCCTGCGATCCCACTCCGGATCGAGGCGCCGCAACTGTTGCAGCACCGCCGGCCGCACCGCCAGTTCAACCGCGTGCCGCTGGCCGTAATCAAAGCCGATCGTCTCGACTTTCGCATAGCGGGACAAGGCCCACGCGGCACACGTGGCCGAGTCTTGTCCGCCGCTGAATAACACCAGCGCGCCCTGGGATGTCGTCATAATGATTCCTATCGTTGATTATTTTCGCGTGAGGCTTTCCAGCGTTTGCTCGATGTACTCGCCGTCACCGTCGGTATAGCGCATCCGCACCGGATACCATTCGAGCGCCGGCGCCAGCCAGAGATCGATCTGCTGTTCCTTCGAATCCGGGGGCGGGGTCTTGACGACATGCAGGGCTGTCATCTCTCCCTGCGGTGTTTTGATTTTTTCCTGCTTGCCGACCTTGAATGTCCACGGCTCGGCATCGCGTTGTCCGGCGACGAAAAAGGTCCAGCTTGATCCTTGTCGGAATTTCGCCGGCGCCGCGCGGGCAACCGCGATCAGCTGCCACATCGCGCTGCCGCGATCTTGCTCGCCGCCCTTGATCGGATAGCTTTTATCGGAGCCGGCAAAACGGATGACGCGGGCCTGGCGATCGAATGTCGTGGTGGTGGCTTCCTTGCGATACCGTTTTTGGGTGAAGGCGGCCGGTGCCAGGCCATGCGCATCAATGGCGCCTTCGCTTCGTTCATCGAGAATTTTTCCGGCCAGCATGGCACGTGCTTCGGTGGCGACGCGGTACTTGCCACCGTCGTTTTGCCACTGTATCCGCGCATCGCCATTGATCGTCAACCCGCTTTGCCGCGCCTTGATGGCGTAAGCCAGGTCGGCCGACGGCGGCAAGTTGGTCTTGTATTTCGGCGGCGCTGTCTGCGCCGTGGCGAGGGTGCTGCAGGAAAATATAAATGCAAAAGCAAAACGTGACAGGGAAGTGCTCATCGTCGTGGGGTTCCAGGATTAAAAAGAATTCAGCGCGCCGCCGCCAGCGTCGAACTGGATAATGACATGTCGAGATAATCGCCGTTTTTTTCAGTGAAACGCAACTTTACCGGATACCATTCATGCTGGGGCGCGAGCCAGATGTCGAGCTTCTGGTCATACGAGCCCGGGCGCGGAATGCGTACCAGGTGCCATGCGCCTACGCGACCGCTGCCGGTCTCGACTTCTTCCATGCCGATCACGCGCATTCGCCATGGTTCGCCGTCGCGTACGCCGGCCACAAAAAAATCGAACTGCGCATCGGAGACGAATTTTTCACCATCGCCGCGGCCGATGCCGGTCAGTTGCCAAATGATGCTTGCGCGGTCCTGTTCGCCGCCTTCGCGCGGATAACTCACGGTCGATGCGGAAAAACTGATCGTGTTGCGTTCGCGGTGAAAATGCGTATTGGTTTCCGACCGGCGAAACCGCTTTTCAGAGTATACCTCGGGTGCGACGCCCGCATGATCGATCTCGCCGCTGCTCCTGAAATTGAGTAATGTGAAAAAAAGAATACCTGCCTCGCCATCCACGGTATAACGCACGCCGTCGGATTTCCAGCTAATCTTGCCGCCGCCATAGACGATTTGCCCATCGCGTAATGCCTGCACATCGTATTTCAGGTCGACCGAGGGCGGCAGGCTGAATTTATAGAGCGGCCCGATGGCCTGGGACGATTCGGCGGCCGACACGGCCGCAACAGCTTCGCTCGGTGAAGTGGCGAGCGGTACCGGGTCGACCTGCGCGGCGCCGGCTGCGACTGGCCCGGCGCCGGCTGCAACTGGCCCGGCCGTGGAATCTGGCGCCATCAGCGCCGGTTCGGCTGGCTCCCGCGGCACGTCGACAACCTGCTCCGGTATTTTGGATTCCGGGACGGCGACCGGCGGTTCCGGCGCTGCCGCCGGAACCGCCGAAGCGGGGCGGCGCGGCTTGGGCCTGG
>JAQGMO010000367.1 GCA_028292315.1 Herminiimonas sp. | reverse complement strand
CGCTTAGCGCACTTTCCGCGTCGGAGTAATGATCATAGACGCCGATCAAGGTGCTTGCCATGAGAAATCTCCTTGCATGATAGTTGTACTCCTTGTGCGTGGTGTAAGGAAGTTGACCTTCAGGCGGAGGATTTCAAGATGATGCGCGCAAATATGGGGTTGCCGGCAGTGCATCGGATTGCCACGCGCTTGCTTCTCGCATTTGTTCCATCTCATTTAGATGAGCAGGGCTGTCCGGCCGCCGCCGATTGCTGCTCTGGCGCACCGAGCGGCGCCGCAACTTCTTCCAGAGGTTTTCGTTCGGCATCCACGCCGTAACGCAAGGCAAGCATCCCCGCGATGATGACGAGCGCGGCACCGATGCCATAGCCGATCGTGACCGCCCCGCGACTTCCGCTTTCGATCAGCCAACCGAACAGGAGCGGTGCCGCGAATCCGCCGGCGGCAGTGCCGACTGCGTAGAATATCGAGATGGCAAGCGCGCGCATCTCCAGAGGGAATACTTCGCTCACCGTGAGGTAGGCTGAACTGGCCGCGGCCGATGCCAGGAAAAACACGGCCGACCAGGCCAGCGCCTGGCTGCGCGCATCGAGCCAGCCGAGCATGAAAGCCCAGCCGGTCAACGCGAGGCCGACGCCGGAAAACACATACGTCAGCGCGATCATCTTGCGACGGCCGATGCGGTCGAATAGCGGGCCCAGCATGATCGGGCCCAGCACGTTGCCGAGCGCGAATGGAAAAATATAGAGGCCGACACTGCCTTCCGGCACCGCGTAGAACCGGGTCAGCACCAGAGAATAGGTAAAGAAGATCGCATTGTAAAAGAAAGCCTGCGACACCATCATTGCCAGAGCCACCATGCTGCGTTGGCGATACCGCCGCAGCAGCACCTGTATCACCGCGCGGATCGAAGGCGCCGCCTGCCTTGTGAAAGTAATGCCTGCGCTGACTGCCGCAAGCTTGCCATGGCGCGCTTCGATGCCCGCCTCGATTTGCTCGATGATGCGCTGTGCTTCGGCAACCCGGCCATGCGCCAGCAACCAGCGCGGGCTCTCGGGCACATCGCGCCGCACCAGCAGGATCGCAATCGCGAGCAATGCGCCAAGCACGAAGCCGGCGCGCCAGCCCAGCGCCGGACCAAGCACGCGCTCGTCGAGCAGCACCACGCTCACCGCCGCACCGAGCGCGGCGCCGATCCAGAAGCAGCCGTTGATCGCAAGATTGACGCGGCCGCGCATGCGCGCCGGGATCAATTCATCGATCGCGGAATTGATCGCCGCGTATTCACCGCCGATCCCCAAACCGGTCACATACCGGCACAGCGCAAAAAACAGAAAATCGGTGGAGAAAGCCGTGGCAAATGTTGCGCACATGTAGATCGCCAGCGTGACAAGAAACAGTTTCTTGCGCCCGAGGCGGTCGGCCAGCCTTCCGAATAATAGTGCGCCGGCCACCGCGCCGGCGATGTAAATCGATCCCGCCCAGCCTATCTGCAGCGGCGTAAGGCCGAGCGTATCGGCGCGCTCGAGGACGGCGCCGATCGAACCGACCAGCGTGACTTCAAGCCCGTCCAGCACCCATGCCACCCCAGGGCTATCACCACGCGCCAATGCCAGCGCGACCATGGAAGGCGGTCGAGGCGGGCCGGGATATCGCTATGGACCGATGTCACGGGGCGGTCTCCTTATAGCCGGCCGGCGCCGGCGCGGTCGCGCGTAAAAAAATCAGCGTGCAGGACGAAACGCGTAACTTTCGCCGTGCTTCAGGTAAGTGACCTTGCCCTGCAGGCCGGCGGCATTCACTTCCTTTTCGAAATCCGCCAGCGGCGACTTGAAAACCCCGTAATCGTTATAGTGGATCGGTATCGCACGCTGCGGCGCAATGATCTGCATCATGCGCACGCCATCCTTGCCATCCATCGTGACCTTCATCACGCCGAGGATGCGGGTTCCTCCCAAGTGCAGCAATGCAAGATCGATATCGGAAAAACGGCGCGGAATTTCCTCGATGTCGTCATACACCAGCGTATCGCCGCTGATGTACATCCGGTAGGATGGCTTGCCGGCGCCTTCGGGCGAAAAGTCCAGCATCGAACCCATTACTTCGGGCAGCAGCGCCGCCGCCACCGGCGGACCGTGCCTGCCCGGCATCGACGTGATGCGCACGCTGGCCTTGCCTCTGGTAACGGTCAGCGATTCCCATGTGCCGAGCGGGTAGGTCGCCTTGAACCCCATTTTTTCAAGCTCGCGCGCGCCGTCGGGCGTCGTCAATATCGGAACATTCCGGTCGAGTTTTTGCTGTACCAGCTGATCGAAATGATCGCCGTGCAGATGCGACAGCAAGACCAGATCGACAGGAGGCAGCTGATCCATGTCGATTGCGGGGTTGGTCAACCTCTCCGATGTAAGACCGTATCCGAGGTGTACATGATCGCCCTTGTGCAGAAAGTTCGGATCGGTCAGTATCGTAAATCCCGCGTAACGGATGAGGACGGTCGCGGTACCGACAAACATAACCGAACCTTCGCCGGCTTTGGCGGCCTGCGCGGGCGTGGTCAGTGCCAGCGTTTGTTCCTTGCCCTTGCCGGATGGCGGATTGATGCCTTTTGCGGAATGGATGCCGCCAGGATGGGCCTGTGCCAGGGCGGAAGCCGACGCCGCCATCATACAGATCAGCCCCGCAACCGCCGCAAGCCGTTTTTTTATTCTTGATGTCATCATCATTTCTCCATGAGGGCGGAGCAATGCCGCCGAGCCCGTGCCTTTTGATTGCGGGCACGACTCTGCGTTCCGGGCAAGGACTTGAACTTCATCAAGTTCTGATAGCGTGACGGTTCGCTAAAAACAACTAAAGCGAGCGCTTGGCTTTTAATGCGGCGTATCCGGAGTGGCATTCCGGATCTGATGAATCAACAGGGAAGCCTGCAATCCTGCCAAGACGTGCAGCATGCGCGCCGGGCAGTGTGCGGGCGCCCCGCCGCCTCTATTTAAACAGTGCGTCGAATTGCACCCGATCGGTGGTCGCCTTGCGCGCATCGTCCAGCGTTATTTTCTTCGCTTTTAATAACTGCTTCAAATCGGAGTTCATGGTGTGGCAGCCGGAATCGGCGGCCTGTTCCAGTTTTTCCAGCAAGGGGCGGATGCCGCCGATATTGCGGCTTTCGATCAATCTCGCCGTTTCGGGGTTCACTGTCAGGCACTCGGTCGCAAGATGGTATTTTTCACCACTGATGGAAGGCAGCAGGGCCTGGCAAATTACGCCGCGCAGCGAAGTGGAAAGTGCCTGCGCCTGCGTATCCGTATTGCCCAGCAGGCGGAGCATTTTCTGAAGTCCGAGTTCAGTCGACCGCGCATGCAAGGTGGCGAACACGAGCGGGCCCGATTCGGAAAGCGCCAGGGCTTCCTGTGCTGTTTGCGAATCCCTGATTTCGCCGATCAGGACCACATCGGGGCGTTCGCGCAGCGCATCCAGTGCGCCAAGATAATAGCTTTGCACATCGCCGTCGGTTCCTACTTCACGCTGTGTAATGATGGACTTGCGTTGCGGGATCAGCGTTTCAACCGGGTCTTCAATGGTAATAATATGTCCGGACCGGGTCTTGTTGATTTGATCAAGCAATGAGGCGATCGTTGTGGATTTACCCTGGCAGGTATCGCCGATGATCAGCACCAGCCCGCTGTACAGTTTCGCAAAGTCCTGGGAGTTCTGGCGTAGCCCGAGCTGATCGAGCGCCATCGGCTCGGTGGGAAAACGGCGGATGACGCAACCCAGCCTTTTTTTGCCCTGGAACGTAAAGCAGTTCAATCTGATCCGGGCACTGTGCAAATCCTTGGCGCGATCGAAAGCG
Source organism: Herminiimonas sp. (assembly GCA_028292315.1). Classification (GTDB taxonomy): domain Bacteria; phylum Pseudomonadota; class Gammaproteobacteria; order Burkholderiales; family Burkholderiaceae_D; genus JAQGMO01. The sequence continues at coordinate 6,937 of JAQGMO010000367.1, read as the reverse complement.
CGGTCGCTGATGCGTTCTTCCCAATTCGGTTCGATCACTTCGAAAAACTCTTCCATTTCTTCAAGAGTAACCGGCGTGTCCGATACAGCCACTAGCCGCTTCGGTTGCCGCAGCATGATAGGGCTGTTCTGGTGAATGATGATGTCGCTGAATACCGTGTCCGAATTGAGCAAATGAACAATTTGTTCGACCAGCGTGCCCAGTACCGGAAGATCGCCGTATTCCAGAAATGAAAGTGTCTCTATCAATGAGTACTGGTCGTCGACCATCAGTTGTTCTCCCTATTGTGGCCTGGCTACTCTACGGCTACGGCCGGAATTTATTCGGTATCAAATATTTATTTTATGAAACATATATTAACTAAAAGCAATTTTACTTTGACTGCCTTCGGATCGCCAGCATGGCGTGCAATGGCGGTCCGCATCGATGGCAACTGAGACACAAAGGTCGCGAAGTTTAGTTTTATTCTATGAAAATAATAAAGTAAATCAAATTTACCTATGATCGTGTGGCCGTTATTATGTGCCTCAGCAAGTAAAACAGTTGGGATATAAGGAAAACGAACATGGTCACCGCAGCGAAAACAGTCAGTCAGGCCGGCACCCACATGGTGGTGGGATTTACCGTGATGTTTTGCCTGACCGGTTCAACCGCATTCGGCGGGCTTGCTGCGATCCTTGAGCCAATCTGCAATGTCATTTTGCTGCCGCTGCATGAACGGATCTGGAAAAAACTCCGCGACAAGCGCCGGGCCAGGCGCGCCGGCTATGCCGGCGCGGCGGCGGAAAAATTGAGTCAAGTCGCCCTTCACATGCTTGTTGCATTCACGGTGATGTACTGGGCAACCGGATCCGCGGCCGTGGGCGGGTTGGCTGCCGTGCTTGAGCCAGTATGCAACGTGATTCTCTTGCCGATTCACAATCGGCTTTGGGAAAGGATACGCGCCCGGGTAGAGCGGAAAAGCCGGATGGGCAGGCAGGGGGCTTTTGCCTGAGCCTTATGGGACTTTGGCTTTTTCGCAAACGACCTGCGCGCTGCCGGCACCGCCGAAATGGCAGCCTATCATCTGGTTATTCGATGAATCGAATAACCAGATATTCTCTCCTGACAGGACATGTTCATAATTCGATTTCGGCGTGAGCCTTATTTGGGGACGATCCTGGGCAAACGCCAGTTGCAAGGGATCGAGCAGGGCGGTTAACACGCAGCCTGATACGAATGCTGCCACAACAATTAAAGGTTGCTTCATCGCTTGGACCTGTATGCAGAGATTGGGGTCTCCAGTGTATTCGAGAGAACATGGCAAAGCCAGTTGAGCAAGTCGTTGGCCCGCGATCAGACTTCGCGGCGCCCGGTGTCGGCGAATTTTACAGTCGAGGAATTGGTGAGCCGACTCTGTGAATCGGTCATTCGTCGACTACTCTCCTAACCGTTGCCCGCTGAAATCCGGTGCGGGAAACGCCCGCCGGGAAAGGGACGATCGACACAAACGTACTGAAATGCAGGTACCGGGATTTTGATCGCAACGCGGTAGTGCGGGCCCGCAGCGCGCAGGAGGCATTACGTCAGGTGGCCGGTCATGCGGGGACTGTACATCACATCGAGAAGGTACCCGATGAGGCAATCGATAACGTGCGCCAGGCTATGCATGATGAATAGCCTGGCACATAAAATTAATCTTCTTTCCGTTTTAACGGATTACGACGCGCCACACCGGCGCCGAGAAGGCCAAGCCCGAGCAACGCGAGCATCGCAGGTTCTGGTATCTGTCCGACCGCCGGCGTGAAGGGAAAATCGACTCGCGCCGTGACGTCCGGCCCCTTCGCTAGTTTGAGGGCGACGGCATTGGGTGGCGTTATAAAGAGCAGGTCGTCCATCACATAATATCCATCGCGGCCGACGATCTGCACTTTATCGACAGCGCCCGAGTAACCGCTCGTCAGAAACGTTGGGGTATTGTTCAGATTTATCAGCGATGAGGTATGCACCTTCGCATTGTTGAAGAAAAGATTGAAGAACACCGCAGACGCGCCTGAAAACGTGGCGCCTTCAAAGGTCACCCCGCCCATAAAAGCGGTCGAACTGAAAGAAAACGAGCTGTCACCAGCATTTGTGCCATTACTGGCAATACGCACGTCCCCCGAAGCGGCGTCGTAGGGAGACTGCTTGGCATCGTAAGCCCAGAAGTTTGCGGCCCACGTAATGCTTTGGTAATAATCGGTCTGTATCGAGGCGTATTTTTGGCTGCCTTTGAGCTTTTCAAAATCAAGTGCCACATGGGTAGGGACAGGGGCGACGGTGGCATGGGCCGTTGCCATCATTACGACACCGGCTGCTACGGCTAACATTGCTTTGCGTAAGTTGATCACGTTTACCTCGCTATAAAATTCATTTCAATGAGGACAACATAGCGAGAATCGTGCCAAAGAACAATGTTCTTATTTATCAACGACTTGCAAATCTGAATTCAAACGTCCGCACAAAAATGTAAATTTCTCCGACGGCTGGCTTGACAATTATCAACGCGCAATTGGTACCGCCGCATGACTGCTCTCGTTTTCACCGAGACCGTTCAGCCTATAAAAGCGGCATGACCGCAGACCCGCGCCGGTATTGGCTTCGCGCGCCGGCGACGCGGGTTATGCACAGGTCTGTCCACAAAAAATGTGGATAAGCCGCCGAAGTCAAATCATCTCGAGCGGCGTCTTTTTAGTTGGAGGAGGAAATGCCCGGTCAAGTGCGGCGAAGTCTTCGTTCGTAAGAGGGATATCCAGCGCGATCCGGTTTTGCTTGACATGGCCGGGGGCTCCCGCGCGTGGAATGGCGATCACACCTTCCCGCCGCAGGACCCAGGCCAGAGCGATCTGAGCCGGCGTTGCCGCATACGCCTCGGCAATTCGTTGCAATTCCGGGTGTTTCAGCAGCCGTCCCTGTTCCAGCGGCGAATACGCCATGACTGGAATGCGGCGTTGCTCAAACCGGGGCAGCAGGTCGTATTCGATACCACGCCGCATCAGGTTATAAAGCACTTGATCGGTCGCGGCCTCGGCGCCGCCTTGCACGCCCGCCAGTTCTTCCATATCGTCGACATCGAAATTGCTGACACCCCAATAACGGATTTTTCCGCTGCGCTTTAAATCCTGGAACGCTTCAAGCGTTTCCGCCAGCGGCGCGGCGCCGCGCCAGTGCAGCAGGTACAAGTCGATATGGTCGATTGCGAGCCGGCGCAGGCTGCGCTCACAGGCAGCGACGGTGCCGCTGCGCGTCGCATTCTGCGGCAATACCTTGGTTACCACGAAAGCGTCCGCGCGGCGTCCCTGGAGCGCCTTGCCGACCAGCGTCTCGGCGCCGCCATCCGCATACATTTCCGCAGTGTCGATGACCTTCATCCCCTGGTCGAGCGCGACACGTATCGCCTCGATTTCAAGATCATGATTTTCCGGCCGTTCGGCCATGCCCCAGGTACCGAGGCCGAGCACCGGCAGCGCTTCGCCGGAAGGAAGTTCAGTCGTACGCATGGTCGCTCCTGTGATCGACGCAAATAATACAGCGCTGTCCCCGGCATTATCGGATCTTGATCGCGACTTTGCCACGCACATGCTTGTCCAGCACCTTGTTCAGCGCATCGGGTGCGCGGTCGAATGGAAATATCTCATCAATTTCCAGCCGCAAAACGCCTGCGTCGATCAGATCCGAAACCGCCTGAAGCCGCACTCCGTCACCGCGCACGACATAATCCTTAATGATCCGGACGTCGGGCCGGGTAGCGATGATCGTGCCGGGCAAGTCCAGCAAAACGCCGCCGCCGGCCAGCACCGATACATATTGATTTGCGGCTTCGCTCGCAACGCCATTCAATATCTTGTCGACGCCGTTTGGATATTTCGCATGGATTGCCTGCCTGACGTCCTGCGTCGTGTAGTCGATTACTGTCTCGGCGCCGAGTTCAGAGACGAAATCGACGTGTGGCCTGCCGACGGTGGCGACCACGTGCGCGCCGAGATGGCGCGCCATCTGCACCGCAAGATGGCCGACCCCGCCCGACGCCGCGGTGATCAGTACCACTTCGTGTTTTTTCACTTCGAGGATGTCCACCAAAGTCTCGTGCGCGGTGAGGCCGGCGATCGGCACCGCGCCAGCCCGGGTCAGTTCCAGCACGGGGGGAGGCTTTGCCGCGTAAGACTCGGGCACCAGCATGTACTCGGCCCATGCGCCGTTGTCGTAGAGCGGGTAACTGTAGGAATAGACCGGGTCGTCGTTCTTGAATCGCGTAACGCCTCGTCCGACGGAGGCGACATTTCCCGAGCCCGCCAGGCCCAGGATCAGCGGGAACTGTCGCTCCATCGGCCATTCGCCCTTGCGCACCAGGTCGTCCCAGTCTCCGACTTCGGCGCCGGTCATGCGAATCAAAATATCGCCCGGGCCCGGTTGTGGCCGCGGCAGTTCAGCGAGATGGATCATGTCGCCGTAGCGGTCTATGGTCCATGCGCGCATGGTTGGATTAGATGCATCGGTATTGGTCATGAGTGAGTGATCCTCGATAAAAATGAATGCCCTGGCGGCTACGTCATATCAAGCACGACCTTGCCGCGTACCTGTCCGGCCAGAACCATTTCAAGCGCTTCCGGCGCCCGCTCGAATGGCAGGGTGCCGTGGATATGCACATCGAGAAGCGCATCGTCGATCATATGGGCGATCGCCAGCAGCCGCGCACCGTCGCCACGAACCATGTAGTCGGAATCGATTTGCACCGCCGGGCGGTCGACGGAAACCGTGCCGGTCAGGTCTACCATGTGGCCTCCCTCGCACAGTATTTGAGCCACCTGATCGCCGGTGCCGCTGCCGACTGCCTTAAGGTTAAGCGCCTTGTTCACCCCTTCCGGGAAACGTGCCTGGATAGCCAGGCCGAGGTTGCTCGCATCGTAGTCGACTACCATTGTTGCGCCCAGCGCACTGACAAAATCACGGTTATCCCGGCTGGTGGTCGCCACGACACGGGCGCCGCAGTGGGCGGCGATCTGCACGGCGAAATGGCCGACGCCGCCGGATGCGGCCGTGATCAACACCAGGTCGTCGGGTTGCACATCAAGCAGGTCGCGCAGCGTTTCATGCGCGATCATGGCGGCGACCGGCACGGCGCCGGCGCGAACCGGATCGAGACCCGCCGGCGCCGGCGCCGCGTATGCTTCCGGCACCAGCATGTATTCGGCCCAGGCGCCGTTGTCATGGAGCGGATAACCGCAGACATAGACGGTATCGTTTTCGGCGAAGCCGCGTACACTGGTGCCGACCGCGTCGACCGTGCCGGCGCCACCCAGGCCGAGGCATAATGGAAATGGACGGTCGGTCGTGCACGCGCCGGTGCGCAGCATTTCATCCCACCTGCCGACTTCTGCGCCGCGCATGCGGATCAGCAGGTCGCGCGGCCCGGGCTTCGGCACCGGCAAATCCATTATTCGCATTGGCTCGCCATAGGCTTCTATCACCCACGCGCGCATCGTCGTAGCTGAAGGTTCCGTGTTGTTCATGACCGCTCTCCTGTCATTGCTAAGGCTGCGCCTTGGCCGAAGTGGCTTTCAGAAGTGGCAGAACGTCGTTGCCAATCGCCGGTGGCCAGTGCACTCGTTCGGGTATTGGCCGCAATCCAGCCGGGATAAACCCACGGGTTGAACACTTGTCCGACCTCACCGGCGTGCGTCGCACGCCGCGGCACATCGCGGGACCATAACGCGGTGTATCCCGGCCTCTCGGCCTGCAGGGCCAACTGTTCCTGGTGTGCCATCGACGGCTGGCCGCCCTGAAATTTTTCAATCGGGAAGGTGATGCCCAGGGTAGGCTGATGCGGCATGAACATACGCTGAAAGCCATTGTTCTCGCCGTGCCGGGCTGTCTTGTTCACCGTCAGCAGGTATGCCATCGAGGTTCCCATGTGGGAGGGCGTGAAACGCCATGAAGCCGACATGCGGTCCGTCCCAGGCATTTCAAGTGATTCTTCACGAGGGATTTGGACTGCTCCGTTAAATGCGCTTGCGCTCTTTCAAGCTTGCTTCATGCATGGCGTTTCATGGGCGCCACGCTGTCAATTTTTATACGAAGTTCGACAACATGGAGCGCGGCCGCCGCTGCGGCTGTAACATGCCGGCTTTCGCCGGGCTCGTCGCAAGAGGTGAGCAATCGCAAGGCGCTTGCTGTTTCACAGTTAGGTAATTCGATAATCCGTTAAGACGTTAAGTTTCATCAATGTAAGTTTCATAGGTCACCGTCAAAATGATTTCCGACATGATCCGATGTTAACCAAGCGGCGAAACCATGAACCGACCGAATCTGCAAGTAAAAATCTACGATGCAAACCGCCTGTTCGATTCCCTGCTTAATGAACTGCGCCTGGAGAACGATACGCTTTTGAGCAATGCGCTCAATGTGACGCCGTCGGTCATCCACGACATGCGGATGATGCGGCTTCCCATTGATGCGCCGATGCTGATCTGGATGCAGGTAGTGACCGGTATCGCAATTGATGAATTGCGCCAGATTGTTGGCGACCGCCGCCACAAATTACGCTACAGCGATGGCGCCGAAGAAGCACTCGATTAATTTGATTTCAGTCCGGTTTCGGTTCTATCCCACATTGATGACATAGCAGACGAACAAGGTTATCGGACTGTTATCGCGCTCACTTTAAGGTTTCCCACACGCTGCACAGTCGGCATTCCGGACTTGCCTGTTTCCCTGTTCACGATTGATTCATCCAGCCTCCATCGTCGCTCTGCGGCCGGCCATATTCCTCCTCTGATAATTATTTGGCTTGCCTGGATGCCCCTGGAGGCTTCCGCTTGGGCACTTCGATGATCTCTTGCCAATAGAACTTTATTTACTAATAACAATTAATTTACTAATGGCAAAATAATTTTTTCTGGTCGGAACTATTTCGGTTTGG